>JAQTYE010000152.1 GCA_028749255.1 Paracoccaceae bacterium | reverse complement strand
GGCCGCCGCATTGCGCCTGCAACAGCTGAACCGGCTGGTCGAATTGAAACGCGATCTGGAAGAGGTCGCCGCCCGGGCCGAAGGTGCGCGGCAGGCGCATGAGATGCTGACCCGCCAGCTGGCCGATGCCAGCGCCACCGACGCCCGCGCCCGCGAGGCGCGTCGCGCCGCCGATCAGCGCGTGGCAGAGGCGGGCCGGGCCCTGAGCCGGGCCGAAGCTGACCGTTCGTTGACCGCCTCGAAACTGGAAAGCGCGGGGCTGGCGGTGAAACGCCATGCCGAAGCCGCCAGTGCCGCACGAATGGCGCTGCGCGAGGCCGAAAGCCAGCTGGCCGCCCTGCCCGATCTGGAGGCCGCCCGCGCCGAGGTGGACGCGGTGAAAATGGCTGTGGAAGCCGCGCGGGTGACAATGCTGACGCGGCGGTCCGCGCATGACGAAATCCGCCGCGAAGGCGAGGCCCGGCTGCGGCGGCGGCAAGAAGTGACCAAAGAGCTGTCGGGTTGGAAACACCGACTCGAAACGGCGGAAAAACGTTCGGCCGAACTGGCAGCGCGGCGCGAGGAAACCGAGGCAGAACTGGAAGACGCCGCTGCGGTGCCCGAGGAACTGGCCGCCAAGCGCGACGATCTGAATGACGCCATCGACACCGCCGAGGCGCGCCGCGCCACCGCCGCCGATGCGCTGGCTGCCGCCGAGGGCGCGCTGCGCGAGGCGCAAATCGCCGAGCGCGATGCCGAACGTCTGGCCGGTGAGGCGCGCGAAGCCCGCGCCCGCGCCGAGGCCCGCGTCGAGGCTGCGCGCGAAACCGTGGCCCATGCCGCCGAGCGTATCACCGACGAGATGGAACAGACGCCCGCGACCCTGCTGGCAAGCCTGGAGGCCGACCCCGATCAGATGCCTTCGGCCGAAGAGTTGGAGATCGAGGTCGGACGGCTGAAACGCGGGCGCGATGCGCTTGGCGCGGTCAACCTGCGCGCCGAGGAAGACGCCCGCGAGGTGCAGACCGAACATGACACGCTGGTGCAGGAAAAGACCGACCTGGAAGAGGCGATCCGCAAGCTGCGCGCCGGGATTTCGGGGCTGAACCGCGAAGGGCGCGAGCGCCTGCTGACCGCGTTCGAGCAGGTCAACGAAAGCTTCCGCACGCTGTTCACGCACCTGTTTGGCGGCGGCACGGCCAACCTGCAACTGGTCGAAAGCGACGATCCGCTGGAGGCCGGGCTGGAAATCATGTGCCAACCGCCGGGCAAGAAGCTCAGCACGCTGTCGCTGCTGTCGGGTGGCGAGCAGACGCTGACGGCGATGGCGCTGATTTTCGCGGTGTTCCTGGCCAACCCGGCGCCGATCTGCGTGCTCGACGAGGTGGACGCGCCGCTTGATGATGCCAACGTCACCCGGTTCTGCGACCTGCTGGATGAAATGACCCGGCGCACAGACACGCGGTTCCTGATCATCACCCACCATGCGGTGACGATGAGCCGGATGGATCGGCTGTTCGGCGTGACGATGCAGGAACAGGGCGTGAGCCAGTTGGTTTCGGTCGATCTGAAACGGGCCGAGGCGCTGGTGGCCTGACCCGAGGGGGCGCGGCCCCCGCCTGCGGCGTCCCCCGAGGTATTTTGGGCAAGGTAAACCCCGGGTTTGGGCTTGCGGGGGCTGTAGTGCGGTCCTAGCCTTTGCGCGAAACCAATGGAGGCCGTCATGGCAAAGATCGAATCCCGTCTGGCAGAACTGGGCATCACCCTGCCTGCCGCCCCGACCCCGGCGGCGAATTATGTGCCCTTCGTCCGCACGGGCAATCAGCTGTTTGTCTCGGGGCAGATTTCTGCCACTGCCGAGGGGTTGATCACCGGCAAGCTCGGCGCCGATCTGGCGACCGAAGATGGCGCCGCGGCAGCGCGGCGTTGCGGGTTGTCGCTGATCGCGCAGGCCAAGGCCGCACTGGGCGATCTGGATCAGGTGGTGCGGGTTGTAAAACTGGTGGGATTTGTCAATTCGACGCCCGAGTTCACCGAACAACCCAAGGTCATCAACGGCTGTTCGGACCTGATGGTCGAAGTGTTCGGCGAGGCGGGACGCCATGCGCGCTCGGCGGTGTCTGCGGCCTCGTTGCCGCTGGGCGTGGCCGTGGAAATCGAGGCGATTTTCGAGGTCGCGTGATGCTGCATCCCGATTTTCTGCGCCTGCCGATTGCGCATCGCGCGCTGCATGATCGCGCCGCGGGGCGCCCGGAAAACAGTCGGGCCGCCGTGCGCGCGGCGGTCGCGGCGGGCTATGGCATCGAGATCGACGTGCAGCCTTCGGCCGATGGCGTGCCGATGGTGTTTCACGATTACGATCTGAAACGCCTGACCGGGGTTGCGGGGCCGGCGCGCGGGCGCAGCGCAGCAGAGCTGGGCGCGACCCGGCTGCTGGATGCCGAAGACGGGATTCCCACGCTGGCCGAGGTGCTGGAAATTGTCGCGGGGCACGTGCCACTGCTGATCGAGCTGAAGGATCAGGATGGTGCGATGGGCCCCGATGTCGGCCCGATGGAACGGGCGGTGGCTGCGGCCCTGGCGGGCTATGCCGGGCCGGTCGCGGTGATGTCGTTCAACCCCCATGCGGTGGCGGCATTTCATGCGGTGGCCCCCGACATTGCGGTCGGGCTGACCACCTCGGCCTATCGGCCAGAGGATTGGACCCTGCTGCCTGCTGCGGTGCGGACAGATCTGGCCCAGATCCCGGATTATGACCGGGTGGGCGCCTGTTTCATCTCGCATGAGGCGGCCGATCTGGGCAGGGCACGGGTTGCAGCACTGAAGGCGCAGGGCGCGGCGGTGTTGTGCTGGACGATCCGTTCGCCCGAGGCCGAGGCCAAGGCGCGTCGCATCGCCGACAATATCACCTTCGAGACCTATCTGGCCGCGCAGCCCGCTTGACGATGCGGGCCTGCGCGCCACCTATGGCGCAAAGGGGTGCGCATGAGCGACGGGATTGAAATCACGATGCTTTCCGGCGTGGGGGAAATCCCCGCCGCGGTCTGGGATGCCTGTGCCTGCCCCGAGGCGGCAGAGGGACGCGCCCGCGACCCGTTTGTCACGCATCGGTTTTTGCATGCGCTGGAAACCTCGGGCTCGGTCGGGCCGGGCACCGGCTGGGAGCCGCGCCCTCTCCTCGCGCGCAAGGGCGACGCGGTGATCGCCGTGGCGCCGGTTTACCTCAAATCGCACAGTCAGGGCGAATATGTGTTCGACCACGCCTGGGCCGATGCGTTCGAACGCGCGGGCGGGCGCTATTACCCGAAACTGCAATGCGCCGTGCCCTTCACCCCGGTGACAGGGCGGCGCCTGCTGGCCCGCCCCGGGCACGAGGCCGAGGGGCGTGCGGCGCTGCTGGCCGGGATTGCGCAGATTGCCGATCAGGCAGGGCTGTCCTCGGCACATGTCACGTTCTGCCCGGAAGACGAAGTACCACTGGCCGAGGGCGCAGGGTTCCTGCCCCGGCTGGGTCAGCAATTTCACTGGCTGAACCGCGACTATACCAGTTTCGAGGCGTTTTTGGCCGATCTGTCATCGCGCAAGCGCAAGGCGCTGCGCAAGGAACGTGCCCGTGCACAGGATTTTGGCGGCACGATCCGCGCCCTGACCGGCGACGCGATCACCCCCGCGCATTGGCAGGCGATGTGGGCGTTCTATCAGGATACCGGCGCGCGCAAATGGGGCCGCCCCTATCTGACGCGGGCGTTTTTCGACGCGCTGCACGAGATGCGCGACGATGTGCTGCCGATCGTCGCAGAACGAGACGGACACCCCGTCGCAGGCGCGCTGAACCTGATCGGGCGCGACGCGCTGTTCGGGCGCTATTGGGGCTGCGTCGAGGATCACGCCTTTCTGCATTTCGAGCTGTGTTATCATCAAGCCGTGGAGTGGGCGATTGCCCGGGGCCTGAGCCGGGTCGAGGCGGGCGCGCAGGGGGAACACAAACTCGCGCGGGGCTATCTGCCGGTGCCCACCCATTCGGTGCATTGGATCGCGCATCCGGGCCTGCGCCGGGCGGTGGCAGATTACCTTGACGCCGAACGCGCCGCGGTGGTCGAGGACATCGACATATTGACCGAGGACGGGCCGTTTCGGGCCACCCCAGCCGACTGAGTGCAGAAAATCCCGCGCGGCAGGAACCCGATCACCCGGTCGCACGTTGGTGTCAAAAATGAAGGAGAAACGGATGGATCTGACGCAATTTGCGACCCTGAATGGCTGGCTGACCGAGGAACGAATCAACGCCGCCGTCCTGATGGCGGCGAATGTTGTTTATGCCTTGGTGATCTTGCTGGTCACGCTGGCGTTTGCGGGCTGGATCCGGCGGCGTCTTGTGACTTTGGGTCAGCGCCATCCGCGACTGGATCCAACCCTGTTCGGGTTTTTGGGCAATCTGGCGAAATATGCCGTGCTGGCGATGGGCGCGATTTTCATCCTCAACCGTTTCGGCATTCAGACGACGTCGCTGGTTGCGCTGATCGGGGCTGCGGGGCTGGCGATCGGGCTGGCGTTGCAGGGCGCGTTGTCCAATCTGGCCTCTGGGGTGATGATCATTCTGTTCCGCCCGTTCCGCGTTGGCGATTACATCGAGGCTGGCAGCGCGGCCGGAACGGTCCGGGAAATCTCGTTATTCTATACCGAGCTGCGCACCTATGACGGGCTGCAGATCATCGTGCCGAATTCCGACATCTGGTCATCGTCGATCAAGAATTTCTCGGCCAATCCGACCCGCATGGTCGATCTGACTGTAGGAATTTCCTATGATAGCGATCTGAAGCGCGCGAGCGAGATTTTGGAACGTATCGCCCATCAGGACCCCCGCGTTCTGGCCGAGCCCGCGCCCTTCGTGAAGGTCAAGGAACTGGGCGACAGCGCCGTCAATTTCGTGTTTCGGGTCTGGGCCAACAGTCCCGATTGGTGGGCGCTCAAATGCGATCTGAACGCCGCGATCAAGACCGCCTTCGATGCGGACGGCATAGGCATTCCGTTCCCGACACAAACGGTGATCTACGAACCCACCCGCGCCGAGCCGAAAGTCGCGGCAGAGCGCCCGAACTGAAACGGGGCGCCCACAGCGGGCGCCCCGTCAATTTTCAAACGCCTGACCGTCAGATCGCCGCCAACAGGCCCTCACCCGCCGAAATCTCGCAGGTGCCGGGGCTTTCTTCGCGGTGAAGCACCTTGACCACGCCATCCTCGACCAGCATCGCATAGCGCGCCGAGCGTTTGATCAGCCCGGCGGGCGGTGCGGTGAAATCCATCTCGATCGCGGAGGTAAAGGCCGATTCCGCATCCGCGAGCATGGTAATCCCGGCGGCCTCGGCGCCGGTTGCCTCGCCCCAGGCCTTCATCACGAAGGGGTCGTTGACCGACAGGCAGATGATTTCATCCACGCCCTTGGCGTCGAACTGCGGCTTGGTGCGGATGAAACTGGGCACATGGGCGGTGGTGCACACGCCGGTATAGGCGCCCGGCACCGCAAAAATCACCACTTTGCGGCCTGCCAGCTTGTCGCCCAGGCTGACCGCCTCGGGGCCATTGGCACCCATCTGCAGCAGCGTGGCGCCGGGAAGTTTGTCTCCGACCGTAATACTCATGTTGCTCTCCCTGTCGCGTTGCACATCGTTCGTCGCACGATATAGGGTCGGGCACGGATTGGACCAGAGGGGATATGATGGCGGGCATCGTAATTGTGGGGGGCGGTCAGGCGGCGGCCTCGATGGCGGCGAAACTGCGCGGCTTGGGCTATGTCGGCGCGGTAACGATTGTCGGCGAAGAGCCCGTCCCCCCCTATCAGCGCCCGCCGCTGTCCAAGGCCTATCTGCTGGGCGACATGCCGTTGGAGCGCCTGACCCTGCGCGCCGATGACTGGTGGGCGGCGCAAGACATCACCCTGCGCACCGGCACCCGCGTCACCGCCATCGACCGTGCCGCAAAAACGGTGCGGATTGGCGACGAAGTTCTGGGCTATGACCAGCTTGCGCTGTGCACAGGGGCCACGCCACGCTGGCTGCCCGAGACCATTGGCGGGCGCCTGCCGGGGGTGCATGTGGTCCGCACGCTGGCCGACGTTGATGCAATGGCGCCGCAATTCGTGACGGGGCGGCGACTGGTCGTGGTGGGCGGCGGATATATCGGGCTTGAGGCCGCGGCCGTTGCGCGCAAACTGGGGCTGGAGGTCACGCTGATCGAGGCCGCGCCTCGTATTCTTGGCCGGGTCGCCTGTGCCGAGACTGCGGCCGCGATCCGAACCCTGCATGCCGCGCACGGCGTTGAGATCATCGAAGGCGTCGGGTTGAAACGACTCATGGGCGACACCGTCCTGACCGGTGCCGAATTGGCCGACGGGCGCGTGATCGACGCCGATTTCGCCATTGTCGGCATCGGCGTAACCCCCGAGGTGGGGTTGGCGCAGGCCGCCGGGATCCGGGTGGAAAACGGCATCGTCGTGGATGCGCAGGGCCGCACAAATGACCCGGCGATCTGGGCTGCGGGCGATTGCGCCGCCTTTCCGCTGGACGGGCGGCCCGCACGGATTGAATCGGTCGGCAACGCCATCGACATGGGCGAACTGGTGGCCGCGAACATGCTGGGCGCCGGGCGCGACTATGCGCCCAAAGCGTGGTTCTGGTCGGATCAGTTCGACATGAAATTGCAGATCGCGGGGCTGAACACCGGCTACGATCAGGTCGTCGCCCGCGCGGGTGAGGGCGGCGGCGCGGGACAAAGCTTCTGGTATTTCCGCGCAGGCCAGCTGATTGCGGTCGATGCGCTGAACGATCCGCGCGCCTATATGATCGGCAAGCGGCTGATCGAGGGCGCAAAACCGGTGAGCGCCGCGCAGATCGCTGACCCCGCAACCGAACTGAAGGCATTGATGGCATGAGGATTATTGGCGGCGACAAACGCGGGCTGAAACTGGCCGATGTGGGCGAAGGCGACGCGCAGGCGCATCTGCGCCCGACCACAGACCGGGTGCGCGAAAGCATCTTCAACCTGCTGATCAACGGCAGCCATGGCAATCCGGTGCCGGGTGCGCGGGTGCTGGATCTGTTCGCGGGCACCGGGGCGCTCGGGCTCGAGGCGTTGTCGCGCGGCGCCGCCCGCGTGGCCTTTGTCGATGACGGCACAGCGGCGCGCGCACTGTTGCGCCAGAACATCGAGAAGATGCGCGCGATGGGCGTGACCGACGTGTGGCGCCGCGATGCCACCAGCATGGGTCCCTGTCGGGGTGCCGGCTATGACCTGATCTTTCTGGACCCGCCCTATGGCATGGGTCTGGGCGAACGCGCGCTGGCATCCTGTCTGGAACATGGCTGGATCGCACCGGGCGCGATGGTGGTGTGGGAAGAAAATACCCCCCCCACCGTGCCCGCACCGCTGGAGCAGATCGACCAACGCAAATACGGCGACACGCTCGTCACTCTGGCACGGATGCCCGCATGAAACCTGCCGCCGTTTTATTCGATTGCGATGGCGTTCTGGTCGATAGCGAACCCGCGACCTTTGAACTGATCCAGTCCGATTTCGCCGCGCATGGCGTCACCCGCACGATCCCCGAGCTGGAGGCGCTGTTCATCGGCGGCACCATCGAGGGCGTGGCGCGCACCGGCCGCGAACTGGGCGCGGCCCTGCCCGAGGATTGGGTCGAAACCTATTATGCCCGGCTTTATGATCGGCTGCGCGCGGGCACCGCGCTGATGCCCGGTATCCCCGAGGTGCTGCAGCGGCTGGATGCGGCGGGCATTCCCTTCGCCGTCGGCTCCAACGGGCGCATGGCCAAGATGGAGGCGACACTGGGCCAACACCCGGCCGTTCGCGCGCGGCTTGAAGGGCTGATGTTCTCGGGGCAGGATCTGGGCTGCCCGAAACCGCAACCCGGGCTGTATTTACATTGCGCGCAAGTGCTGGGTGCAGATCCCGCTGACTGCGTGGTGATCGAAGACAGCGCGACCGGCGCGCGGGCGGCGAAAAATGCGGGCATGCGCTGTTTCGGCTATGCCCCGCACGGACCTAACCCAAGGCTTCAGGCCGAAGGCGCGGTGCTGTTCACCTCGATGTTCGATCTGCCGGGTTTGCTGGGGATCTGAAATCAAAAAGCCCGGCGCAAGACCGGGCTTTGATCTTAGTAGCGACGCAGCGGGATCCGCAGACCCACGGCAAGAACCTGATCGGTATGGTCGAACTGCAGCGGGGTAATCGGCGAGGATTCACCGTTCTCCGGCAACGCCGTCGCGCCCCCTTTGGCTGTGCCATAATCATAATAGCGCCAGCTGCCTTCCAGAATGATCGGCCAAGCGCCCGGTTTTCTCAGCTGCACCGAGGCGCCAACACCCACCGACCACGCCAGCCCCGAACTGCTAGCCCCTTCGAAGGTGCGCTCAGGACGTTCCGACGCTGCGTTATACCGCGTCCATTCGCCGGTCGTGTTCCGCGCCACACCCAGACCCGCCACAATGAAGGGCTGGAAGATGCTGTGCGAACCGCGCGCCTCAAGCGGTGCATAATAGACGTTGCCCATCAGCGCCGAGGTTGACACGCTGGCCTTCGTGATATCGGCATGCTCGGAACAACTGCTGCTGTCGCTGGCCGACGAACAGCTGCCCGTCACACCACTGGTACCGGTGCCGATGAAGGCCACCTCTGCGCGCAGACCATTCTGGAAATCATAGCCCATGGCGACGGCGCCCGAGGTATAATCTCCCTCGTCGGTCGAGAAGAACACGGTCGGATCGGACGAGCCGGGCGGATGCCATTTTGCATCGCTCGTATCCACTTGGCTGCGCCCCAGCTCAAAGCGCACATAGGGCCCGAACGTGACGCTTGCCACGCGCGAAAACAGCCC
>JAQTYE010000151.1 GCA_028749255.1 Paracoccaceae bacterium | reverse complement strand
ACATCATCCGGGCAAAAAGGTCAATCTAGCCGCGTGCGAGGGCGTCAGGCTTGCATCATCAGGGTGAAACTGCCTTGTTTGGGCGGAAATTACGGGCAGGGAACAGATGGCAGCGGAACTGACAGAGGGGCTGGGCCCGGCGATGGCGTTCGCGCTGGTGGGCGCTTGCGGGGTTGGCGCGCAATGGCTCGCCTGGCGGCTGCGGCTGCCCGCGATTGTGTTGATGCTGGCGGCGGGGCTGGTGATCGGGCCCGGGCTGGGCCTGCTGATCCCGGCGCGCGATTTCGGCGCGCTGACCGGGCCGCTGATTTCGCTGGCGGTGGCTGTGATCCTGTTCGAGGGCGGGCTGAGTCTGGACCTGCACCGGCTGGGCGATGCGCGCGCGGGCGTGGCCCGGCTGGTGCTGATCGGCGCGCCGCTGGGGTGGCTGTTTTCGACGCTGGCGCTGGTCTATGCGGCGGGGCTCAGCTGGGAAACGGCAACCGTCTTTGGCGGCATCCTGATCGTCACCGGCCCGACGGTGATCGCGCCCCTGTTGCGGCAGGCGCGGCTGGCACGTCGCCCCGCGCAGCTGCTGCAATGGGAGGCAATCGTCAACGATCCGATTGGTGCGCTGGCCGCCGTTCTGGCGTTCGAGGTGGTGCTGGTGCTGCATTCGGGCCTGAGCGCGGCCGAGGCGGCGCTGGATCTGGCGCTTGGGATCGGCTTTGCCGCCATGCTGGGGGCGGCTGCGGGCTATTTCGGGATCGCGCGGGCGTTTCGGCGCGGGCTGGTGCCGGAATACATGAAAGTGCCGGTGCTGTTCGTCACCCTGCTGGCGGTGTTCGCGCTGTCGGATGCGGTGCTGCACGAAAGCGGATTGCTGGCGGTGACGGTGATGGGGCTGGTGATTGCCAATGCCGATCTGCCCTCGATGACGGAACTGCGCAGGTTCAAGGAACATGCCACCGTGCTGCTGGTTTCGGGGGTCTTCATCCTGCTGGCGGCGGGGCTTGATGTCGCGCATCTGGCGCAGCTTGACTGGCGCGCGGCGGCGTTCGTGGCGGTGGTGGTGCTGTTGGCGCGGCCTGCGACGGTGGTGATCGCGCTTTTGGGAACGGCATTGCCCTGGCGTGAACGTGCCTTCATCGCGTTGACGGGCCCGCGCGGCGTGGTGCTGGTGGCCGTGGCAGGGCTGTTTGGTCAACGTCTGGCCGAGGCAGGGATCACGGATGGCGCGCGCATCGGGCCGCTGGCGTTTTTGCTGGTGTTGGCCACGGTGGTGCTGCACGGCTTCACGCTGGCGCCTCTGGCGCGCCGCTTTGGTCTGGCCGGAACCGAGGCGCCGGGCCTGCTGATCGTGGGCGGCTCGCGCTTTACCACGCAGCTGGCGGAAACTCTGGTCAAGGCCGAGGTGCCGGTGCTGATCACCGATCCGAACCACGCCCATCTGATCCGCCCGCGCGCGGCCGGTCTGCGCACGTTTTACGGCGATGTGCTGGGAGAGGCGGCCGAAGACAGTCTTGAATTGCTCAGTTTCGGCACGGTTCTGGCGGCCACCGACAACGATGCCTATAACACGCTGGTCGCCACCGATCTGGCGCCGGAACTGGGCCGTGATGCGGTCTGGCAGATTGCCCGCCACAAAGAGGACCGCCCCCGTCACACGCTGCCAAAACAGCTGGGCGGGCGCCCGTTTGGCGCGGGGCGCACCCTGGCCGGTTTCGAGGATCTGCTGGATCAGGGCTGGCGCTTCCGCCTGACCCGTCTGACGGCGGAATACGGGCTGGATGACTGGCGCGCCAAACGCCCCGGTGCGCTGGCGCTCCTGCGTATCGACGCGAAGGGTGCCCTGCGCTTCGTGACTGACACCGACACGCTGCATGCCGAGCCTGGCCACCGCATTCTCGCGCTGCTGCCGCCCGCGGCGCAGAATGCCCCGGCGGTGCCGCAGCCAGCCGCCGACGCGCCCAGCCCGGCACCCCTCGGGCCGCTGCCCTGAGCGGTTTCGCGATCAACAAAGCCAAAAATATCCCGGGGGAGTCCGCAGGACGGGGGCAGAGCCCCCTGGCGTGCGCTCCCGGTTCCTGGCCTGACCATTGACGTCCGGCCCCGGCTCTGGCAGGGGAAGGGCAACGAAGGATGCCTGAAATGAACCTCTTTGCCGATATTCGCGGCGCTGTGATCGCTGCGCTGGACACCCTGGTCGCTGACGGGCAACTGCCCGCGGGCCTCGATTTCGCCAATGTCGCGGTGGAACCG
Organism: Paracoccaceae bacterium; assembly: GCA_028749255.1. GTDB lineage: Bacteria > Pseudomonadota > Alphaproteobacteria > Rhodobacterales > Rhodobacteraceae > Rhodobacter. The sequence continues at coordinate 6,771 of JAQTYE010000151.1, read as the reverse complement.
CCGCGCGATCCGCTGCATGGCGACATGGCCACCAATGCCGCGATGGTGCTGGCCAAGCCCGCCGGGCTGAAACCGCGTGACATCGCCGAGGCGCTGGCCACCAAGCTGGCCGCCGATCCGCGTATTGCCGCCGCCGAAGTGGCGGGTCCGGGGTTTTTGAACCTGCGTCTGGTGCCTGACGTCTGGGCCGAGGTTCTGCGCGCCGCGCTGACCGCCGGTGCGAGCTTTGGCCGGTCCACGCTGGGACGCGGGATCAAGGTCAATGTCGAATATGTCTCGGCCAACCCGACCGGACCGATGCACGTCGGCCATACCCGTGGGGCCGTGTTTGGCGATGCGTTGGCGTCCTTGCTGGATTTCGCGGGCTACGATGTGACGCGCGAATATTACATCAACGATGGGGGTGCGCAGGTCGATGTGCTGGCGCGTTCGGCGTTTGAACGCTACCGCGAGGCGAACGGGCTGGAGCCCGAAATCCGTGAAGGCCTGTATCCCGGTGATTACCTGATCCCGGTCGGCGAGGCACTGAAGGCGAAATATGGCGCCAGCCTGCTGGACACGCCCGAAGAGGTCTGGCTGGCCGACATCCGCACTTTCGCCACCGAGGCGATGATGGACATGATCCGCGCGGATCTGGCACTGCTGGGCGTGAAGATGAATGTCTTCTCGTCGGAAAAGGCGCTGTATGGCACCGGCCAGATCGAGGCCGCGCTGCAGCGGTTGCAGGATCTGGGGCTGATCTACACCGGCACGCTGGAACCGCCGAAAGGCAAGCTGCCCGAAGACTGGGAAGAGCGCGAACAGGTGCTGTTCCGCTCCACCGCCTTTGGGGATGACGTGGATCGCCCGGTCAAGAAATCGGATGGCAGCTGGACCTATTTCGCGCCCGACATCGCCTATCACTGGACCAAGATCGCGCGCGGGTTTGACCAGCTGATCGACGTGTTCGGCGCCGACCATGGCGGCTATGTCAAACGGATGAAGGCGGCTGTGGCCGCGCTCAGCGAAAACAAGGTTTCGCTCGATATCAAGCTGATCCAGCTGGTCAAGCTGTTCAAGAATGGCGAACCCTTCAAGATGAGCAAACGCGCGGGCACCTTCGTGACCCTGCGCGATGTGGTCGAACAGGCGGGGGCGGGCGTGACCCGGTTCCACATGCTGACCCGCAAGAACGATGCGCCCCTGGATTTCGACTTCGCCAAGGTGTTGGAACAGTCCAAGGACAACCCGGTGTTCTACGTGCAATACGCACATGCCCGGGTCGCCTCGGTGCTGCGCAAGGCGGTGGATCTGGGGATCGACGTGTCGGATGCGGCGCTGGTCGGGGCCGATCTGGCGCGCAACACCCACGAGGCGGAACTGGCGCTGGCCAAGAAGATCGCGGAATGGCCGCGTCAGGTGGAAATCGCCGCCCGTGCCAATGAACCGCATCGGATCGCGTTTTTCCTGTATGAAGTCGCCTCTGATCTGCATGCGCTGTGGCATCGCGGCAATGAAGAGCCCGGCCTGCGGTTCGTGCAGGACGGCGATGTCGCCGCCACCTCGGCGAAAATCGCCCAGGCGCGGGCCTGTGCCGTTGTTATTTCCGCAGGCCTTGCTATTCTGGGCGTAACCCCGGCAGAAGAGATGCGCTGAAGCGCACCGCCGCCGGGGGATTGGCAGTAAAGCCGGGCAAATCGGCGGCAAGGCAGGAATGGCGAGCATGCAGTCCCGCAACAGCGGCACTTACGGCTATGACGGCGCGGAGCCTTCCGCGCCGCAACCCTTTGCAGCCCCCGCATCCCGTCTGGTGCAATATGCCGGCGCTGCGACCTCGATCGCGCTGATCCTGGGGGTTGTGGTCTGGGGCTATCGGCTGGCGGTGCGCGATGTGACCGGGGTTCCGGTGATCCGCGCGCTTGAAGGCCCGGCCCGTATCGCGCCCGAAGATCCGGGCGGCGATCTGGCGCGCCATGTCGGACTGTCGGTCAATGCGGTGGCAGGCACCGGTCTGGCCGCCCCTGCGCCCGAACAGGTGTTGCTGGCGCCCGAGCCCACCGGCCTGACCGATGCCGATCAACCGATGACCAAACTCGCGCCCTTGCCCAATCCGCGTCGCACGATTGCGGCGCCTGTCGTGGCTGCGGCCCCGGCGCTGCCGGTGGCTGATGTGCCTGCAGGGGCGAAGGCGCTGGCCCTGCAACCCGAGGCCCTGCCCGATACCGACGCGGCGCTGGCCGAAGCCGATGGCACTGTCGTCATGCCGCCCGATGCCGTGGTCGAAGATGCCGCTGCTGCCGCACAGCCCGCTGGTGTGATCCCGGCCACAGTGCCCGGTGTGACCCGTTCGCCGCGCCCGCTTCCGCGTCCGGCGCTGGATCTGGTTGCCGAAAGCGCCGCTGCCGAAGTGGCCGCTGCATTGGGGGGCGCCGCCCCCGAGACGATTGATCTTGACCCTGCCAGCCTGCCCGAGGGCACCCGTCTGGTGCAGCTGGGGGCTTTCGATAGCCCCGAGATCGCGCAGAAAGAATGGGACCGCGTCGCGACCCGGTTCGAGGCGCTGATGGTCGGCAAGAAACGTGTCGTGCAAGCGGCCGCATCGGGGGGGCGCACCTTCTATCGGTTGCGGGTGCAGGGGTTCGAGAATGTGGACGAGGCGCGCCGTTTCTGTGCCGCCCTTGTCGCCGAACAGACCAATTGCATCCCGGCGCTGGTGCGGTGATGGCCGCCGATGCGCCGATCACCGGCGCCACGATTTTCGGCTGTGCCGGGCTGCGCCTGGGCGCCGACGAGGCCGCATTTTTTCGCGACGCCGACCCTTGGGGATTCATCCTGTTTGGCCGCAATGTCGATACGCCCGATCAGCTGCGTGCGCTGTGTGCCGATCTGCGCGCCGCCGTCGGGCGCGAGGCGCCGATCCTGATCGACCAGGAGGGCGGGCGGGTGCAGCGGCTGCGCGCGCCGCAGTGGCGCGAATGGATGGCGCCGCTGGATCAGGCCGCACTGCCGGGCGCCGAACGCCATTTGTGGCTGCGCGCGCGGCTGCAAGCGGCGGAGTTGCGCGCGGTGGGGATTGACGCGAATTGCGCGCCGACCTGCGATATTGCCGGGCCACGCACCCATCCGTTCCTGCGCAACCGCTGTTTTGGCACCGATGCCGCCAGTGTCATCCGCAATGCCCGCGCCACGGCCAATGGCCTGCTGGCGGGGGGCGTCTTGCCGGTGATCAAGCACATTCCCGGCCATGGCCGCGCCGAGGCCGACAGCCATCTGCACCTGCCGGTGGTGACGGCCAGTGCCGATGACCTGATGGCGACGGACTTTGCCCCCTTTGCCGCGCTGGCCGACCTGCCGCTGGGGATGACCGCGCATATCCGCTTCACCGCGCTGGATGACGCCCCTGCGACGCAATCGCCCCGGATGATCGGGGTGATCCGCGATCAGATCGGCTTTCACGGCCTGCTGATGACCGACGATATCGGGATGGAGGCGCTGGCGGGCAGCATGGCCGACCGCGCCCGTGCCTCGATTGTGGCGGGCTGCGATGTGGTGCTGCATTGCAAGGGCGATCTGCCTGCGATGGTCGCCGTGGCCGGGGCAGCAGGCACGATGACGCCCGCCGCCGCTGCCCGGGCGCAGGCCGCGCTGGCCCGGCGCATCACACCCGAGGCGGTTGACATGCGCGCGCTGGAGGCTGAACTTGAAGGCCTTCTGAATGGCGCGGAGCATGGCTGACCCTGATACCCATCTGTTCGAGGCGCAAAGCATCAGCGACCGGCTGCAGGCCGAGGCGCTGATCGTTGACGTCGAGGGCTTCGAGGGCCCGCTTGATCTGCTGCTGACCCTGTCGCGCACGCAAAAGGTCGATCTGCGGCGGATTTCGGTGCTGCATCTGGCCGAGCAATATCTGCGCTTCGTCGATGAGGCGCGCGCGTTGCGCATCGAACTGGCCGCCGACTATCTGGTGATGGCGGCGTGGCTGGCGTTTTTGAAATCGCGTCTGCTGTTGCCGCCTGAACCCGGCGCCGATGGCCCCAGCGCCGAGGATATGGCCGCGCATCTGGCGTTTCAGCTGGAACGGCTGGCTGCGATGCGCGAGGCGGCCGCGCAGTTGATGGGCCGCGACCGTCTGGGCCGCGATTTCTTTGCGCGCGGGGCCAGCGAAGAGGTGGCCACGGTGCGGCAGGTCCGCTATTCGGCCAGCCTGCTGGATCTGATGCAGGCCTATGCCCGGATCCGCACGCGCGACGAATTTCGCCCCTATGCGTTTGACCGCAAAGACGTTTTCACGATGGAGCAGGCGCTGGACCGGATGCGCGGGCTGATCGGCTTTGCCGGCAGCTGGACCGATCTGATCAGCTATCTGCCCGAGGGCTGGGGCGCGGATCCCAAACGCCGCCGCTCGGCCACCGCCGCCACGTTCGCGGCCTCGCTGGAACTGGCCAAACAGGGCCAGATCGAGCTGCGCCAATCCGAAACCTTCGCGCCGATCTCGATCCGCGCCCGCACCACACCGCGCAGCACATGACCGAAAAATTCGCCCCCTCGCTGTTTGAAGCGCCGCCGATTGCGGAACAGGAACGCATGGTCGAGGCAATTTTGTTTGCCTCGCCCGAACCCGTCACCTTGCGCGAGATGGAAACGCGCATGCCGCATGGCTGCGATCCGGCCGAGGCGCTGGCCTATCTGCGCCGCCGCTATGACGGGCGCGGCGTGCGGGTGGTCAAGGTCGGCGAGGCCTGGGCGCTGCGCACTGCGCCCGACCTGGCGTTCTTGATGCAAAAGGAAACGGTCGAGCAGCGCAAGCTGAGCCGCGCCGCGATCGAGACGCTGGCGATCATCGCCTATCACCAGCCTGTGACCCGCGCCGAGATCGAAGAAATTCGCGGTGTGGCGGTCAGCCGTGGTACGATCGACCAATTGCTGGAGATGGACTGGATTCGCTTTGGCCGTCGCCGGATGACGCCGGGCCGCCCTGTGACCTTTGTCGTGACGCCCGAGTTTCTGGACCAGTTCGGTCTGGAATCCGCGCGTGACCTGCCCGGGCTGAAAGAACTGCGCGCGGCCGGGTTACTTGACAGCCGTCCGATGCCGGGCGCGGACCGTGACGATGACGAGGCCGATGTCAACGGCCAGTCTGAACTCTTCGAGGAATGAGGATAGATCAATGACTCTGGACCGGCTGATCACCACGGCGATCAATACGATCATGCGCCGCCTGCTGAACCTCGGGATCACCAAGGGCATCGACATGGCGGCGGGCAAGGGTAAATCGCAAGCCGCGATGACCCCCGAGGAACGCAATCAGGCGCAAAACGCCCGGGCTGCGGTGAAACGCGCCCGTCAGGCCGCCCGGATCACCCGCCGCCTGCGCTGAGCGGCGGTTACGCGGGGCCGTGGGGCAGGGCCGGGGGCGTCTTGTCCCGGGTGATTTGGGGCTGCTCGTCCCACAGGATCTGCGCACCGCCCAAACTGCGCGCCGCGCGCTCCAGCGCCAGATCGCGCGCAGCCCGGCTGTCACTGCCCTGCAAAAAGGCCGACAGGGCCCGCCCGCTGCGATAAGCGCCCGCGCTAAACCAGATGCGGATCGCCAGCAGCGCAGGCGTCAGGATCAGCGTCAGCACGGTCGCGATGCCCAGACCAAACACCACCGCCGTCGCCAGTTGCTTCCACCACAGCGCGGTCGGGCTGTTGACTGAATAGCCGCCATTGAAGAAATCGAGGCTGAGGCCAAACATCATCGGCGCCAGCCCCGCCATGGTGGTGATCGTGGTCAGCGCGACCGGGCGCAGGCGCTGTTCGGCGGTGCGGATCACGGCCTCGATCGGGGGCATGTAGCGGGAAAACTCCTGATAGGTGTCGATCAGGATGATGTTGTTGTTCACCACGATCCCCGCCAGTGCAACAATGCCGACGCCGGTCATGATGATGGAAAATTGTTGGTCCATCACCAACATGCCCACCAGCACCCCGGCGGTGGACAATACCACCGCCAGCAGCACCAGAACCGCATTGTAAACGCTGTTGAATTGCGCCAGCAAGATCACGAACATCAGCGCCAGCGCACCGGCAAAGGCGGTGGTCAGGAAGGCCTGGCTTTCGGATTGGTCCACCATGTCGCCCGCCCATTCCCAACTGACGCCGGGGGGCAGCCGGGCCTCGGTTTCCAGCCATTTGCCCAGTGCCGCGATGCGTTCGTTGCCGTTGATCGGCGTGCCGTCGTCCTTCACCAGCCCGTCCAGCACATCGGCCTTGATGTCGAAATACCGGGTCTGATCGACCCGGTCGATGCGGCCCAGTTTCGGCACCGGGGTGCGGGTGATGAAATTGGCCAAGGGCACCAGCCCCTGCGCGGTGCGCAGCTTCAGCGTGTCAAGCGTGCTCAGCACCCGGTCGGCCTGCGGCAGGCGGATGCGGATGTCGATTTCCTCGTCCGAGCTATCGACCCGCATCGTATCCAGCAAGATGCCCCGCGTGACCAGTTGCACCATGCCGCCCACCGTGGCCACATCGGCACCAAACCGGCCTGCGCGGGTCACATCAACGTCGATTTCCCAGTCGATGCCGGGCAGGGGGCGGGTGTCTTCGATGGCGGTGACGCCGCGCATGCCCGAAAGATGCGCCTCGACATAGTCAACGGCCGCGCCCAAGGGCCCGAAATCGTCGCCCTTCAGCCGCAGCTGGATCGGCTTGCCCGAGGCGGGGCCGCGATCTTGGGCCAGAAACTCGGCCTTGATCCCGGGGATCTTGCCGACCCGGGCCATGATGCCCGCCATGACCTGCTGGCCGGTC
>JAQTYE010000150.1 GCA_028749255.1 Paracoccaceae bacterium | reverse complement strand
GAATACAGCAGGTCAAGGCTGGCAGGGGTCAGCGTCTTGCCACCGTCCGGCCCGCTCGAGAACGACCCTTGCAACAGCAACAGCGTGACGTGGTCCTCGGCATCGACACCGCGGAACATCAAGATCCCGCTGCCGATCACGACGTTGGTCTTGATCGAATTCTGTGCATAGGCCTCGGCCATGAAATGGTTGCGCAGCAATTCGCCGTTTTCATACAGCATGGTCGCGGTCATCGCGGGATCGGTCTTTTCGCTCCAGGTGACACCCACCTGGATCAGCTTTTTGGTCAGATAGCCAAAGACATAGGAAACCTGCGCCACGCCGCCATGGCGGATCAGGTTCGGCACCGCGACCGACAGGATCTGGGTGCGTTCGACCGAATGTTCGCCGACTTGAACCGCGTCATCCTTGAGCGCGAAATCTGCCTCGATCGCCGCGCGCACCGCCTTTTCATCCATCCCGAACTTGGCCGAGCGAAACCCCTCGACCACGTTGACCGCAGGCGCGGTGGCCACGGCATCAGCCTGGGTCTCAGCCTGCCCGGTCAGGGTCGCCGACGGCAGATCTGCCTCGGGGCGATCCAGCTCGGCAGTGTCGCTGCTGCCTTTGGTGGTATTTGCAGTTTTGGTCATTAGAACGACCCTTTCGGGAGCTGGAAAATGTCAGGTTCGTTGGGATCTGCGGAATACAGCAGATCAAGGCTGGCGGGGGTCAGTGTCTTGCGCCCGTCTTCGCCCGTCGTGTAAGTGCCCTGCAGCAGCAAAAGCGTCGCGTGATCGGCCGCATCGGCGCCACGGAACATCAAGATCCCGTTCGGCAGCGCCACATTCGTTTTGACCGATTCAGGGGCATAGGCCTCGGCCATGAAATGGCTGCGCAACACGTCGCCGTTGTCATACAGGATTTTCGCGGTCATCGCGGGGTCGGTCTTGGCGCTCCAGGTGACACCCACCTGGATCAGCTTCTTGGTGGCATAGCCAAAGACATAAGACACCTGCGCCACGCCGCCGTCAGGGATCAGGTCCGGCACCGCAATGGTCAGAATCTTGGTCCGCTCGACCGCGTTCTCCCCGGCCTGAATTTTGTCGCTCTTGGTGCCGAAATCCTTGGTGATCGCGGCGCGCACCGCCTTTTCGTCCATTCCGAACTGGGCTGTGCGAAACCCGTTGACCATGACCATCGGGCGCGCGGCAGTGGCGGCGGCGGGGTCAGGCAGGGCCCCCGCAGACGTTTCCGCAAGCGCAGGAACAAGAGCCCCGGCCACCAAAAGGCCCGCCACGCCAAGCGCGGCAACAAGGTGTCGGGGGGTAGATAAGGCTAGGCGAAGCGGCATGAAGTCCTCTCGGGTCGTAGTGGATTGTGCCGAGCGCGCAGGCCCGGCAGGCGTCATGAAACGGGCAGCACGGGCAAACCCCGCCCCCCTTCGCGACAGGCGGCCAGTGGCGCCCCATTAGATAAGGATGAAGGATCGGAAACAGACGGATCGCCAGCCCGCAACATCGCACCGGACTTCGGTGCTGTGTCAGCGCGACGCGAGCCTGTCTCGATGAAACGGCTCATTGCGCGCCACGCGTTTTACCTGGCGCGAAATGCGTGCCGGACGCGCCCCGAAGCCCACGCAGATGCGACACTTTGGCCAGACGGAGTGCTTGATAAGCCGTGACTGAGGGAGATAGTGTTACGGTAAGCGTACAATGAATGAGCGCTTTTCTATCGCTTGTCATCAATTCGCCCCCCTTAAAACGCCCCGTCCCCTCCGAGACGTTTACACTGCGTAAACCTTGGTCCCATTTCCCCAGCGTTTCAAGAAGTTTATTCGCTGCGTGCAATTCAGCCATGCGCTCGGGCCCGGTTCTTTGGCGCCCGTCCTGCCTGCAGATTGCGCGTCCTTCCCCGCGCGCTTTGCACTGGCATGCGCGCGGTGGCTTGGCTAAAGCGGGCCAGAGCATCAGCAACAGGAGGGCCCGATGGCCGAGATTAAACGCATCGAATGCGGCGCACGGATGAGCGAAGCCGTCACCTATAACGGGATGATCTGGCTGGCCGGACAGGTCGGCACCCCCGACACCAGCGTGACCGAACAGACCACCGCCATTCTGGCAAATGTTGACCGTCTGCTGGCCGCGGCGGGCTCGGACAAGACCCGGATCCTGAGCGCTCAGATCTGGCTGGCCGACATCGCCGATTTCGCGGAAATGAACGCGGTCTGGGACAGCTGGGTGCCCGCAGGCAACTGCCCGGCACGCGCCACCGGCGAGGCAAAACTGGCGGCCCCCGGCTATAAGGTGGAAATCATCATCACCGCGGCACAGGGCTGAGCCCCGCCTGAAATCGCCGGGGCAAGGGGGCGCTGCCCCCCGGCCCTCGGCCTCCCCCAGGGATATTTTTGCCAAGTTGAAAAGGCTTACGGCTCCGGGCTTTCATCTTGGCAAAAATATCCCGGGGGTGAATGTGGCGTAGCCGCAGAGGGGGCAGCGCCCCCAGCCCGGCCTAGCCCGCCGCCGTCTGCGCCGCCAGAAGCCGGATCCGCTCGACCATCGCGCGCACCCCGTTCGAACGTTGCTGGCTGAGGTGTTCGGTCAGCCCGAGCCGCCCCAGTTCCGCCGTTGCATCGACGGCCAGCACCTCGGTCACGCTGAGCCCGGAATAGAGCGCATGCAGCACTGCGATCAACCCGCGCACGATCATTGCATCCGACTCGCCGTCGAAATCGAACCGCGCCTGTGGCCCCTGCCCGGTGATCCGCGGCAACAACCAGACCTGGCTGGCGCAGCCCTCGACCTTGGTGGCGGGCACCTTGACCGCCTCGTCGAGCGGCGGCATTTCGCGGCCCAGCTCGATCACATGGCGATAGCGGTCTTCCCAATCGTCCAGAAATTCGAAGGTCTCGGCGATCTCTTCAAAGGCTTGCGCGGCCATTTGCCCCTCCTGTCACTTGCCCCTGCCTAGCGCGCGGGACGCCAAGGGTCCAGTGGCGGCTTTTCAAACCCCGCGCGATGGGCTACCCAAGGCAGAACGCCGCCGTTGCCCCGGGAGACCCCATGAAAACGCCCCTGATCGCCTCGCTCGTTCTTGCCACGGCTCTGGCCGGGTGCGGATTTGGGCAAAGCCGCCTGAACCCGTTCAACTGGTTCGGCAAGTCGAAACCCGAGGCCACGACGCTGGCACCCGAAGGCGGCTATGTCGAACAGCGCGGCGATTTCCGCATCGAGGCCGCAACGATCACGCGGCTGGAGATCAAACCAACGCAAGGGGGCGCGATCATTTCCGCTGCGGGTTTGCCGCCGACGCAGGGCTGGTGGGATGCCGAACTGATCGCCGACAATGACGGCTATCCGGTGGATGGGGTAATGAGCTATCGCTTCGTGCTGGCCGAACCCGCGCCCGGCTCTGCTGCGGCCAATCGCGTTGGCACACCGGAGTCGCGCGAAGTCACGGTGGCGGCCTTCATTTCGAACGCGCGCCTGGCCTCGGTCAGCAAAGTTGTGGTCAATGCCGCGGGCAATGCCCGGTCGGTCAGCCGCTAAACTGCCAGACAGTGCAGAATGGATAAAGGCCGGGGATCATCCCGGCCTTTATCCGTTTTTCCAGGGTGCGACAGGCGCCCGCGCTTAAACCGTGACCACGCGCACCGCACCGCCTGAGGCCGTCAGGGCAATTTCGCCATGTGCCAGACGCAGCGCATCGCGACCGAACACATCCAGCCGCCAGCCGGTGAGCGCATCGACATCGCGCTTTCCCGCCGCGATCCGGTCCAGATCCGAGGCCGAGGCGATCAGTTTCGCCGCCACCCCCGCCTCTTCGGATTTTGCCTTCAAAAGCACCCGCAGCAGATCGGCCAGCGCGGTATTGACCTGCAGCTGTGCCGCCTCTTCGGGGACACGCGGGAAATCCTCGGGCTTGACCTCCATCCCCGCTTTCACCGCAGTGATGATGCCATCGGCAATGTCGCCACGCCGCGCCTCGCGCAGTAACAGGCGCGATTTGTTCAGCTCGTCAAAGCTGGTGGGCTTGGTCGAGGCCAGCTCCAACAGCGCATCGTCCTTGAAGATGCGCGAGCGTGGGATATTTTTATTCTGCGCATACCCTTCGCGGAACCGCGCCAGTTCCCGCACCACCGCCAGAAACCGCCCCGAGGTGGTACGGGTTTTCACCTTCATCCACGCCTCTTCCGGGCGGGTGATATAGGTTTCGGGGTTCAGAAGAATTCCTTCCTCTTCCTCGACCCAGGGTTCACGCCCCGATTTCTTGAGTTCGCGCGACAGGAATTCATAGATCACCCGCAGATGCGTGACATCGGCCACCGCATATTTCAGCTGCGCATCGGTCAGCGGGCGGCGCGACCAGTCGGTGAAGCGCGAGGTCTTGTCCAGCTGCTGACGCGCGATCTTTTTCACCAGGGTCTCATAACCCACCTGTTCGCCAAAACCGCAGACCATGGCCGCGACCTGAGTGTCAAACAACGGGATCGGGAAGACCTGCGCTTCGGTGAAGAAGATCTCCAGATCCTGACGCGCGGCGTGAAACACCTTGACGGTGCCCTCGTGGCGGAACAGGTCATACATCGGTTCCAGCGAGATCCCGTCGGCCAGCGGATCGACCAGAACGGCTTCGCCCTCTTCCTTGCCATGGCTGGGCAGCGCCATCTGCACCAGACACAGCTTCGACCAATAGGTCCGCTCGCGCAGGAATTCTGTATCGACGGTGACGTAGGGTTCAGATTTCGCCTTTGCGCAGAATTCTGCCAGGGCTTCGGTCGTGGTAATGGTCTGCATCGCGCGCTTTCGGTATCCGCGGGGTCATCCCGCCGTCATCTTTCCTTTAGGCGAGCGGGGCGCGAAAGAAAAGTGTGCAGGCTTTCACGATACGTGAAAATATCCACAGGCTGCGGCGTGGCGGCGCGGCGGAGCCTCCGGCGGGAGTATTTCAGCCAAGAAGAAGCGGCGTGCGTTCGCCTGAAGCAAAGCGTTTGAGCACAGCCGGATACAGCCGGTGTTCCTGCACCAGCACCCGCGCGGCCAGCGTGTCGGCGCTGTCGCCCGGTTCAATCGCGACACGGGCCTGACCCAGGATTGGGCCGTCGTCCAGCACCGGCGTGACCTCATGCACGGTGCAGCCGGCCTCGGTGTCGCCCGCGTCCAGCGCGCGCTGATGGGTGTGAAGCCCGGGGTATTTCGGCAAAAGCGAGGGGTGGATATTGAGCATCCGCCCGGCAAAACGCCCCACGAACTCCGGCGTCAGCACCCGCATGAAGCCTGCAAGGCAAAGCACATCGGGGGCGGCGGCCAGAATTGGTTTCAGCAGCTCGGCTTCGAATGCGGCGCGGTCGCGGCCGAAGGGGCGGTGATCAATGGCGGCCGTGGGCACGCCCAGTTTCGCGGCGCGGTCCAGCCCACTGGCGGCGGCGTCATTACTGGCCACCAGCACCGGCGTGGCAAAGCCTTCGGCCTGCATCGCCTCGACCAGACGGACCATGTTCGAGCCGCCCCCCGAAATCAGGATCGCGACGCGTGGGATCACAGCAAGGCGCCCGTGTAGGCGACGCCCTGCCCTTCGGTCACGGTGCCGATGCGGGTGACGGTTTCGCCCGCCCCGGCCAGCAGCGCGGCCAGATCGTCGGCGCGCTCGGCGGCGACCACACAGATCATGCCGATGCCGCAGTTGAAGGTTTTCAGCAACTCGGGTTCGGCCATATTGGCGGTTTCCGCCAGCCAGCGGAACACGCCCGGCAATTGCCAGCTGTCCAGATCAATCGTGGCGCCCAGGCCCTCGGGCAGAACGCGCGGCAGGTTTTCGGTCAGCCCGCCGCCGGTGATATGGGCCAGCGCATGCACGCCGCCCGCCCGCACCGCCGCCAGCGCCTGCATGACATAAAGCCGGGTCGGCGCCAGCAGGGCCGCGCCAAGGCTGCCCTTTGCAAACGGGCAATCCGCGTCCCAACCCAGACCCGACAGCTCGACCACCTTGCGCACGAAGCTGTAGCCGTTCGAATGCACACCGTTCGAGCCCAGCCCAAGCAGCACATCGCCCGCCACCACACCGGCGGGCAGGTCGCTGCCGCGTTCCATCGCGCCGACGGCAAAGCCCGCCAGATCGAAATCACCCTTGTGATACATGCCCGGCATTTCGGCAGTCTCGCCGCCGATCAGCGCACAACCCGATTGCGCGCACCCCTCGGCAATGCCGTTGATGATGCGCGTCGCGGGGTCGAGTTCCAGCTTGCCGGTCGCGAAATAGTCCAGGAAGAACAGCGGTTCCGCACCCTGACACACCAGATCGTTGACGCACATCGCCACCAGGTCAATGCCGATCGTGTCCACATTTCCAGTGTCGATCGCGATGCGCAGCTTGGTGCCCACCCCGTCGGTCGCCGCCACCAGGATCGGATCGCTATAGCCCGCAGCCTTCAAATCGAACAGCGCGCCAAAGCCGCCCAGCCCCGACATGGTGCCCGAGCGGGCCGTGCGTTTGGCCGCCGGTTTGATCCGCTCGACCAGCGCATTGCCCGCGTCGATATCGACACCTGCATCAGCATAGGTCAGCCCGTTCTTGCCTTCGTTCGCGCCCGTGCTCATCGCCCGCATCTCCGCCAGTGGACCCCGTTGGCGCGCGGCTTAGCGCAAAGGGCGCGGCGGGGCAACGGATATGGCGGCCACACCGGGCATATTCTTGACCCGCGCGGGCGGAATGCGTAAGCCATGGCGCAGACCTTGGGGGCCTGTAGCTCAATGGTTAGAGCAGGGCGCTCATAACGCCTTGGTTGGGGGTTCAAGTCCCTCCGGGCCTACCAAAATTTCCAAAAAATCCAATAAAATCAATGCAAAGCTGGACCAAATGGCCGCAAGGCGGTCTGTGTGTTTTCAATGGGTTACTAGGCACATGGACCCACGGATTCGGCAGACTAAAGAGCAAACCCCTGATTATCACCAGCGGCGCCGGTGACCATGACCAACCTAGCGAACCATTTCCTGTTCACGGCCCTGAGCCGACATCTGCGCCATTTGCGTCTAACGGCGGCTCCTCGCGACAAAGCTCTCTCATTCTCTCCATCAATGGTGCAATTTGCTGTAACTTTCCAAGAACAGAAGATGGAGCATCATAGTTCCGCTGGGCGCCATCGTTAAATGTATGCGCTGCACGATTCCTCATCCTACTAAATTCGGTTGTATTTAGGATGCTCTTGAACCGTTCCAGCAAAGCCTCACCTTCCATCGTTCTCTCAGTAACAGAGAACCGAACCGAACCCATCGCGGAAACCAGTAAAGGCGTAACATGACGAGAATAATCAAAACCGGATGTATTTCTAATCAGCATTTCGAGTGGTTGGCGATCAGCTTCTGCCGGGAGGCTAACGTGTACGGCTTCACGCGCAATATCGTCGATTGTCATCTCGACCCAGCCGCAAAATTCAAGGACGGCTAACTTCGCAAACGCAACAGCCTCCTCGGGATCGTCGGAGGTCTGATGCCGCTGATACATCGCATCTAAAAACCGGAGTGTTTTTGTCAGTCGTTCAACAGAAGGCATTCAACTGAATACCTCAATTGCACTCTCTAGGCGAGCAATCACTTTGTCAGGCGCAGCAAGACCTTCCTTCAAGGAATCGACGCTGAAAAGAGGGTCCTCCCTTAGGTTTTCGTATTTCATCATAATTGTAGCATCGTCTTCTTTTTCTAAAGTTTCTCTGTTGCGGATAATCGCAACAAAAAGCGCTTCGATCTGGGCCTTGCTTGCACGGCCGAATGGTGACCCTTTGAGTACTCGCTCATAGATAAACTTTATAGCAAACTGTAAATTTTCTTTGTAATGAGAAACGTCGGCGTTTCGGTTGTCACTCATAAAGTCATTGAGGTATTTTGACAAAGGTCCCGTGTACTGTTCAAATCCCTCAGAGTGCGCTAATGCGCGCAGCAGCAACTCTTCGTTTGAAAAACGATATTTCTTATTTTCCTTGATATCAAAAAGGCTTACAAACTTCTCAGACTTTGAGAGTTCTAAAAGTAGAGAGTTTAAGCTCCCTTGATATATGCAATTACGGATTTCTTGATTATTAAGGCGGGACCCTCCCGCATTTAGTCTATGAAAAATAGTAAACAGGTACTCCTGGTGAGCTTTAGCCGACATATCACATCGAAGTACCGTAACTGGAATTGTGACATTCTCAATGCGCTCAAATATCTCTGGCGAGTGAGATTTTATGTAAGATACCTTTTTTCCCGAAAGTTCTGGGTAAACGTCGTCAAGCTTCGTCAAACGCCAATCGTCGTTTTTGAAAAAGGCAATGAGCGACGACATTCTTTGTAGCCCGTCGACCATATATCGCTTGTCATTTTTGAAATCCAACGCGATGCACATGCTGGGAATAGGGAGCTGCTTTGCTAAAGAGTCAATGAATCGGGTTTGTGCTGCTGGTTGCCACACCACCTCTCGCTGAAAGTCAGGCTGAATGTTGAGCTTGCCAGTGTCATGTAATCTTACTAAGTCAAAACATGAACGTAATTCATTGAATGCGATGATATCACTTGGAGGTAGCTCGTTGACCTCATCCGTCGCTGAAAGCTCAGCTTCTTGTTCCGCCAGTTCATCCAAGGCTTCATCTTCCGCGGGCGTCATGTTCATTTTTTATGATCCAGTCACTTTGTTAGATGTCAAAGTACATTAAATTAGCACGTCAGCAATCCCAATAAGCCTTTCGCTCTCTCGCACAGCACGAATGTCTGCGCTGGGTGATCTACGCCGCAGCGCCAGGCAGTTACATGAACAGAATCTACGAGCCGTTTGTAACCTTGGCGAGGCCGCTAGAAACGCATAGCTCCCGTTGGTGCTGGTCGCAGCTAAGGTCCGGTTTCCGCCCAACACGCCCCTATCAATCCATCTCCTCGATCAACTCCGGCCCATCATCTCGCAGCCCGAAGCGTTGCACGGGATGATGGGCTTTGTTGCAGAACTCGAACTTCAAAGGATTCACACCATGAATCCATGCGGTTAGACGGGTTGCATGAGCAAGCCCAATCCCACCCGCTACCGCGCGACCAACTGGTCTGCCTACAACACCGC
>JAQTYE010000149.1 GCA_028749255.1 Paracoccaceae bacterium | reverse complement strand
CCGCGGCAAAGGCCAGCCAGGGCGCCTGCAGATGCTGCTTGCCCTGCAAGGCCAGCTCGCCAAGGCTGGGCGCCGATGAGGGCAGGCCATAGCCAAGATAATCGAGCGAGGCCAGCATCGAGATCGTGCCGGTGATGACGAAGGGCAGCATCGTCAGCGTCGCCACCATCGCGTTGGGCAGGATGTGACGGAACATGATCACCCGGTCACTGACCCCCAGGGCGCGGGCCGCGCGGACATATTCGAAATTGCGTGCGCGCAGGAATTCGGCACGCACAACGCCGGTCAGCGCGGGCCAGCCGAACAGGATCGACACAAACACCAGCAGCCAGAAACTGCGCCCCAAAATCGCGAACAGGATGATGATGACATACAGAGAGGGGGTAGAGCCCCAGATCTCCAGCAACCGCTGGAACACCAGATCGACGCGCCCCCCGAAATAGCCCTGCACCGCCCCCGCGGCGATGCCCACCACACTGGCAACCGAGGTCACGATCAGGGTGAACAGGATCGAGGTGCGGAAGCCATAGATCACCCGCGCCAGCACGTCGCGCGCGGTGTCATCGGTGCCCAGCCAGTGTTTGCCATCAGGGGCAGAAGGCGCGGTGCCGACGTTGTTGATGGTGCGATAATGATAGGGGATCGGCGGCCAGATCATCCAGCCGGTTTCAACCTTTTCGCCATTCACGGTGCCGGTGCTTTGCGCTTCGGCCATGGTGGCGTCGGGGTCGTCCCAGCAGGCCTCGGACCCGCCGCTGACAATCAGGCACTGCACCGCACCATCGCGATAAATCGCCTCGGTGCGGAAATCGCCCCCGAAGGCGGTTTCGGGATAAAACCGATAGGCCGGGAAGAAAAGCTGGCCGCGATAGCTGACCACGATTGGTTTGTCATTGGCGATCACCTCGGCGAACATCGCGACAGTGAACAGCGCCAGAAAGATCCACAGCGCGTAAAACGCACGACGGTTGGCCTTGAAATTGCGCCAGCGGCGCGCGTTGAGCGGAGACAGCGCCATCAGCCCGCCCTCCGCTCGAAATCAATTCGCGGATCGACGAAGACATACATCAGATCGGACAGGATGCCGACCACCAGCGAAATCAGGCCAAAGACATAGAGCGTGCCGAAGATCACCGGATAATTGCGTTCGACCGTCGCCTGGAAGCCCAAGAGCCCCAGCCCGTCGAGCGAAAAGATCGTCTCGACGATGATCGACGCACCGAAGAACACGCCCAGGAAGGTGGCCGGGAAGCCCGCAATCACGATCAGCATCGCATTGCGGAAAACATGACCATAGAGCACCCGGCGTTCGGTCAGGCCCTTGGCCCGGGCGGTCATCACATATTGCTTGTTGATCTCGTCCAAAAAGCTGTTCTTGGTCAGCAGGGTCATGGTGGCGAAGCTGGAAATCGTGGTGGCGGTGACCGGCAGCGCGATGTGCCACAGGTAATCCAGTGCCTTGCCCATCATGCTCAGCTGATCGAAATTATCCGAGGTCAGGCCCCGCAGCGGAAAGATCTTCCAATAGGATCCACCCGCGAACAGCACCATCAGCATCACCGCGAACAAAAAGCCCGGGATCGCATAACCGATGATGATCGCGCCCGATGTCCAGGTGTCGAACGGCGTGCCATCGCGCACCGCCTTGCGGATGCCCAGCGGGATCGAGATCAGATAGGCCAGGATCGTGGACCACAGCCCCAGCGTCAGCGACACCGGCAGCTTGTCGGCCACCAGTTCGATCACCGTCTGCGAATGGAAGAAGCTTTTGCCGAAATCAAAGCGGATATAATCGCCCATCATGATGAAGAACCGCTTCCACGCCGGGATCGGCTCCTTATGGCAGGCTGGGTCTTTCAGGTCGGGCGTGCCGGTGAAACCGGGGCCGCAGACGATGCGGGAAAAGCCCATCTGCACCTCAAGCTGCGCCAGCAACTCGGGTGAAATCCCGCGTGCGCCCTGATAGCCGCCTTCGGTCACGCCGCCCTGCCCCGCGCCCGCGTCACCGCCGCCCGAGATGTTGCGCAGACTGTCGGCCTCGCCTTCAACCCGGGCGATGATCTGTTCGATCGGCCCGCCCGGCACGAATTGAGTCAGCGTGAAATTGACCAGCATGATCCCGATCAGCGTCGGGATCACCAAAAGCAACCGCCGCAGGATATAGGCGCCCATAGGATTTTTCTGCCCTTTTATCCGCCGCTTTGGGTCACAACGCGCCCGCGGCTTTCAGTTTTTCGGCTTTTTCCGCGTTATACCACCAGAAGTCCAGCTCGCCCAGCGTATAGGGCGGCAGGGTTTCGGGGTGTTCGTACATATCGAAATAGGCCACCGTATGCGTTGCCTTGAACCACTGCGGCACCCAGAACACCAGCGCCCGCAGCGCCCGGTCCAGTGCATGCACGCGCGGCGTCAGCTCGGCCCGGGTTTTCGCCTCTTCGACTTGCCGGATCAGCGTGTCGATGGCCGGGTTGGCCAGCCCCATCGCATTGAACACGTCCTCCACCGAGCCCGAACCGAAATATTGCTGCAGATCGGCGCCGGGGATGAAATCCTGGCCAACATGGCTGGTAATCAGGTCGAAATCATGCGCGCGGCGGCGGTTTTCATATTGCGCGTCATCAACCCGACTGTGCACCGCATCCACCCCCAGCGCGCGCAGGTTTTCAACATAGGGGTTGATGACCCGGTCAAAGGTCTGGCTGTCGTTCAGGATTTCGACGCGCAGGGTTTCGCCCTTGGCATTGCGGCGCATTCCGTCATTGCCCACCGGCCAGCCCGCCGCATCCAGCAACGCCGATGCCTTGCGCAGATTGCCGCGATCCAATTGCCGCGGGCCCGAGGAAACCGGCGCCATCGCGACCGGATCGGTCAAGACGCCCTCGGGTAAATCGGCCGCCAGCGGCGTCAGGATCTGCACCTCTTCGGGGGTGGGCGTGCCGGTTGCTTCCAGCGGCGAATTTTCCCAGACCGAATTCACCCGGTCATACAGCCCGTAAAACAGCGTCTCGTTGGACCATTCGAAGTTGAACATCATCCCGATGGCCTGCCGCACGCGGATATCCTTGAACCTGTCCCGGCGCAGGTTGATCAAGAACGCCTGCCCCGACGCGATATTGCCGTTGGGCAGTTCGGCCTTGACCACCGACCCGTTCAGATACCCCGGAAAATCATACCCCGTGGCCCAGCTGATCGAGCTGGCCTCGTTGCGGAAAGTATAGGCACCCGCCTTGAACCCTTCGAACGCCGCCGCGTAGTCACCGAAATATTCGATGCGGATACGATCGAAATTGTTGCGCCCGATGTTGATCGGCAGGTTTTGCCCCCAATAATCGGGGTTACGCCGCCAGGTCACCGAACGGCTGTTTTGCGCGCGGTCCAACACATAGGGGCCAGAACCGATCAGCGGCTTGTCCAGGGATTTCTCAAGGTCGATCCCCTCGCGTTCGAACTGCGCCTTGGAAAATACCGGCAGGCCGCCCGCCCCCTGAATGATGTCGCGGCGCGGGTAGCCGGGCACAAAGCTGAACTTGATCCGCCGTGCATCCAGCACCTCGGCCGAAGCGATCTGTTGCGCGATCACGGCACGGAACGACGACAGGCCCTTGGTGCGCAGTTGGTCATAGGAAAACAGCACGTCGTCCGTGGTCAGCGGCGTGCCGTCGGAAAACCGGATACCGTCGCGCAGGGTAAAGATCACCCAATCACGGCTTTCGGGGTATTCAAGGCTTTCGCACAGCAGGCAATAGGCCTCGCCCACGGTGTCCGCCGTTCCGGTCAACAGCGATTCATGCCCGACCGAGGACAGCGCCGCCGCACGCCCCTCCAGCGTATAGGGGTTGAAATTGTCAAACCCGCCCGGCGTCCATTCCGAAATCTCGCCGCCCTTTGGGGCATTCGGATTGACGTAATCCAGATGCGCGAAATCGGGGGCATATTTCAGATCGCCCAGCGTCGAGATCGCAGTGGCGGTGATTGTGTCTTCGGCCCGGCCTTGCGTTACCACCCCGGCCCAGATCCCAGCCCCCAGCAGCAACGCGCCCATCATCCGACGCGTTCTGACGCCCCGGTCCGATTGTGTTGCAACTGCCGCCTGCGCCATCCGTGCCTCCCGTTCGGTTTCAGCCAAGCTAAAGGTCGGCGCCCCCCGGGGGCAAGTTGCATCTGCGTGAAATCAAAGCAAAAGGCCGCATCCCGGGGGACACGGCCTTTCAAATTCACATGATCGCGTGATCAGCCGCCCAACGACTGCAGGTAGGTGATCACATTGTTGCGGTCTTCGGGTTTCGGCAGACCGGCAAAGGACATCTTGTTGCCCGGGATATAGTCTTTCGGCTTGGTCAGATAGGCGTCCAGCGCCTCCAGCGTCCATTCGCCACCATGCGCCTTGAACGCGTCCGAATAGCCGAAGTCCGCGACCGAGGCGACCGGACGACCCACGACACCATCCAGATGCGGGCCGGTGGCGTTTTTGCCGTCAACCTTGTGGCAGGCCTTGCACTTGCCAAAGACCTTTTCGCCAGCGGCAGCATTGCCTTCGCCCAGAACCAGCGCCACGGCCGGCTCGGCCGGGGCCGCAGCGGCCGCATCGTCGGCCTTGTCCAGCAGCCCACCCGGGGCCGCGGTCATCATCGCCACTTCGGTGCCTTCGGCAGCCGTATGGGCAGAGCCCGCAATGGTATAAAGCGCACCCGACGCCCAGTTGCCCAAAAGGAAGAACAGGAAAGCGCCCAGAAGCGCGCCCGCTGCTTTGATGATATTGGTGGTCTTGAACATGGCTCGTCCCTGATATGGCTGTTCAGTTGACCGCATGTATCCGGTTTGGGGCCTGTATTTCAAGCAATCTTTGGATCGGCGGGCCTGGATTGCGCCGTTTTGCGGGCATTTGCGGGTCAAAACCTCCGCTACGCCCCATGCAGGCTGCGTGGCGCAGATGCCGCGCGCCAACGCCCGGGTGCGATGCCCGGGTGCGTTGACGCTTCCCCTGCGCGGCATCCCGGTATAGGCAGACGACATCCCCGACCTTCGACAGGCCCGGGTGCCGTGACGACACGAGGAGAGGCAGATGACTGCGCAGAAAATCACCGGACGGATCGCATTTCAGGGCGAGCCGGGGGCCTATTCGCATCAGGCCTGCCACGAATACCGCCCCGACATGGAGGCCCTGCCCTGCCGCACTTTCGAGGACGTGATCGAGGCGGTGCGCCGTGGTGACGCCGATCTGGCGATGCTGCCGGTCGAAAACTCGACCTATGGCCGGGTGGCCGACATCCACCACCTGCTGCCCGAAAGCGGCCTGCATATCATCAACGAGGCCTTCGTGCGGGTGCATATCAACCTGCTGGCGGTCAAGGGCACCAAGCTGGCCGATGTGCGCGCCGCGATGAGCCACACGGTTCTGTTGGGCCAATGCCGCAGCTTCCTGCAAAACCACGGGCTGGAACGGATCACCGGCGCCGATACGGCGGGCTCTGCCAAGATCGTGGCGGAACAGGGCGATCCGGCGGTCGCGGCGCTGGCCTCGGAACTGGCGGGCGAGATCTACGGGCTCGACCTGCTGGCGCATCACATCGAGGACAAGCAAAACAACACCACGCGTTTTCTGGTGATGGCGCGCGAGCCCGATCTGAAACGCCGGGGCCCGGGGCCGATGATCACCACGCTGGTGTTCCGCGTGCGTAACATCCCCGCCGCGCTGTATAAGGCGATGGGCGGGTTCGCGACCAATGGCGTGAACATGACCAAGCTGGAAAGCTATATGGTCGAGGGCAATTTCACCGCAACCCAGTTTTACGCCGATATCGAGGGCCACCCCGACGACAGCAATGTGCGGCTGGCACTGGACGAGTTGCGCTATTTCACCTCGTCGATGGCACTGCTGGGGGTCTATCCCGCCGATCCGCGCCGCCACAGCTAAGCGCGGCGGCGGCCTGCCCATCTGGTCGGGCTTATGCCCCGGCCAGACGGGCGCGCGTTTCCAGCGCCTGCCCAAATCTGGCGATCCGGTCGGCGAATTTGCGCTCCAGATTGCCGCGCCCCAATTTGGCCGACTGGATCAACAGCCGCGCGCCCAGCGTGCGTGGCTTCAGCTCCAGCACAACATGCAGCCGGGTGCGCGTGGAGCTCAGCGAAATCATGTTCAGCGCCAGCGCCGCCTCGAAACTGGACGACACACCTGCATATTCCAGCAATTCGGGGCGATCAAATCGACGGATATCGGCGACCAGCTGACGCGGCTTGCCGCGAAACACAAACCCGATATCCCATGACATCCCTGCCCCCGGTGCCGCCAGCGTATCCAGCCTGCGCAGGCTGACCTTGCGCCCGCGCGCCGCCTGTTCGAACGAGGAAAAATCGGCGAGTTGGTCAAACACGAACGCAACAGGGGCTGCGACATCCTCGCGGCTGGAAAATTTCATCAGGCGGTCCCTCAACTCAATCTGGCGGGGCAACCGCCTGCAATGCCTCAATCAGTGCCGTCAATTCAGCCGATCTGCAAGCCACTCGCGCAGCAACCACCCCGCAATCGCCCCCTTGCGCGGCGGGCGGATCTGCGGGTCGGTGCCCGCGAACACCCCCGCCAGCCGTTCGCGCGTCAGCCACAGCGCATCCTCGATTTCCACCGGATCAAGGGTGATTGCATCGGACACCGCTTCGGCCTGACAGCCCAGCATCAACTGCGCGGGGAACGGCCAGGGCTGCGAGGCGACGAACCGCACGCGTCCCACGACAACGCCGGTTTCCTCGAGCACTTCGCGGCGCACGGCGGCCTGCAACGGCTCGCCCGGCTCCATGAACCCCGCAAGGCACGAAAACATCCCCTCGGGCCAGCCCGGGCTGCGCCCCAAAAGCACCGAATTGCCACGCGTCACCAGCATGATCACCACCGGATCGGTGCGCGGAAAATGCTGCGCGTTGCACGAGATGCAGCGCCGCTGCCAACCCGCCGCCTCGGGGCGCGAGGGCGCCCCACAGACCGCGCAAAAGCGGTGCGTGGCGTGCCAGGTCAGCAACGCGCGCGCGGTCGCGGCCAGTTCTGCCGCACGCGGATCAAGTGCGGGCAGACGGCCGCGCAGTTCGGCAAAACAGCTGCCCGCAGGCAGGTCGGGGTGGGCCTGCTCGGTCGCGTCGAAAAACGCGGCGCCATCGGGCAGCGGCCCCTCGGGCACCCAGTCCGACACATCCTGCGCAAACACCGATTGCCCGCCCGACTGGCCCAGAAACAGCGGCATCTCGGCCCCCGCCCGCAGCACAGGGTGCCCCGGCGCCAGCAGCATCAACCCGGCGCCCGTGACCGGGTCGGCAGGCGCACCATCGGGCGCAAACAGCGGACGGCCCCGCCACAACGGCAAGACCCGCGTCTGCGGATCGGCCAGCGCCGCCGCCATCGCCTCGGGCTGGGTGCGCAGATGCGCCGCACGCTCAAGCGCAGAACCACAAAACGCGAAATCGGGGGCGGCAATACTGTCAGGCATCGGGGGCTCCGGCGGCTGGGGCGCCTGCGACGGCACCCGATCAGGATTTGCGCCGACTTGTGCCACAGACTGGCCGGGCCTGCCAGCAGCGTTGCGCAGATGCCGCGCCCTGTGGGTAAAGAACCAGTTTGCGGAATTCGGACTAGCGACAGGGCCGCCATCCACCTTAGGTTGTATACAAGGCGCAAGCCGGACCAGAGATAAACAAGCCAAAATAGGCAAAGCTGTGGGTCAGCCGCAGTTGAAGGGTACCAGGGATGACAGAAACACCTGACCGGCACATGCCCGGGCAGTTGGAGGAGCCGCGCACGACCATCGCTTTGCGGATCATCGAGACGACCGATCTGCACGGCTATGTTCAGGGCTATGATTACTTCACTGACCAGCCGCAGTCCGAGGTGGGGCTGGCGCGGCTGGGCAGCCTGATCGCCGAAGCCCGCGCCCAAGCGCCCAACAGCCTGCTGCTCGACAATGGCGATTTTCTGCAAGGCACGCCGCTGACCGAATATTGGGCACGGGTGCGCGGGCTGGCCGAGGCCGAAACCCACCCGGTGATCGCCGCGATGAATGCGCTGGACTATGATGCCGCGGCACCCGGCAACCATGAATTCAACTACGGGCTTGATTTCCTGCGCCGCGCACTTGCGGGGGCGCGGTTTCCACTGGTCTGCGCCAATGCTCTGACCACGCCCCCCGGCGGCACATCCCCCGCGCAAACGCTGCTGCCGCCTTGGGTCATTCTGGAGCGGGACTGTGTGGATCAGACCGGCGCCCCCCACCGGCTGCGGATCGGCGTGATCGGATTTTTGCCGCCGCAAACCGCGGCCTGGGATGTGTCCCTTCTGGAAGGGCAGCTCTGGACCCCTGGCATCCAGGAGACCGCCCGCACCTGCCTGCCCGCGCTGCGCGCCGCCGGGGTCGATCTGGTGATCGCGCTGGCACATACCGGCATCGCCGCGACGCCTCCTGCCGGGCAAGGCGATGACATGGTGGAACATGCCGCGCTACAGCTGGCGGCGCTGGAAGGTATTGACGTTCTGCTCTGCGGTCACAGCCACCTGTGCTTTCCCGGTCCCGGCACCGCCGCCAGCCCGGGGATCGACCCGGTTCGCGGCACGCTGCACGGCAAACCCGCGATGATCCCCGGGCGCTGGGGATCGCATCTGGGGGTGATGGATCTGCGGCTGGAACGCCACCCCGAGGGCTGGCGGCTGGCCGGGTTCGCCACCGATCTGCGCCCCGCCTGCCCGCGCCTGCCCGAGGACCCGATGGTGTTGCAGGTAAATGCCGACGCCCATGCCGAAACGCTGGCGTATATCCGGCGCGCGGTCGGGCATCTGTCGGTGCCATTGCATAGCTATTTCTCATTGGTGGCCCCCGATGCCGGGCTGACACTGGTGGCACAGGCGCAGGCCGCGCATGTGGCGCACTGCCTGACCGGGCGCCCCGAGGCGGAGCTGCCACTGCTGTCGGCGGTGGCCCCGTTCAAATGCGGTGGGCGGGGTGGGCCCGAATTTTTCCTCGATCTGGCACCGGGGCCCCTACAGATGAGCCATATCTCGGACCTTTATGTCTTTCCCAACATGGTCACCGCACTCGAAATCACCGGGGCCGAACTGGCCGATTGGCTGGAACGTTCGGCCGGGGTGTTCGCACAGCTCATCCCGGGGCAGGCCGACCAG
>JAQTYE010000006.1:3955-41714 GCA_028749255.1 Paracoccaceae bacterium | reverse complement strand
GGCGCGCAGATCGGGAAGACAACACTGCGCCCCGCGTCCCGCATGAACAAGGCTCGCCCCGGCCTTCATCTGGCCAAAGAAGGCCCGGTTCAGAAAACCGGATGTCTGCGGTGTCAGGGGCAGAAGGCATACAACGATATCGGCCTGTGCAACCAAGGCTTTATAGCCCTCTTCACCGGCAAAACAGGTGACACCGGGGATCTGCTTTTGTGACCGCGACCAGCCGGACACCTGAAACCCCAGCGTGGCCAGCGCCCTGGCGGCGTCTTGCCCGATCCCGCCCAGACCCAGAATGCCCACATGGCTTTTGCGAATGGGCCGGGCCTGCGTCGGTTGCCAGTCGCAGTGCGCCTGATCCCAGGCGAAGGTTGGAAAATCGCGGATGCAGGCCAGACAGGCGGTCAGAACATATTCCACAACCCCCTGCGTATTGTGCGGATCGACCATTTTCACCAGCTGAATACCCGGCGGCAGTGTCGCGAACTGGTCCACTCCGGCGCTCAGCGAAAAGACCACCTCAAGGTTGGGAAAGCGGGTCCAGTCGTCCAGCGGCATCCAGGTAAACAGATACCGCACCTGCGCAGGGTCAAAGCACATCTCGGGCGTCACAAGGCGCAGGTCGGGCATCTCTTGTGCGAACAGGTTGTGAAAGGTGTGCAGACGGTCTGCATCGGCGATGTTGAGGAGCAATGTCATGTTGTCCAGCCTCTGGTCCCGGGGAACGGGCCGATTTTATCGTTGTGTCACGCCTGCAATAGGGCTGATCTTCGAGCCGTCTGTAAAGCGGTGAAGGCGGAACGGGGTCGGATCGACGATGGGGGCGTGGCCGCAAATCAGATCGGCCGCCAGCCGCCCGGCCCCGGTGCCCAGACCAAACCCATGGCCCGAAAACCCCGTCGCCACGAACAGCCCCGGAATGCCGTTTTTCACTCCTTCCGTCGTCGAGATCGCAGGGATGATATCGGGAAGGACGTCGATATAGCCCGCCCATCGTTGCGCGATGGTCGCATCCTTGAACGCGGGATAGGCGGCCTTGATGACCCCAAGCACCTTGTCAATCGCCGTGGTGTCTGCGTCCGGGTCCAGAATGCGGGTCTTTTCGAAGGGTGAAACCTCGTCGCCGGTCCAGTGGCGTGGTGTGCGCAGGGCGTCGATAAAGGCCGGGCCGATACCCAGGGAAATGCTGCGCCATTCGTTTTTCAGGGTGGGCAGAAAGGCTTTGAGCAACCGGAAACTGTCGGGCGTCAATTGATAGCGGCTGGGTTCGGCAGAGGCGACGGTATAGCCGCCATCCAGCCTGCGGCGCATCGCGAAATCACGGAATTTCAGCGTGCCCTCGGGGCCATCCGGCACCGGATTGGTGCGCAGCACGGTGTTTTTGGTGCGCAGTTGCGGCAGGTAAATCCCCAGGTTGTTCAGGAACAGACGCGACCAGACGCCGCCCGCCACCAGCACAGCCGAGCAGGCGATGCGGCCTTTTTCGGTCACCACACCCGACACCGCCCCGCCCGCGGTTTCAACCACCCGCACCGCGCAATTCTGGTGCACGGTGCCGCCGCGCGCCCGTACCGCCCGCGCGATGGCGGGGGCCGCCATTTGCGGCTCGGCCCGCCCGTCTTGCGGATTGTAGAGCGCGCCTTTGATATCCAGCGACAGGCCCTTGAACTGGGCCAGCGCCTCTTCCCGGCTCAGCAGCCGTGCGGGGATCTGGTACTGGTTCAGCTCGTCTACCGCCGCGCGTTCCGCCGCCAGCGCCTTGTCGGTCGCCACGGTATAGGTCACCCCGCATTGGCGATAGCCGGTCTGCGCGCCGATGCGGGCATCCAGACCTTTCCAGATGCGGACAGATTCGATCATCAGCGGCATTTCGCGCGTGTCGCGGTGGGTCAGGCGCACCCAACCCCAGTTCCGGCTCGACTGCTCGCAGCCGATTTCGCCCTTTTCGCAGATCGCGACCTTCAGCCCCCGATCGGCAAGTTCAAGCGCGGTGCAAACCCCTGCAATGCCCCCGCCGATGATGACGACATCGACGCGCGACGGCAGTGCGGGATCGCTGAGAACGGGATCCAGCTTGGGTCCTGGCATGATAGGTCTCCTTCATGGGGTGCGCGGTGCACCCGTCGTGTGTGGTCAGGCGTGGGGGGGAAGCGGGGCGCCTTGCAGCGTCGCGCGGATCTTGTCGCGCAGCCGATAGCCGCGCAGCGCCGCCTGTGGCGCGAAACTCATGTAAAGCGGCTGGCGGCTGAGCGGTTCAAGGCGCAGGTCCAGCGCATCCTCGGGCACGCCCATCGCCCAGTCGGCCAGAATGCCGCCGATCATCGAGCCGGTCGGAACCCCGCGCCCCGACAGGCCGGTCATCGCCACGACACCGGGCGCCAGGCTGTACAGGCGCGGGATCGTCTTGCGCTGCATGTCCAGCTCGCCATACCAGAAAAATTCCCAGCGGGGTTCTTCGCGCAGATCCGGGTGCAGCCATTTCAGACGGTCGGACAGCACCTTGCGCGTATAAGCCGGGTCGCGCCCGCGCGGCCCCATAGGGAACATCGAAGCCACGATCCGGTTTTCGCGGTTGTATTTGTAAACGTAGATATCGCCGCGCCCGTCCTGAATCGTGGTGCGCTTGGGCAGCACTACCGCCTGCGATGCCGCCGACAGCGGCTGCGTCGCGGCGACAAAGACGCGCATGATGCGGAAGGTCTGATCAAGGTTCGGCCAGCCGGCAACGGTATAGGCGCCGGTGGTATAGATCACCTTTTCGGCCCGCACCGTGCCCTGTTGGGTGCGCACATGCCAGGCACCATCACGATGTTCGCTGCCCGTTACCGCTGAGTGCGTGAAAACCTGCCCGCCCTCGGACAGCACCGCCCGGCCAAGCCCGCGTGCATAGGCCAGCGCGTTCAGTCCGCCCGCCTCTTCATGCAGCCAGCCGCCGTAAAACCGCGACGACCCGGTGACCGCATGCACTTCGTTGCGGTCCAGCATGCGGGTGCGTGCGCCCACCGCATTATAGCTGGCCATGGTGCGTTCCAGCGTTTTCAGGTGCGACGGAAACAGCGCGCCCTGAACATAGCCGTTCTGCTCCCATTCGCAGTCGATGCCATAGCGCCCGATCATTTGGGATACTTTGTCATTGGCGCGGGTCTGGCGCTGGATCAGGCGTTCGGCCCAGGGCGCGCCCAGCACGCCGCGCAGCTCGGGCAGGCTGTAATGGGTGAAGGTCGGCGTGCAGTGCCCGGCATTGCGCCCAGACCCGCCAAAGCCGATCTCGTCGCGTTCCAGCACCACGACCTTGACGCCCTGCCGCGCCAGTTCCAGTGCCGTTGTCAGCCCGGAATAGCCCGCGCCGACGATGCAGACATCGGCCCGCACCTCGCCGCGCAAGGCCCGGGTTTCGGGGGCTTGCGGGGCGGTCGTATACCACAGCGTGTCTTTGAATTCCGAGAATGTGCGTGTCATCTCAGTGCCCCTGACTGCGGCTGTCCAGCGCATCGCGCAGCCCGTCGCCGATCAGATTGAACCCGGTCACGGCAATCGTGATTGCCACGCCCGGAACGATGGCCAGCCACGGCGCCGAGGCCAGATATTGCTGCGCGCCGTTCAGCATGTTGCCCCAGCTCGGCAAGGGCGGTTGAATGCCGTAGCCCAGAAAGCTGATATAGGCCTCGAGCAGGATCGCACGCGCCACCGTCAGGGTGGCGGCCACGATGATCGGGCCGATGGCATTGGGCAGCAATTCGCGGAACATGATCCAGCGCCCCGACAGGCCCAGCATATGGGCGGCCTGCACGAAATCCTGATTGCGCAGCGATTTCACCTCGGAATCGACGATGCGCGCCACCTCCATCCAGCTGGTCGCCGAAATGATCAGCGCGATCATCACCGGGCCGGGCTGAATGAACGCGGCCAGTGCCAGCAGCAAGAACACCGACGGAAAGGACAGGAATGCATCGACAATGCGCATCAGAACCGCACTGACCACGCCGCCATAATAGCCCGAAACAACCCCCACGACCGAGCCGATGGTGGTGGCGATCAGCATCACCGCAAAGCCCACCGCCATCGAGATTTGCCCGGCGTGAAACAGCCGCGCGGCAATGTCGCGCCCCAGCGGATCGGTGCCAAAGATATGCGCCCCGGTGCCGGGCGGCGCAAAGCGCGCGCGCAGATCAATGAACAGCTCGTCATAGGGCAGCAGGTGGGGCCCAAGGAAACAGGCGACCGTCAGGCTCAGCACCATGGCCAACCCGACCAGCGCCATCTTGTTGCTGAGAAAGCGGCGCATCGCGCGCGATTTGATAAAGGGCCGGCGGGTGGCGGTGTTGGTGGTTGCAGCACTCATCTTGGGGGTCCTTCCCTCAGTCCAGTCGGATGCGCGGATCAATCAGCGCAACGGCAAGGTCGGCGGCAAGGTTGCCAATCAGCACCAGCATCGCCGAGGCCATCAACAGCCCCATCACGACGGGGTAATCGGAATAACCCAGGCTATCGAGGAACAGCCGCCCCATGCCTGGCCAGGTGAACACCGTTTCGGTGACCAGCGCGCCGCCCAGAACCATGGGCAATTGCAGCCCCGCCAGCGTGATCATCGGCACCAGTGAATTTCCGACGATATGTTTGAACAGCACCCGGCGGCGCGTCAGGCCCTTGGCGCGCGCGGTGCGCACGAAATCCTGATTGATGACATTCAGGGTCGAGCTGCGCATGTAGCGGCTCCAGATCGCGACATCGACCAGCGCCAGCACCCCGGCGGGCATAATCAGGTGGCGCAGATAATCCAGAACCGAGCCATCCCCCACGGTGTACATGTTGCCCGCAGGCAGCCAGCCGAGGTTGAGGGAAAAGATATAGATTGCGATCAGCCCGAACCAGAACGTCGGGATCGACAGCGCAACCATCGCGGCCAGCATCGTGGTGTAGTCAAACACCGAGCCGCGCCGCAGCGCGCTGAAAATGCCGATCGCACTGCCAAGGCTGACCGAAATCACCGTGGCGGTGCCCATCAGCAGAAGTGTCGCGAACAGATGGCTGCCGATCACATGCAAAACGGATTGTCCGTCGCGATAGGAGGTGCCCCAATCGCCGATCAGCATGTGGCGGAACCAGTCGAGGTATTGCACCACCACGGGCCGGTCGAGGCCCATCTGCGTGGCGATCTTGTCGATCTGTTCTTGTGTCATGCCGGGGCTGAGCGCGAATTGCGACAGCGGGCCGCCGGGGGCCAGGGTCAGAACCGCAAACCCAATGAAAGACACGATCAAAAGCAGAAGCAAGCTCTGCCCGATCCGGGATAGGATGTAGCGCAGCATGTCAGGCGCCCTCTGTGTGCGATGTTCCGATTGCAGCCCCCGCCAGGTCAGGAGGCCGGTTGGCGCGGCAGGTTGCCCTGCCGCGCGCCCTCATCTGTCAGAAATCAGTCCAATCAACCGCGGGCCCAGTCGCGCACGTTCCAGGTGTCGATGCGGTTGTTGACGTTGGGCGCAGGCCCGGTCACATCGTCTTTCCAGCCCTTGATCACGGCATATTGGAACACCGGCAGGAACGGCAGATCGGCGCGGATCACCTGCTGCAGCTCTTGGTAGATCGCCTTGCGCTCTTCGGGAACGAAGCTTGCCGCGCCCTTGACCAGCAGCTCGTCCACCTTCGGGTTTTGATAGGCGAAGGTGTTCTGACCCGACCCGCCAAGCGCGGGCGACATCGAGGACATGAAGTAATCCGAGGTATCCGGGTCGGCGCCGGCCAGGCAGTTCAGCCCGACCACCACCGAGTCAAACTCGGAGTTCATCCAGTAATCGCCCCACATCACCGCCGGCGGCAGGTTCTTGATCGTCATCTCCACGCCGATCTCTTTGAAGGTCTGCTGGATGAACTGCTGTGCCTGTTCGCGCAGGTGGTTGCCCGCCGTGGTCGAGTTGCTGAACGACAGTTTCACCCCGCCTTTTTCGCGGATCCCATCCGGTCCGGGCACCCAGCCTGCCGCGTCCAGCAGAGCCTTGGCCTTGTCCAGGCTGAATTCGTGCTTGGGCAGCTCGGGATCGTAATAATAGGACTGCTGCGGCATGTAGGTTTCGGTCGGGGTCGGCACGCCGTAATACAGCGCGTCGATGATCGAGGTTTTATCCAGCGCGGCATAGAGCGCCTGCCGCACCGCCAATTCCTGAAACTGCGGGCGGGTCATGTTCAGGCCGATGGATTCAAACGTCGCCGTCCCCGCGACCTTGACGACCTTGCCGGGCAAGGTTTCGGCCTCGGCCAGATGATCGGGGCTGATGTATTGCAGACCGACCACATCAATGTCGCCGGATTTGAACTGCGTGTACATCACGTTCAGATCGGGCACATATTTGATGATCAGCGTTTTCAGGAACGGGCCATCCATGTGGTAATCGGCATTGGCTTCCAGCTCGATATGATCGCCCGCCATCCGGGTCTTGAACTTGAACGGGCCCGTGCCGATCGGCGCATTCGAGAAGGGCGCGGTGTTCTTGTCGGCCACCCCGTCAAAGGCGTGCTTCGGGATGATATAGGTCGAGGCCAGAATCGCCGCCATCGGCGCGAAAGGCTCGCTCATTTCCCAGGTCAGCTCGGTATCCGAGACGACGGTGATGTTTGTCATGAGCCGATAGCCGCTGGAACGGAACGAACGGAAATCGGGGTCCATCGGCAGTTCAAGCGAGAATTTCACGTCAGCGGCCGTGAACGGCGTGCCGTCATGCCAGGTGACGCCCTCTTTCAGCTTCAGCCGCCAGCTGAGCCCGTCTTCGGAAATGCCGCCATTGGCAACCGTGGGCACCTCTGCCGCGAGGATCGGAAAGAACGCGCCTTCGGGATCGAAATCAAAGAGCGTGTCAAACACCGCGTAATAGACGCCTTCGTCCACCTCGATATGCGGCATCAGCGGGTTGAATACCGTCGGTTCCTGCGAAAAGGCCAGCACCAGTTGCCCCTTGGCATCGGCATTGGCGGCGAAGGCGCGATCACGCCCGATCGCCATCGGTCCCATCAGCCCGGCCACACCTGCGGCCCCCATCATCATCAGTGCCTGACGGCGGTTGAGATGCACGTTGTCCTTCTTTTGGTCAGTCATGTCGCGTTTCCCTGTTGATGTCGCAAGTTGGAGGAGGAGAGACATGTGCTTGCGTTACACACGCCGCCTTGCGCGATGCCCCGGTGCGGGGCAGCGCGGGGTCAGAAACCGCTGATGATCTCGATCTTCGAGCCATCGGTGAACCGGTTGAAACGATAGGGGGCCGGATCGACCACCGGCGTGCGGGCGGTCACCAGATCGGCCATCAGCCGCCCTGCCGCCGGGCCGATGCCAAAGCCATGGCCCGAAAACCCGGTCGCGATGTAAAAGCCCGGGATCTGGTCGATGCCCGAAATCACCGGGATCGCGTCGGGGGTCACATCAATCGCGCCCGCCCAGCGTTGCGCGATCTCGGCCTTTTCAAACACCGGAAAGGCGCGGCGCAGGTTGGCCAAGGCCTTGTCCTGCAACGAAAACGCGGGCTTCGGGTCCAGCACCCGGCAGTATTCAAAGGGGCTTGCCTCATCCAGGCGCCAGCGGTTGGGAATGCGCGCCTCGTCATAAAACCGCCCGCCAAACCGCAGCATCAGCGATTTCCATTCCGCCCCAAGCGCGGGCAGAAAATCGCGCATGTAGCGGAAGCTGTCGGGGACGATATCGACGATATTGCGGAACCCATCGGCAATGGTATAGCCACCGTCCTGACGCTTGCGGATCGAGAACCCGTCGGACCAGATCGCGCAATCGGGCCCGCCCTCCAGCGGTTTGGTGCGAATGACCGAGTTTTTCACCTTCAGCTGCGGCAGGCGCAGACCGCTGTTGCGCGCAAACAGGCTGGACCAGGCGCCGCCCGCCAGCACCACCTGTTCGCAGGCAATCGCGCCGCGTTCGGTCACCACGCCGCAAACCTGCCCGGCCTTGGTTTCGATGCCGCGCACCGCGCATTCGGTCAGCACATGCACGCCAAGCGCGCGGGCCCCCTCGGCAATGGCGGGGGCGGCCTTTTGCGGCTCTGCGCGGCCATCAACGGCGGTGACAAGCGCGCCCTTGACCTGCATCCGTGTGCCCGGAAACAGCGTGGCGAATTCGTCGCCCGACACCATTTTGCTGTCGATCTGATAGTCTTTCAGGTTTTCGAGCCATCTTTCATGCTCGGCGTAGTCCTTGTCCGTCGCGCAGGCGAAGGCGATGCCCGCGCGGGTATAGCCCAGGTCGCGCCCGGTGCGCTCGGCCAGCCCGGGCCAGATCCGCAGCGCCTCGGCCATCAGCGGCACTTCGCGCGGATCACGCCGGGTGATGCGCACCCAACCCCAGTTGCGGCTGGATTGCTCGTGGCCGATCCCGCCCTTTTCGCACAGCGCAACCTTCAATCCGCGCTCGGCCAGTTCCAATGCGGTCGAACAGCCAATGATCCCGCCGCCGATGACGACAACATCCACCTTGGCGGGCAGATCGGTATCGCCATGAACGGGAACGACAAAAGGTCCGGGCATGTCAGAAAGACTCCTCAAGCTGGCAGTTCACGCAGAACTCGGCCACGCTGGCTTCGTTGGGCAGTTCGATCAGCATTTCGATGACGCGGGCCAGGTCCTGGGGCTGGGTCATCGCAGTGCTGTCGCGCTCGGTCAGGGCCATCGCCATATCGGTGGCCACGAAACCGGGGCAGATGGCGGTGGCGCGGATGCCCGCGTCAAATCCCGCGTGACGCAGGGCGTGGGCCAGGCCGACGGCTGCGAATTTCGACACGGAATAGGCGCCCGAGCGCGCCGATTTCACGCGCTTGCCGGACAAGGACCCAAGCAACATCACTCGCCCGCGCCCCGAGGCGGCCAGCGCCTCCCAGCACGCCGCAGCCAGACGGCGCGGCGCCTGCACGTTCACCTCCAGCAGGCGCGCCATGTCATCATCGTCGATGTCCACAACCGTTTGTGGCACCATGATGCCCGCGTTCGCCACCAGCGCGTCAACGCGCCCGAACTGCGCGGCGATGTCGGCGGCCCAATCGGTGCCTGCCTCGGGGTCGGTGGCCTCATAGGCAAACAGATGCACCCGCGCCGGATCTGCCGCCGCCCAGTCGGGCAGGGTGGGGCGGCGCATACCCAAGCTGACCGTCCAGCCCGCCTCAAAAAGCCGTTTGGCCACAGCAGCACCAATGCCGCGATTGGCGCCCGAAATCAGCGCGACACGTTGCGAACTCAGTCCCATTTTTTCCTCATGTTCAGATAGACCCGCTTGAGCATCTGCATGAACTGCGCGCGGTCTTCCGGGGCGATGAAGTCGAAGAATTCGGCTTCCTGCTGGCGGATGATCTCGCGCACCTCTTGCGACAGGGCGTGGCCTTTTTCGGTGATGAACAGGGCCTGTGCCCTTTGGTCTTCGGCGGCGGTTTCGCGCCGGATCACGCCTGCGGTCACCAGCCGGTCGATGATCCGCCCGGTTGCCGGACGATCCCGCAGCAGCACATCGGCGATTTGCGAGGGGCGGATGCCGGGGTAGTCGTCGATCAGCAAAAGCGCGGTGATCTTGCCCTTGCCGCGCGCGATTTCCAGATGCGCCATGCGGCGGTCAAGATCTTGCGAAACCACCGAGTCCAGCGAACGGATGTACCAGCTGAAGGCGCCTTCCAGGACGTCAATGTGAAGGCCTGCGATCGTGATCGGCGGATCTGCGTCGGGCGGAGGGGGCGAAGAAGGCGTCATGGTGGTCACTTTCTCTGTCTTCTGGAAGCATTGAGGATTTGGAAATCGCGACAAGAAAGAAGTTGCGAAGAACAACCAAAGTAATTGTGAAATGCAACCATTGCCCATTTTATCCGCAGCTTTGGTGCGTCTTTGGGTCGCAGTGGGGCGAAGATGGGCACAACAAAAAAGGCGACTTGCGCCGCCCTTTGACTCGATATGTTTGCGCTGTCCTGAAAGGCTATGCGGCTTTTGTGCCGGGAATCGCCGCAACCAGCGCCCGCGTGTAGTCATGCTGTGGATTGTGGAAAATTTGCGACGGCGGGCCATACTCGACCATCTTGCCGCGATGCATCACCAACAGTTCGTCGCAGATCTGGCTGGCGACACGCAGGTCGTGGGTGATGAACACCATCGACAGCTTGCGCTGGCGCCGGATGGTATCCAGCAGCTCCAGCACCTGTGCCTGAATCGATACATCCAGCGCCGAGACGGCCTCGTCGGCCACGATCACCTCGGGGTCGAACATCAGCGCCCGGGCAATGCCAACCCGCTGCCGCTGCCCCCCCCGAAAACTCGTGCGGATAGCGATCAAGGGCCGAGGCATCCAGCCCGACCATCTGCAGGATCTGCCCGGCCCGTTTGCGCGCGTGTTCGTGGGTCAGAAGGGCGTGGGCGACGGGGCCGACGGTCAGCGCCTGCCCAATGGTGAAGCGCGGGTTCAACGAGGCGTACGGGTCTTGAAAGATCATCTGAATCCGCGGCCGCAGCGGGCGAAAATTGTCTTCGTCCAACGCCAGCGTGTTTTCCCCCTGAAACCGGATTTCGCCGCTGTCCGCGTCGATCAGCTTCATCAGCACCTTCCCCATCGAGGATTTCCCGGATCCGGATTCCCCGACGATGCCCAAGGTTTCGCCCTTGCGCAGGGTAAAACTGATGTCGTTCACCGCGCTGACCTCGCGCATCCGCCCCAGAAAGCCGCTGCGGGTGCGGTAGGTCTTGCACAGGTTGCGCACCTCCAGCACGACGGGTTTCGTTTCGTCGCGCGCGCGATCTTCTGCGCGCATCTTCGGAATCGCGGCGATCAGCTTTTTCGTATAGGGGTGCGCAGGCGCATCAAGCACCTGGCGCGCGTTGCCCTGCTCGACGACAAGGCCCTTTTCCATCACGATCACCCGGTCGGCGATTTCCGCCACGACGCCGAAATCATGGGTGATGAACATCACGCTCATGCCCTTGCGCGCCTGAATCCGGCTGATCAGATCCAGGATCTGCGCCTGCGTCGTCACATCCAGCGCGGTCGTCGGTTCATCCGCGATCAGGATGTCGGGATCCAGCGCCAGTGCCATGGCGATCATCACGCGCTGGCGCTGACCGCCCGACAGGCGAAACGGATACTGATGCTGGATCAGCAGCGGATCGGGCAGGCCCACCTCGCTCAGCATTTCGATCACGCGCGCGGCCCGGGTTTCGGGCGCGCCGGCGTCATGGGTATCCAGCACCTCGCGGATCTGGTCGCCAATGGTCATCAACGGGTTCAGCGCCGACAGCGGGTCTTGAAAAATGATCGACACCGCGCGCCCGCGCAGTTTGCGCAATTCGGCCTCTGGCAGTGCCAGAAGGTCGCGGTGTTGGAAGGTGATCGTGCCGGTTTCAACCTTCATCACCTCGGGCAACAGGCCCATCACGGTGTTGGCCGTCACGGATTTACCCGAGCCGGATTCGCCGATGATGCACAGGATTTCGCCGGGCATCAGATCAAAGCTGATGTTTCGTACCGCATAGGGGCGGTCATGTTTTCCGGGCAGTGCGACCGAAAGGTCGTGCACGGACAGAATGGGCTGCTGGCCCATGGTTTGGTCGGTCATTGGTTTCTCTCGTCGTTTGTCGTTATTATGCCCCCCTAGCCAGCGCGAAAACCGACTGCGCGGCAACGGTGGCAAGCCCGGGCGCTGCGACCGGGTGCGGCAAGGCGCATTTTTGTGCAGAAATCCGGCACGGCGCCCCCGGATTGAGCAGGCCGAACCGTCCGGGCCATGGTGGCGAGAGGGGCCTCGTCCGGCGGCGGGGCTGCGCGGATTTGGGCCCCGGGTCCATTGTAATGGTGGCAATCGCGCACTTCCCCTTGGGGGCGCAGGCGCCTTACACAGGGCGGGCAATAGCAGTGGAGATCGGCGATGCGGGTGTTCATCAACGGGTTCGGACGGATCGGGCGCTCCGTGCTGCGTGCGGCCATGCAGGACCGTGCACGCGGGGCGGGGCGCTGGCCGCAGATCGAGATCGTGGGCATCAACGATATCGCGACCGCCGAAATGTGCGCCTATCTGTTTCAATATGACAGCGTGTTCGGACCGTGGCCGGGGACGGTTGCGCTGGAAGGTGGCATGCTGGTGGTCGATGGGCTGGCAATCCCGCTGCATCGCACGGCGGATCTGAGCGCGCTGGATCTGGTGGATGTCGATCTGGTGATGGAATGCACGGGCCGCGCGGACGGGGCGCAGATCGCGGGGCAGGGGCTGGCCGCAGGTGCAGGGCGGGTGCTGATTTCGGGCCCCTCGCGGGCGGCGGAATTCACCGTGGTGCTGGGCGCCAACGATGCGGGGCTTGCCGCGCAGCGGATCGTTTCGAACGCCAGCTGCACCACCAATGCGCTGGCGCCGCTGGTGGCGCTGATTGATACGCATTGGGGCGTGGTGACCGGCACGATGACGACGGTGCATTGCTACACCGGCAGCCAACCGACGGTGGATGCGCCCGCCGCCGATTTCGCGCGGTCGCGCGCGGCGGCGCTGTCGATGGTGCCGACGACGACCTCGGCGGGGCGTTTGCTGGATGGTGTGTTGCCGGGGCTTGAAGGGCGGATCATCGCGCAGGCGGTGCGGGTGCCTTCGGCCAGTGTCTCGGCGGTGGATCTGGCGGTGGTGACCGCGCGTCCGGTTACGGTGGCCGCGGTGAATGCGGTGTTTCGCGCCTGTGCGGCAGAGGGGGGGGTGATCGGCGCTACCGATCAGCCGCTGGTCAGTTCCGATCTGCGGGCGCGGCGTGAAAGCGTGGTCATGGCCTGCCCGGAAACCCGGGTGACGGGTGTGCCGCTGGCGGGCGGCGGCCTGTTGCGGGTGTTTGGCTGGTATGACAACGAATGGGGGTTTTCCAACCGGATGCTGGATGTGGCGGCACGGATGGCGGGCTGAGGCCCCCCGTATCAAGTTGCACGTCACGCATTAAAAAAGCCCCGCCGGAGCGGGGCTTTTTCATTTCTGGTCCGGCAACTCAGTCGCGATTGCCCAAGAATTGCAGCAGGAACATGAACATGTTGATGAAGTCGAGGTACAGCTGCAGCGCGCCCATGATGGCGGCCTTGCCCAGATATTCCTCATCACTCTGCGCCATTTGCAGATAGATGTTCTTGATGTTTTGCGTGTCGAAGGCGGTGAGGCCCGCGAAGATCAGCACGCCGATCACCGAGATCGCGAATTGCAGCGCGCTCGACGCCAGGAAGATGTTGACGATCGAGGCCACGATCAGACCGATCAGACCCATCATCAGGAACGAGCCCATCGCGCTCAGGTTCTTCTTGGTGGTGTAGCCATAGAGCGACAGACCCGCAAAGGCGATGGCGGTAACCAGGAAGGTCTGCGCGATCGACACGCCGGTGTAGACGAGGAAGATCGACGAGAGCGATGCGCCCATCAGCGCGGCATAGACCCAGAACACGATCTGCGCGGTCGAGGTCTGCATTTTATGCAGCGTCGCGGAAAACGCGAAGACCACCGCCAGCGGCGCGAACATCAGCACCCATTTCAGCGGGCTGGTATAGAGCGTGGCCCCGAACTGCGTCAGATACTTGTCGGTGCCGATCTGCGCCACGGCCTGCGCCGCGTCGGTCGTCATCGCCATGTTGGCCAGCAGGAAGGCCACCGCACCGGTGATCAGCATGGCCATCGACATCAGGCCATAGACCTTGTTCATATGCGCGCGCAGCCCCGCGTCGATCTGTGCGGTGCGCGTGCCCGCAGTCGTGGCGCGCATCGTATTGAAATCAGCCATTTCTTGCCTCCGTAAATCCCATGGCGGCCCCCTGAGACCGCGTCCTGTCGGATATTGGCACGCGGGGCGGGGGTTTCAAGCGCCCGGGGGTGAAAAACCACACCCCGGATGCCGGAAAACGGGCAGGGTCAGTTGGCGCTGCTTTCGGTGGCACCGGTTCGAACCACGACCTTGCCGGTTGATCGCCGCGTGCGCAGCATCTCCAGCGCCTCGGCGGTGCGCTCCAGCGGGAATTGCGCCGAGATATGGGGGACGAGACCGC
The DNA here is from genome assembly GCA_028749255.1 of Paracoccaceae bacterium. GTDB lineage: Bacteria > Pseudomonadota > Alphaproteobacteria > Rhodobacterales > Rhodobacteraceae > Rhodobacter. The sequence goes on along the minus strand of JAQTYE010000006.1, from coordinate 27,703 downwards.
CCTGGGCGAACCATTCGAACAGCTGCGCCATCGAGCCGGTCAGAATTTCCGGCGCAAGTTTCAGATAGCCCCCCCAATAGAGCCCATGAATTTCAAGGTTCTTCACCAGCGCATGGTTGAGCGGCAGGTTCGGCTGTGCCCCCGAGGCAAAGCCGATCACCAGATAGCGCCCGCCCGGACGCAAGGCACGAAACGCCGCCTCGCCTGCCGTGCCGCCGATGGCGTCATAGATGACATCGGCACCGCCTGCGGCCTTTAGCGCGGTTTTCAGATCGGGGGTCTCGGCGTCGATCAGAACCTCGGCCCCGGCGGCCCGGGCCACCTCGAGCTTTTCGGCGCCGCGTGCAACCGCGATCACCCGCGCGCCCATCCGCGCGCCAATTTCCACCGCCGTCAGCCCGACGCCGCCCGCAGCCCCCAACACCACCAGGGTCTCGCCCGGGGTCAGGCGCCCGCGGAAGTCAAGCGCCAGATGAGAGGTGCCATAGGCGATCTGAAACGCGGCCGCCTGCTCAAAGCTCATGGCATCGGGCAGGGGCGTGCAGCGGTTTTCCGCAAAATTGCCCTGTTCGGCCAACCCACCCTGTCCTGAAAAGACAGCAACGCGGGTGCCCGGCGCCAGTTTTGCGCCTTCTCCCGCCGCGCGGACGGTGCCGGCCAGCTCCATGCCCATCACAAACGGGGCCTGCGGCGTGTCCTGATATTTGCCTTCGATCATCAAAAGATCCGCGAAATTCAGCCCGCAGGCCGCGATTTCAATCTGCACTTCACCCGGGCCGGGCGCGGGCAGGGGCAAATTTGTCAATTCTGGCTGGGTGTTGAGGGCGGCAAGTTGAAAGGCGCGCATCGGATCTCCGGGGTCTGAAAGCATCGGCATCATAGACCGTTGCCGGGCGCACGACCAGCCCGGGCAAGGCCGCTCTGGCGAATCGCGCCTTTTGCAGGCTGGAAAGGTTGACCTAAAGGTAATTGCATTTTGCATTGCATTTTGCAAAACACGCAGGGCGCGAATTCCGCATTTCGTAGTCCATCTGCGGCTGCGGAGGGAAAAATTTGGCTCTTAAGGGAAACCACATATCATTCAGAGGTCGCCCACCTGTCTTTTTGGACAGGTTTGGTCATTTGCGACGGAAAGGCCGCGAAAGGCCGTGGTATTTTGAACTGACCGTAAGTGGTTTGAAGGATAATTGCATGAAACACCCTGTCGATGTCCATGTGGGCAAACGTATCCGTCACCGTCGGTGGATGATTGGTATGACCCAGCAGCAACTGGCCGACAAGGTCGGGATCAAGTTCCAGCAGATCCAGAAATACGAAACCGGGATGAACCGGGTTTCGGCCTCGCGGTTGTGGGATATCGCCGATGCGGTCGAGGTTCCGATCTCGTTCTTCTTCGAAGGTCTGGCTGGGGATGCGCTGAACCGCCCCGAGGTTTCGGGCGACATTCTGGCCGACAAAGAGGCGCTTGCGCTGGTGCGGTCCTATTACGCGATCCCCGAAGCGCAGCGTCGCCGCCTGTTCGAACTGGCCAAGGTTTTGTCCGACGCGGCCTGACGGCGCGGGATATGTCAGGAAGACTGCGACGGGTGTTGACCCGGCCGGGGGGGGCGGCTACCGCTCCCCTTAGTCATGTCCGAACCCCGGAGACCCCGTTGACCCAACCCCACACCACCCCCTCCGCCCACGCTGCCCTGAGCGCCGTCCTGCAAGCCGAGTTGATCGACGTGGCGCAGGCGCTGGCAGATGTGGCCCGCGTCGAGACACTGCGCCATTTCCGCACCGAAGGGGGGCTGAGCGCTGACAGCAAGGAGACCGCGCGGTTTGATCCGGTCACCGTGGCCGACCGCGCTGCCGAAGCCGCGATGCGCGAAATTCTGGCAGAGCGCCGCCCGCAAGACGGGATTTATGGCGAGGAATATGGCGTCACCGTGGGGAGTTCGGGGTTCAGCTGGGTGCTCGACCCGATCGACGGCACCCGGGGCTATATGTCGGGCACGCCGACCTGGGGCGTGCTGATCGCGCTGGCGCATAACACGGGCGCCGATCTGGGCGCGCCGGTGCTGGGGATCATCGACCAGCCCTATATCGGCGAGCGGTTTCTGGGCGGCTTTGGTCAGGCGGAAACCACCGGCCCGATGGGGCTGCGCCCGCTGCGCACCCGCGCGGCACGGCCGCTGTCCGATGCGATCTTGTACACCACCTTCCCCGAGGTCGGCACCCCGGCCGAGGGCGCGGCCTTTGCCCGGCTGGCGGCGCAGGCGAAACTGACCCGCTATGGCACCGATTGCTATGCCTATGCGCTGATCGCGGCGGGACAGATTGATCTTGTCGTCGAGGCCGGGTTGCAGCCCTATGACGTGCAGGCACCGATCGCGGTGATCGAGGCGGCGGGCGGGATTGTGACCGACTGGCAGGGCGGCCCTGCGCATCTGGGCGGGCAGGTATTGGCTGCGGCCAACGCGCAGATCCATGCTGCGGCGCTGGCGGTGTTGAACGGCTGATCTTTTGCGGTTGTTCGGGGTCGTCTGGCGGCGGACGGGCCGGGGCGCAGCCCTGGACCCCGGAATGTTTGAGCTTTGTTGAAGGGGCGAGGATGCGCGAGATCCTGATTCAAGGGGCCGAGGTCGTGGTGACGATGGACGGTGCCCGGCGCGAATTGGCAGGAGCCGACGTGTTGGTCCGGGGCGGGCAGGTGGCCGCAGTTGGTCCGGGGCTTGCCACGCGTGGCACGGTGGTTTCGGCGCGCGGCTGTGTGGTGACGCCGGGTTTGGTGAACACCCATCACCATCTGTATCAGACCCTGACGCGCGCCGTGCCGGGGGGGGCAGGATGCGCTGCTGTTCGGGTGGCTGAAAACGCTCTACCCGATCTGGGCGCAGATGGGCCCGGAAGAGATGCGGGTCTCCGCGCAGGTGGGCCTGGCCGAGTTGGCGCTGAGCGGGTGCACGCTGAGTTCCGATCACCTTTATCTTTACCCCAACGGCGCGCGTCTGGAAGACACGATCCATGCTGCCGCCGAACTGGGCCTGCGGTTTCACCCCACGCGCGGCGCAATGTCGATTGGTGAAAGCGCGGGCGGGTTGCCCCCCGACAGGCTGGTCGAGCGCGAAGCCGACATTCTGAACGATTGCATCCGGGTGATCGACGCCTTCCACGATGCACGCGACGGCGCGATGTGTCGCGTCGGTATTGCGCCCTGCTCACCGTTTTCGGTCAGTCGCGGGTTGATGAAAGACGCAGCCCTTCTGGCGCGCGACAAAGGCGTGATGCTGCACACCCACCTGGCCGAGAATGACGAAGATATCGCCTATTCACTGGCGCACTTCGGCTGTCGCCCCGGGCAATATGCCGAGGATCTGGGCTGGACCGGCGCCGATGTGTGGCACGCGCATTGCGTCAAGCTGGATGGTGCAGAGATCGACCTTTTCGCACGGACGAAAACCGGGGTCGCGCATTGCCCCTGTTCGAATTGCCGCTTGGGCAGCGGTATTGCGCCGGTGCGGGCGATGCGCGATGCGGGGGTGAATGTGGCCTTGGGTGTCGATGGCTCGGCCAGCAATGATACGGGGAACCTGATTGCCGAGGCGCGGATGGCGATGCTGCTTCAGCGCGTGCAGAACGGTGCCGATGCGATGAGTGCGCGCGAGATGCTTGAAATTGCCACGCTGGGCGGCGCGCAGGTATTGGGCCGCCCTGATTGCGGCAGTCTTGAACCCGGAAAACGCGCAGACATCGCGATCTGGGACGTGTCGGGGTTGGAAGCCGCCGGCGCCTGGGACCCGGTCGCAGCCCTGTTGCTGGCGGGTCCGCCGCGCGTGAAACACCTGTTCGTCGAGGGGCGTCAGATCGTCGATGCGGGCCAGATCACCACGCTGGATATGCCGCGCCTGATCGAGACGCAAAACCGCCTCGCCCGGGCGCTGCGCGCCTGATCGTCATCTTGCCCAATACCTGGCGGGGGTCTGGGGGGGTGATCCCCCCGGTGTGCGCGGGGCTCACCGCAGCTTGCGCCCGCCGACCCAGACGCCGGTCACCGCCCGATCATCCCCCATCATGATGGTCGGGAACAGCGCCTCCCAGAAACTGCCCGCACGGGCCACGCGCTGGGCGATCGCCGGGGTCGAGGCGAGGTCGATCACCACCAGATCGGCCTCCATCCCCGGGGCGATATTGCCGACCTTGTCGCCGATCTTCAGCGCCCGCGCCGAGGCGCCGGTGGCCAGCCACCACAATTGCGCGGGGTGCAGCGGGTGGTGACGCAGCTGCGCCACCTCGTAGGCCGCGGCCATCGTGCGCAGCATCGAAAAACTCGATCCGCCCCCGGTATCGGTGGCCAGCCCGACCCGCAGCCGCCCCGCCAGCCCGTGCATGTCAAACAGCCCCGAGCCGATGAAGGTGTTCGAGGTCGGGCAATGCACCAGCGCGGCGCCCACCTCGGTCAGCCGGTCGATCTCGCGCGGTTCCAGATGGATCGCATGGCCGTAAAGCCCGTTTTCGCCGAGCAGACCGAAGGATTCATAAGTGTCCAGATAATCGCGCGCGGCGGGGAACAGCCCCTTGACCCAGGCGATTTCATCAACCTGTTCGCTCAGGTGGGTTTGCATCAGGCAGGCGGGATGTTCTGCCCACAATGCCCCCAGCGCGGCCAGTTGATCGGGGCTGGAGGTCGGCGAAAAGCGCGGTGTGATGACGTAAGACAGCCGGTCCACCTGATGCCAGTGTTCCAGCAGGCGTTTGCTGTCGTCATAGGCGGTTTGCGCGGTGTCGCGCAGGCCTTCGGGGGCGTTGCGATCCATGCAGGTCTTGCCCCCCAGCGCCCGCATCCCCCGCGCCTGCGCCGCGCTGAAATAGGCGTCCACGCTTTCGGGATGCACCGTGCAATAGCTGCACATCGTCGTCGTGCCATGATCCAGCGCCAGATCGAAATAGCGGTCTGCGATCTCGCCTGCATGCAGCGGATCATCGAAACGCATCTCTTCGGGGAAGGTATAGGCGTTGAGCCAGTCGATCAGACGCTTGCCCCAGCTGGCGATGATCGCGGTCTGCGGATAATGCACATGCGCGTCGATGAAGCCCGCGGAAATCAGCGCGTTGCCATACTCATGCACCCGCGCCTCGGGGTGGGCGTCGCGCAGGGTCTCGGCATCGCCCAGGGCCACGATCCTGCCATGCGCCACCACCACGGCGCCATGCGTGATATGGCGCGCGGCACCGGGGCCTTCGGTCATCGGGTCGCCGGCAAAGGAAATCACCTGCCCAAGCAAAATTTCGGTCATCTGCGTCTCCGTTTTGCCCATGCTACGGCGCGGCGCGGGCAAGAACAATCGCCCCTTTTCCTTGGTTTTTCGCCCCGCGCCCCTGTTGCCTTGGGGCGGCCTCGGCTATGGTGCGGGCAAATCAACGGGGGCGGCATGGCGGAAGACAAGGCAGAGGATCAAGAGCGCGAGGAAGAAGACTACCGTCTTGATGGCGAGGTGGTCGATCTGATCCTTGAGGCGGTCGAGGCCGAAGACGCGCCCCGCCTTGCCGCGCTGATGGAGCCGCTGCACGCCGCCGATATCGCCGACCTTCTGGAACAGATCGGTGGCGCCGAACGGCGCGGTATCCTGCGGCTTTGGGGCCGCGAGATCGACGGCGAGATCCTGACAGAGATCGACGAATCGATCCGTGAAGAGGTGATCGACGCGATGCCGCGCGACGTGCTGGCCGAGGCCGTGCGCGAGCTGGATTCGGATGACGTCGTTGACCTGATCGAAGATCTGGAAGAGCCGCAGCAAGAGGCGATCCTGGATGCGCTGGACGACACGGATCGTGCCGCGGTCGAGCAATCGCTGGCCTACCCGGAGTATTCCGCAGGCCGTCTGATGCAGCGTGAGGTGGTTATGGCCCCCGAGCACTGGACCGTGGGCGAAGCCATCGACCACATGCGCCGCAACAAAAAGGAACTGCCAGAGCAATTCTATCATGTGATCCTGGTCGATCCGCGGATGAAGCCCTCGGGCTATGTCACGCTGGGCAAGATCTTGTCATCCAAACGCGCGGTGCCGCTGACCGCGATTGTCGAAGACAGTTTCCGCACGATCTCGGTCTATCAGGAAGAGGCGGACGTCGCCTACGCCTTCAACCAGTATCACCTGATTTCCGCCCCGGTGGTCGATGAAAACGACCGGCTGGTGGGCATCATCACCATCGACGACGCGATGGCGGTGCTGGACGAGGAACACGAAGAGGACATCCTGCGTCTGGCGGGGGTGGGCGACGAGTCGGCGATTTCCGACACCGTGCTGGAAACCGTGCGCCAGCGCCTGCCGTGGCTGGGGGTGAACCTGCTGACCGCGATCCTGGCCTCGTCGGTGATCAAGGAATTCGAAAACACCATCAGCCAGCTGGTCGCGCTGGCGGTGCTGATGCCGATCGTGGCCTCGATGGGCGGCAATGCCGGCACCCAGACGCTGACCGTGGCGGTGCGCGCGCTGGCGACCAAGGACCTGACCGAAAGCAACGTCTGGCGGGTGATCCGCCGCGAGGCTTTCGTCGGGCTGCTCAACGGGCTGACATTTGCCCTGTGCATGGGGCTGGTGGCCTGGGTGTGGTTTGGCACGCCCGCACTGGGGGGCGTGATCGCGGTGGCGATGGTGATCAACCTGTTTGTGGCGGCGGTGGGGGGCATCGTGGTGCTGCTCGCGCCTGAAAAAATGGGCGCGGATCCGGCACTGGCGTCGGGCACCTTTGTCACCACATTGACCGATGTGGTGGGCTTCTTTGCCTTTCTCGGCCTCGCGACAGCGGTGCTTTTATGAGCATGGTCACGGCAAAAGTTGCCGCGCGCAAAGCCGCATTCGCGGCGCGCAAACAGGCCTTTGCCGCAGGGCAGGGGGCCGCCTGCACGCATCTGAGCACAGCCTTGGCCGGGTTCGGGGACGCCGCGCTGGCAGGCTATATGCCGATGCGGTCCGAGATCGACCCGCGCGCGGCAATGGCCGCGCATCCCGGCCCGGTGGGGGTGCCGGTGATCCTGGGCCCCGGCCAACCGCTGATCTTTCGCAGCTGGACCCCCGACGCCCCGATGATCGAAGGCGCCTTCGGGGCGCTGATCCCCGAAACCGGGGCCGAGATCACCCCGCGCGTGCTGATCGTGCCGTTGCTGGCCTTTGATCGGCGCGGCTATCGGCTGGGCTATGGCGGGGGGTTTTACGACCGCACGCTGGAACAGCTGCGCGCGCACGGCCCGGTTACCGCGATCGGATTTGCCTATGCGGCGCAGGAAACGCCCGAGGTGCCGACCGAGCCGACAGATCAGCCCCTCGATCTGATCGTGACCGAGGTCGGGGTGTTTGCGCCCGCCCGCTGATCTTCGACTTGGCTGAAATATCCCGGGGGGCAGGCACCGCCTGCGGGGGCAGCGCCCCCTCGACAGGCCCGCTTGCGGCCCCCGTCGGTGGCTTTCCTCCCCGGCCCCCCGCAGGATATTTGTGTCGGGTTGCAGGGAAAAGATTGCCCTTTGGTGGTCTTGGGCCTAAGGGAGGGCGCATGAAAATCCTGTTTCTTGGTGATGTGATGGGGCGCGCGGGGCGTGCGGCCATCTCTGGGCAGCTGGCCAAAATCCGTGCGGATTGGGGCCTCGATTTCGTTGTGGTCAATGGCGAGAACGCCTCGGGCGGCATGGGGCTGACGGGGGAGCATGCGAAACTGCTGCTGGCCGCGGGCGCCGATGTGGTGACGCTGGGCGATCATGCCTTTGATCAGAAAGACATGATGCGGTTCATTGACACCGAGCCGCGTGTGATCCGGCCGATCAACTATGCCAAGGACGCGCCGGGCAAGGGCGCGCGCCTGTTCGAGGACCGGCGCGGGCGCAAGGTTCTGGTGGCACAGGTGCTGGGGCAGGTGTTCATGAAACGCGCCTTCGACGACCCGTTTTCGGCCATTGACGGGGTGCTGCGCGCGCATCCTCTGGGCGGTCTGGCGCAGGCGATCCTGGTCGATATGCATTGCGAGGCGACGAGCGAGAAGATGGCGATGGGCCATTGGTGCGACGGGCGTGCCAGTGTCGTGGTGGGCACGCATACCCATGTGCCGACGGCGGATGCGATGGTCTTGCAGGGCGGCACCGCCTATCTGTCGGACGCAGGCATGTGTGGCGATTACAACTCGGTCATCGGCATGGACAAGGCCGAACCGATGCGCCGCTTTATCACAGGCATGGCGCGTGATCGGTTCACCCCGGCGGCGGGCGAGGCCACGCTGAGCGGGTTTTACGTCGAGACCGATGACCGCACCGGCAAGGCCAAGTCCTGTCAGTCGGTGCGGCTGGGCGGACGGCTTGCACCTGCTGCTCCGGTTTGAGGCGGGCTGTCCGTGGGATGCCTGTTTCCCGGGCGCGGCGCGGGGTCATCGCAATCCATGCGACGAATGGGAGCTTGTCTAACGCCCCCGCGCCGCTAGTATCGCGCTGAAATGAACGGTTTAGACGAGGCATCATGATCACTCTTCCCCTGTCCGAGACCGGCACCGCCTTGGTGGCGCTGGGAATCGTCGTGGGCATGTTCGTGATGTTTCTGCGAGAGCGGCACCCGCCCGAAGTTGTCGCGATGGGCGGCGCCGCGCTGATGCTGGTGCTGGGCTTCGTGCCCTATGATACGGCCGTGAAAACCCTGTCGAACTCGGCGCCCTGGACGATTGCGTTCATGTTCCTGATCATGGGGGCCTTGGTGCGCACCGGCGCGCTGGACCGGATGACGCGTTATGCCGAGGCGCATATTTCGGCGCGTCCGGTCACCACAGTGGTGTTGATGTTCGCCATCACCATGTTGGCCTCGGGGGTGATGAACAACACGCCGGTGGTGGCGGTTATGATCCCGGTTTTCATTCAGGTCGCCCGCAAGCTGAATATCTCGCCCTCGCGGTTTTTGATGCCGCTGAGCTATTTCACCGTGATGGGGGGGATGCTGACGCTGATCGGCACCTCGACCAACATTCTGGTTGATGGCGTCGTGCGCAAGGACGGGCTGGAGCCGTTCTCGATCTTTGAAATCCTGCCGGTGGGTCTGGCGGTGGCGGCGGTGGGCTCGATCTTCATGGCGCTGTTTGCCAAGCATCTGGTGCCCGAGCGGCAGTCGATGTCGTTCCTGCTGGGCGAGCGGCCGAAGATGAAATATTTCACCGAGGTCGCGATCCCCGAAGACAGCAGCCTGATCGGGCAGGCGGTGCTGGGCGTTGATGCGTTCAAGCGCGAAGGGGTGCGGGTGGTTGACGTGCTGCGCGGTGACGCCAGTTTGCGGCGCGACCTGCCCCATGCCGAACTGGAGGCGGGCGACCGTGTGGTTTTGCGCACGGAGATGTCGGAACTGCTTGGGATGCAGCAAAACCCCGATCTGCGGATGGTGGACAAGCTGAGCTCGGTGGCGACCGAAACCGTCGAAGTGCTGATCTCGCCCGGCTGCCGGATGATCGGGCGCAGCCTGGGCGAGCTGCGTCTGCGGCGGCGCTACGGCGTTTATGTTCTGGCGGCGCACCGGCGCAACCAGAATATCGGACGCCAACTGGATGACCTGGTGGTCGTTGTGGGCGATACGCTGCTGCTGGAAGGCGCGCCCGAAGATATCGCGCGTCTGGCCGCCGAGATGGATCTGGTTGATGTGTCCAAACCCACGGTGCGGGCGTTCCGGCGCAGCCACATGCCGCTGGCAGTGGGCGCGCTGGCGGCGGTGGTGGGGCTGTCGGCGCTGAACGTGGCGCCGATCATGGCGTTGGCGATGGTGGCGGTGGCGGTCATTCTGATCATGCGATGCATCGACGCGGATGAGGCGTTTTCCTTCATCGACGGGCGGCTGCTGGCGATGATCTTTTCGATGCTGGTGGTGGGCGAGGGGCTGGATCAGGCGGGATCTGTCAAGATGATCGTTGATGCGGTGGCGCCGCTGCTGGCCGATCTGCCGCCGATGGCGGCGCTGTTTGCGGTCTATTTCCTGGGACTGGTGATGACCGAATTCCTGTCGAACAACGCGGTGGCGGTGATCTATACGCCGATCGCGATCAAGCTGGCACTGGCGCTGGGGCTGGACCCGCGGCCCTTTGCGGTGGCGGTGATGTTCTCGGCCTCGGTCGCCTTTGCGACCCCCATCGGCTATCAGACGCATATGATGGTCTATGGTCCGGGTGGCTATCGGTTCTCGGATTTTCTGCGGCTGGGGATTCCGCTGGATATCGTCACCGGGCTGACCGCCTGTCTGGTGATTCCGCTGATCTGGCCGCTCTGAGGGGCCGCTTTGCAGGCTTGGCTTGCGGGCAGGGCCTTTGCTGGCATATAGAGGCGCAAATTCAGAAATTCGACGGAGAAGGTCATGGCAGGCCATTCAAAATGGGCGAACATCCAGCACCGCAAGGGCAAGCAGGATAAACTTCGCTCCAAGATGTTCTCGAAGCTGGCGAAGGAAATCACCGTCGCCGCCAAGATGGGCGATGCGGACCCCGATAAAAACCCGCGTCTGCGGTTGGCGGTGAAGGCGGCGAAATCGCAATCGATGCCGAAAGATGTGATCGACCGTGCGATCAAGAAGTCGATGGCGGGTGATGCGGCCGACTACACCGAGATCCGCTATGAAGGCTATGGCCCGAACGGGATCGCGGTGATCGTCGAATGCATGACCGACAACCTGAACCGCACCGCCTCGAACGTGCGCAGCTATTTCACCAAGGCGGGCGGCAACCTGGGCCAGACCGGCTCGGTTTCGCACGGCTTCGACCGGGTGGGCGAAATCACCTATGCCGCCGATGCCGCCGATGCCGACACGGTGATGATGGCCGCGCTGGACGCCGGCGCCGATGATGCCGAAAGCGACGAAGACGGCCACTTCATCTATTGCGCGATGGAAAGCCTGTCGGACGTGTCCGATGCGCTGGAAAAAGCACTGGGCGAGAGCCAGGAATCCAAGCTGATCTGGAAACCCCAGACCCGCACTGAGGTTGATCTGGAAACCGCGCAAAAGCTGATGAAGCTGATCGACATGCTGGAAGAAGACGATGATGTGCAGGAAGTGACGCATAACTTCGACGTTCCCGAAGACGTGGCAGCCCAGCTGTAAGCGCTTGCAACTGATGATAAAGGCGCCCTCCGGGGCGCCTTTTGCATTTGTGCGGTACCGCGTCTTGGAAACGAACGGTTAGGCAATTAATCCTTTTGTGCCAGACGGATAAAGCGATCTGTGGCACCCTCTGCGCTCTTGCATTCGGAGGAAGTTGCCGTGCGTCGTATCCTTTTATCCCTGATCCTGTTTCTGGCGCTGCCCGTGCTGCCCGTCGCCGCCCAAGGGGCACCAGACGGTGCCGTTCTTGTGATGTCGGGGGATCTGCCGGGGCAGCCGCCGGGCACCGAAATTACGCTGGACATGGCGGCGTTGCAGGCGCTGCCGGTGGTGCAGTTCGCGACCACGACGATCTGGACCGAAGGTGAACAACAGTTCACCGGGGTGTCGCTGCGGGCGTTGCTGGATGCTTTCGGCATCGCGCAGGGCACGGTGGTGGTGACGGCGGTCAATGATTACAGCGTGAAAATTCCGGTGTCCGAAATCCGCGAGGGCGAGGCGATTCTGGCCTATGCGCGCAACGGTGCCGCGATGCCGCTGCGCGACAAGGGGCCGTTCTGGGTCGTCTATCCCTACGATTCCGCCGAAAACCTGCGTAACGAGGTGATCTATTCGCGCAGCGTCTGGCAGGTTGCGCGGCTGCGGATCGAGACGTAAGCCGGAACCACGGCCATGCCGCAACGCCCACAGCCAGCACGATCCCGGGGCCCGGACGCGGCGCCACAACCGCCGCGGTTTCGCACGCGGTTGGTCATTCTTGGTGTGATCGTGCTGCTGGGTGCGGCGCTGCTGGGGATCTATCGCTATGGCGCCGAAGTGAAGGCCGAGATCGACTCGCTGGCGATTGCCAATTCCGACAGTCAGCAGTGGTCACTGGCACAGCTGGATGTCGAATTCGCCCGCATGCAGGTTGCATTGCTGCGCACCAATCCGCCAGAGCCAGAAAGCGTTGCGGAATTCACCCGTCGCTTCGACGTGTTTTTCAGCCGTGTGCAGACGGTGTTGGACGGCCACAGTTTTCGCCGCATTGTTGCATCCCCGGCCGCGACCGACCGTATCGACCGCCTGCAAGGTTTCTTGCGCGACGTCGCTGCGCTGATTGACGCCCCCGACACGTCGTTCGCGCAGATCCGGCCTGACCTGCTGACCCGCGCTGATGCGCTGGCTGATGATGTGCGCAGCGTGACCCTGCTGGGGGTGCGCGAATTCGCAGCGCAGGCGAAAGAGCAACGCGAACGCGTCCTCAATGCACTGGTGCGGCTGGCGGCGTTGACGGCGCTGTTGATGGCGGCGCTGGCGGGCGGGTTTCTGGCACTGTGGCTGTTGTGGCGGTTCGGGATGCAGCAGGCCCGATCCTTGCGGGCGGCAAAGCAGCGACTGGAGGTGGTGATCGGCACGGCGCGTGATGCGGTGATCGTCGCCGATCAAAGCCTGCAGGTGATCGAATTCAACGGCGCTGCCGAGGCGATCTTTGGCTATGCGCGCGCGGCGGCACTGGGGCGATCTTTGCCCGATCTGATCTTGCCCGACGACGCAGAAGAGATGCAGCCCGGTGCACAGGAACAGCTGCGCGGGGCCGCAGGGCCGGGGCTGGTGCAACTTGATGTTTGTCGTGGCGATGGGACGGTGTTTTCCGCAGAACTCTCGGCGACGAAAACCCGGATCGGGCGCAAGGACATCTATGTTTTGTTCCTGCGCGATATTTCCGGCCGGGTCGCGGCGCGGAAAGAGCTGATCGCGGCGCGGGACACGGCGATGGCGGGTGAGCGCGCCAAGGCTGCGTTCATTGCGGTGATGAGCCATGAATTGCGCACGCCGCTGAATGGGTTGCTCGGCACCCTGGAAATTCTGCAAGACACCCAGCTGGACTCGCGTCAGCGCACATTTGTCGAGGCGATGGCGCAGGCAGGGCAGATCCTGCTGCATCATGTCAACGACGTTCTGGATGTTGAGCGGCTGGATGCGGGTAAGTTGTCGTTCGCGCGCGTGGCCTTCGACCCCGAGCAGGTCGCGCATCAGATTATCGGCACGCAGCGGTTGGCGGCAGCGGCGCGCGGCAATGACATGGAGATCGAAGTGCTGGGGCCATCGCCGGGACGGTTGATGGGCGATCCGGTGCGAATCCGACAGGTGCTGCTCAACCTGGTCGGCAATGCAACGAAATTCACCACTGACGGCATGATCCGCATCGAGCTGGAATACGCGTTTGATCGCAGCACGCTGGAGATCCGTATCATCGACACCGGAATTGGCATTGCGCGCACCGATCTGCCCATGATTTTTGACGATTTCGTGTCCATAGACGCCGATCTGTCGCGCGAAAACACTGGCACCGGGCTGGGGTTGGGGATCGTGCGGCGGCTGGTGCAGGGAATGGGGGGCACTATCGGGGTCGAAAGCGAATTGGGGGAAGGGTCGGTGTTCTGGCTGACGTTACCGGCGCCGCAGGCCAGCCTGTCCGACCCGGCACAGGCGCCCGCAGGGCCCGCCGATGCGGACCTGTCCACCGATGCGCCGGACGCTGAGGTGATCCCGCTGGAGGTTCTGGTGGTCGAGGATAATGCGTTGAACCGCACCGTTCTGACCGAACTCTTGCGGCAGGCCGGACATCGGGTGACACCGGCGCGCAATGGACGGGAATGTCTTGATCTGGCCCGTGAAAAGGCCTTCGATGTGATCTTGATGGATCTGAACATGCCGGTTCTGAACGGGTTGGAGGCGACGCGGATCCTGCGCACGGAACCGGGCCCGAACCGGCGCACGCATATCGTTGCTGTCACCGCGAATGTTTTGCCTGAAATGGCCGAACGGTTGCGGCAGGCGGGATGCGATCAGGTCACCTCCAAACCAATTACCCGCAAGACCTTGTCGGCCGCGCTGGCGCAGGTCCGCGCCGCACAAATCACCCCGGCTTTGCCCGATGGGCAGGCGCCCGCGCTGTTGGACGTGGCGGTGCGCGCCGATCTGACCTCGGTCTTCGGCGATGAAAAATTCGCGGAATTGCAGGCCGCCTTTGTTGCGGAAGGGCGACGCAGGCTGGCGCGGATGCGGCAGTTGGCGGCTGCGGGGGATCTGCCCGACTATGCGCAGGTGGCCCATAAATTCGCAGGATCTGCGGCGATACTGGGCCTGACGGGGCTGCATGCGGGGCTGAAACGGCATGAAATTCTGGCGAAACAGGGTGCTTTGCCGGAAATCCGGCAGACGCTGGCCCCGCTTGAGGCGCTATGGGGCGAGGCCGAGGTGGCGCTGGCGGTCCCTGCGCCTGACGCCCCCTGCGACGCGGCAGGCCGCGCGCGGATGCATTAGGCGCTGTGCGCTCAGTCTTGCGAGGGGGCCGGGTCGGGTGTGCTGTCTGCGGGCGCTAAGCCGGATGCGGTGGCGGGCGGTTCGACAGTGGTTGCGCGCGGAGGTGTCTTGCCCAGAATGCCGCGCGGCCCGCCTGCAATCAGAAGCGCGATATCGGCCATGGCCATCATCGGCGAAATCCCCGGCGGCAGGGCAATGAACCGCGGCTGCCAGTCGGGGCGGAATTTTTGCTTGAAGCCGCGCAGCCCTTCGAAATTGTAAAACGCGCCGCCGTGGCGGAACATCAGATGGCCGAACCGATCCCAAAGCCGCGCGGTGCGTCGTTCGCTCAGGCCTGCCAGCGGCGCGACGCCCAGACTGAATTCGGTGGCGCCCGCGTCGCGGTAATGCTCGATCAAGGCGAGAAACAGGAATTCCATCAGCCCGGACCCGGTGCCGGGGCGATAGCGCATCAGGTCGATTGCCACGCGCGTGCCCGCCCCGGGGGCCATGATATTGGCAAAGGCCAGGACCGGGGCCGGGGCGCCGGGCGCGGCCGGGTCATTCTGGCGCAGCACGGCAATCGGGAAATGCGCCAGGTAGGCGGCGTCAAAATGCCCGACCGAGAAGCGTTTTTCGCGTCCGGCCTTGGCCGCCAGCCAGTCTTGCGAAATCGCGGCCAGCTCGGCCAGCAGAGCGTCGGAATGTGGCGGTTGCAACAGGTCCAGCGTCAGCCCCTCGCGTTGCGCCTTGTTATAGGCCGCGCGCATGGATTTGAACGCGCCGCCCGCCAGTGAGAAATCGGGCAACGAGACCACGGCTTCTTCGCCGACCTTGTGCAACGCCAATCCCATTTCCACCCACAGCGTCAGGTGGCGTGCGCTGACTTCGTAGAAGATCGCGCGTCCGCCTGCGCGCAATGCCTCTTCGTGGAAGGCCCAGGCGGCCTCGATCCCGGACTCGGCAGGGCCGACCGGATCGCCCAGTGCCACCCAATTGGCGCGCTGGCGGCCATACATCACAAAGGCCCGCTGATCGGGCGAGAATTGAAAGGATTTGTCGCCGGTCAGCGCCAGACAGGCCTGCGGTTCATCCTGGCTGGCGATGATCTGCGCGGCCAGTGCCAGGCTTTCCTCGCACGGGGCGCCCGAGCGGGCCCGTGTGGGCTGCAGGGCCAGATAGATGGTGAAGGTCAGCAGCACCGCCGAGGCCGCCAGCGCCGCCCGGAAGGCGCGCGGGGTGTTGGCGTCATGGGTGAATTCGGTCCAGAAGGCCTGCGAATAGGGCGTGGCCTCATGGACGAAGAAGAAAAACGACCCTGCCGCCAGCACCACCGCGGCGACCATCGCAAACCACGCGGGGGTGAACACACCTTCGGTGATCTTGGCGTGGCGGTGAAATTCATGGCGAAACGGCAGCAGCGCCAGCGCGCCCAGCGTCAGAACCAGCGCACTTTCCACGTCGAAATTGTTCATCAGCGCGGCGATCACGCCGCCACCCAGGGCCACGATGGTCAGCCAGAACGCGCCCGACAGCCGCCGCACCAGCCCGTGCGACAGGATCATCAGAACGATCCCCATCACCGCAGACACCAGTGTGCCGCCCTCCAGCAAGATCGCGCCGACCAGATCATCGGTGTCGCCGGTCGGGATCGCCGAGGGCATCAGCGAGATCAGCAGCAAAAACCCGCCAAAGCCAAGTGCCCAAAGCCCCACAAGCCACGGTGCCGCGCCGCCAAGCGCCCCCATCACCGGGCGCATCGGCTCGGACAGCTCGCCGAAGACCCGCGCCGCCCAGCCGCCCGCCAGACGTGCCTCATTCAGCGAGACGATGACGAAGGCAATGGCAAAGGGCAGCAGGTAATAGATCGAGCGGAACATCAGCAGCGCGGCGGCCACATCGCCCACCGCAATGCTTGGCGGCATCGCTGCCAGCACCACGGTTTCAAAGACACCCACACCGCCCGGCACATGGCTGAGCACGCCAACCATGGTCGCGGTGGCATAGATGGCCAGGAAGGTGGTGAACCCCGGCGCACCCTCGGGCAGCAGAATATAGAGCGTCAGCGCCGCCATGGTGGAATCGAACAGCGCGACGACCAGCTGGCCCACCAGAATCCGCGGTGCGGGCATCGTGATGTCATAGCGCCAGATCTTCAGGCTGCGGCGGCTGATCGACAACCAGAACAGCAGCGCCAGCGTGCCCCCCCCCGCCGTCAATGCTCCCAGCCGGATCAGCCCGGGCGGCAGCGGCAAAAGCCCCTGCAACGCCGCCGGATGCAGCCCCAGCGCGAACAGCCCGACCAGCGTCAGCCCCATCCCCATCGCCAGCGCAATATAGGACGCCAGCGCGGCAACATCGAAGGCATTGAGCCCGAAGGCCGAATAGATCCGATAGCGCACAGCGCCGCCCGAAATCACGCTGATCCCGATAGTATTGCCAAAGGCATAGCCCAGAAACCCGCCCAAGGCGACCGCACGCAGCGGCAGGCGTTTTTCCAGATAGGTCAGCGCCCACCAGTCATAGCCGATCAGCGCCATATAACCCAAGGCCGTGGCGGCCATCGCGATGGCCAGCGCCGAGGGTGGCATCGTCTTGATCTGCAACAGAATATCGGCGGCATGAACGGGTTTGAGCAACCGATAGAGCGCCCAAAGCCCCACCGCAAAAAGCCCCAGTCCAAGCCCGATGGGCAGCAGGTTACGCAGGCGCGCGATACGAGGCATCGCGGAAGACGGGCTTTTGATCATCAGGGCACGATTCTGTTGCACTGATCATGGTATCGGCGATGCGCGCGCCCATCACAACGGCCTTGCGCCGAAAAAAGTCGCATCCAAAGGCCCGCGGGTCAACGCGCCAGCGACGCCAGCAGCGCCAGTGCCAGCCCAAGGCATAGCACCTGCCAGAACACCTGCGGGTTGCGCCGGGTCAGGGGCAGGTTGGCGCGGGGACGAAACCCGGGTCCCGGGCGGCGCAGATCGGCCAGAAATTCGCTGAGCGCCTGTGGCCGGGTGCGCGGGTCGGGGCTGAGGGCGCGGGCCAGCGCGGCATCCATCCATTCCGGCAGCCGCTCGGCCCGCAGATAGCGCAGTTTTGCCTGTGCCCGTGGGCTGCGTGCCCGGCTGATGGCGGTGCCATAAGGCAGCCGCCCGGTCGCCATTTCATACACGATTGCGGCCAGCGACCACAGATCCGAGGCTTCGGTGCCGACCCGCCCCAGAAAATACTCGGGCGCGGTATATTGCAGCGTGCCCAGGATCTCGGTGTCCAGATCGCGTGCGGCTTCGGCCACGCCCGCGATCCGCACCGCGCCCAGGTCGATGATCTTGACTGTGCCGTCAGGGGTGATCATCACGTTTTCGGGGCGCAGGTCCTGATGGATCATCGCGCGGCGGTGCAGGGCGCGCAGGCCGGTGGCGATTTGTCCGGCAATGTCGCGCAGCTGTTCCAGCGTGGGTTCGGGCGTGTCATGCATCCATTGCCGCAGGGTCTGGCCTTCGATGAATTCGGTCACGCTATACAGGTAGCGGCGCGGTCGGGGTGTGGCGGCGGCCAGCACATGCGGGCTGCTGATGCGGCGTGCGACCCAGTCCTCCATCATCAGGCGGCGGCGATACTCGGCACTTGCGCGCAGATCGACCGAAGGCAATTTCAACACCACTTGCGCGCCGGTGTCGGGGTCTTGGGCCAGAAAGATGTGGCTGCGCGCATTGCCATGCAGACGACGCAGCAGGCGGTAGCCGTCGAAGTCGCAGGGCGGTTCGGGAATTTCGGGCAGCGGCAGTTCGGTCGCGCCGTCCAGCAAACCGTCGTCGAACAGCGCCTCGGGCTGGGTGTCGGGCAGGGCGGTCACCCGCAGGATCTGCACCGTCAGATTGTCGTCCGATCCGGCGGCCAGGGCGGCGGCGGTGATCTGGCGCGCGGCGATGTCCAGATCGGGGGTGTGGGCGATGATCGTGGTGATCTGCCGGGCGGGCACGAAATCATAGACGCCATCGGTGGCCAGCACGAAAACATCACCCAGGCTGAGCGGCAGCGCGCGATAGTCGATTTTGACATGCGGTGCCATGCCGAGCGCGCGGCCCAGATAGGTTTCGTGCGCGGACAGGGTGACGCGGTGATCTTCGGTCAGCTGGTCCAGCGTGTCACCTTGCAGGCGATAGACCCGCGCGTCGCCGATGTGGAACAGATGCGCGTGGCGTGCCTTCAGCACCAGCGCGGAAAAGGTGCAGACATAGCCACGGTCCATGTCGTGGCTGAGTTGAGCGCGCCGGGTCTGGCCATGCAACCAGGCGTTACTGGCCGAAATCACGCGCGACGCTGCCGTTTTCACCGTCCAGCCGTCCGGCGTGCAGTAGTAATCCGACAAGAAGCTTTTGACCGCGCTTTCGGCGGCGATCTGGCTGACCGTGCTGGAGCTGATCCCGTCGGCCAGCGCCACCGCGATGCCCTTCAGCACCCGCTCGCGTCCGATTGCCAGAACCGCGCCGTGGAAATCTTGATTGACGGGTTTGACGCCCGCGCTGGAATGCTGGCCTAGGCTGATCGCGATTTGGGTCATTGGGGTCCGGGTGAAAACAGCGCCCCCGCCCTGCGGCGGGGGCACGTTGCAGATCAGGGGTTACTCGGCCGGGGCGGCCATGCCTTTGGGCATACGCTTGGCGCCGGTCTTGTAATGCGTGGAATAGAGCGTGGCGCCGACGAACGTCAGACCGCCCACCATATTGCCCAGAACGGTGGGGATTTCATTCCAGATGAAATAATCGCCCCAGGTGAAGTTGCCGCCCAGCATGATGCCCGAGGGGAACAGGAACATGTTCACGATCGAATGCTCGAACCCCATGTAGAAGAACACCAGGATCGGCATCCACATCGCGATGACCTTGCCCGAAACAGAGGTGGACATCATCGCAGCGACGACGCCGGTTGACACCATCCAGTTGCACATCACCGCGCGGATGAACAAGGTCAGCATCCCTGCGGCGCCATGCGCGGCATAGCCCAGGGTGCGGGCCTCGCCGATCTTGCCGATCTTTTCGCCGATGGCGTTGGGCGCCTCGGTGAAGCCGAAGGTGAAGATGATCGCCATGAAAACGGCGGTGGTCATCGCGCCCGCAAAGTTGCCAAGAAAGACCAGCCCCCAGTTGCGCAACAGCCCGCCGATGCTGGCGCCGGGGCGTTTGTCGATCAGCGCCAGCGGCACCAGCGTGAACACCCCGGTCAGCAGGTCGAACCCCATCAGATAGAGCATGCAAAACCCCACCGGGAACAGCAGCGCGCCGACCAGCGGCTGCCCGGTGTTGACGGTGATGGAAATCGCAAAGGCCGCGGCCAGCGCCAGGATCGCGCCTGCCATATAGGCGCGGATCAGCGTGTCCTTGGTGGACATGAACAGTTTGGATTCGCCAGCGTCGATCATCTTCGTCGCGAATTCGGCGGGGGCAAGATATGACATTTCGGTCCCTCGTGTTGGTGGATGTGCTTTGGTTTTGGGGCGCGTGCGCCCGAAGTGCGGCAAGGCGTGACCTCGGCATGTGGCCTGTGGGGGGGCGCCGGGGGGACACGCCTTGCCATGTCCCAATCGTTCCGTTCCATGGCGGGGCGGCGATGGGCCGCCCGGGCATTCCGGGAGCTGGCAAAGACACGGGGAAGGGCACCGCATCTTCACGGACCTGTTGGATCAGGCCGGAAAACCACAGCGCCATTGCTGTCTGTCCTTGTGGGCTTATGTCTGGGTCACGCCGTTGCGACCCTTGCGCTCAGCAGGGTGTTTGCGGTGCTTTTGCGCAAGGTCAAAATGCCGCAGTGCGGCGCGTCGGGGTGTGGCAGCCCGCAATTGCGCAAATTTTACCCAATCACGGGGTGCCTGCGCTGTATCGCTGGGCGGGGCGTGGTCGGGGGCGGCGTGTTGCGGGTCTGACCCGGGGCCGCAGTTGACGCCTGCGCGCACACGGCGGCTGTCTGAACCAAGGCCCGCCAGAGGCCGATTCCCCCCAAACACCAACAAGGGACAGTCCAAGATGATGACGAAAGAAGATGTGACGGCGATGATCCTGTCGGCCAAGCGTCAGGCCGACCTGACCTGGGAAGGCATTGCCGAGACAATCGGCATGAGCCCGGTCTGGACCCATTCGGCAGCAATGGGGATGAATGCGATGCCTGCCGACAAGGCCGCGGCGCTGGTCGCCGCGTTGGGCCTGCCGCAAGAGGCGGCCCTTGTGCTGCAAGAAAGCCCGACCAAAATCTGGAGCCAGACGGTGCCGACCGACCCCTGCATTTATCGGCTGTACGAAATCGTCGGCGTCTACGGCCCGACCATCAAGGCGCTGATCCACGAGAAATTCGGCGATGGCATCATGTCGGCGATTGATTTCGACATGCAGATTACCCGGGTGCCGAGCCCCAAAGGCGACCGCGTCAAGATCGAGATGTCGGGCAAGTATCTGGGCTATAATGCGTGGTGAAACGGTCCGGCGCGGTCAGGGGGCTTTCCCTGACCGCGCGCTGACCTATGTTGCGCAAGACATTGCAACGGAGCCCCCGATGACCCGCTATCAAAAGACCGCCGAGGCGCTGGCCCGCCTGAGCCCCGAAGAATATCGCATCACCCAGCAATCGGGCACCGAACGGCCCTTTACCGGCCCGCTTCTGGGCAACAAGGCGCGCGGGATCTATGTGGATGTGGTCTCGGGCGAGCCGCTGTTCGCGTCGTCGGACAAATATGAATCGGGCTGTGGCTGGCCGTCGTTCACCCGTCCGCTGGTGACCGATCACGTTGTCGAACTGGCCGACCCGAGCCTGGGCCATATGCGCACCGAGGTCCGTTCGGCCCATGGTGACAGCCATCTGGGCCATGTGTTCGAGGATGGCCCCGCGGAGGCGGGCGGTCTGCGCTATTGCATCAACTCTGCGGCGCTGCGGTTCGTGGCGCTTGAGGACATGGAAGCCGAAGGCTATGGCGATCTGATCAATCAGGTGGGCTGACAGGTTTTTTCTTGGGGGGTTTCCCTCGGGCGGGGGCTGTGGCAGGGTCCGCCAAAATCCACACAGGAGGCAGAGATGCGCAAGCGTGAATTGGGCCGGACCGGCCTGATGGTGTCCGAGATTTGCCTGGGCACGATGACCTGGGGCACCCAGAACACCGAAGCCGAGGGCCACGCCCAGATCGACCACGCCTTGGCGCGGGGTGTCGATTTTCTGGACACGGCGGAGATGTATCCGGTCAATCCGGTGACGGCGGAAACCGTGGGCGATACCGAGACGATCATCGGGTCGTGGCTGGCCAAATCGGGGCGCCGCGACGCGGTGGTGATTGCTTCGAAAATCGCCGGGCCGGGGCAGATCATCCGCAAGGGCGAACAGATCGACCCCGCCAATATCCGCCGCGCGCTGGAAGGCAGCCTGACCCGGCTGCGCACTGATTACCTGGATCTGTATCAATTCCACTGGCCGAACCGGGGCAGCTATCACTTCCGGCAGAACTGGGGCTTCGACGCCAGCAAACAGCCGTCGCGGGCCGAGGTGCATGACAATATGGCCGCCTGTCTGGAAACGCTCCGGGATCTGGTGACTGAAGGCAAGATCCGGCATTTCGGCCTGTCGAACGAAAGCACCTGGGGCACGGCGCAATGGCTGGCGCTGGCCGAGGCCGGGCATGGGCCGCGCGTGGCCAGCATCCAGAACGAATACTCGTTGATGTGCCGCCTGTACGACACCGATATGGCCGAGCTGGGCGTGCATGAAGGCGTGACCTGTCTGGCCTATTCGCCGTTGGCGGTAGGGATGCTGAGCGGCAAATATTCTGGCGGTGTGGTGCCCGAGGGCTCGCGCCGGTCGCTCAACCGCGAGCTGGGCGGACGTTCGAACCCGCGCGCCTATGAGATCGCCGATGTTTACGTCGGCATCGCGCGCGAGGCGGGGCTGGACCCGGTGACGATGGCGATTGCCTGGGTTCTGGGGCGGCCGTTCCCGGTGATTCCGATCATCGGCGGCACCTCGGTCGCGCAGCTGGATAAATCGCTGGATGCGGCGGGGCTGGAACTGCCGCCCGAGGTTCTGAAGGCGATTGAAAAGGCCCATCATGCGCATCCGATGCCGTTCTGAGGCGCGCGCGGCGCTGACGGGTTTCGGCATGAGCGCTGCGGTTCTGGTATTGGCGCTGGCGGGGTGCAAACCCGCCGGTGACACGCCGCCGAAACTGGAGCCCGTCGGCGCCGCACTTGTCGCGCAGCAAAAAATGCTGTGCGAGGGGCAGGGCGGTGACTGGGTGGCCAGCACCGAGGGGCTGATCTGTCAACATCGACCCAAGGACGGCGGCCAAAGCTGCCGTAGCGGGTCTGATTGCGAGGGGGCGTGCCTTGCGCGCTCTATGACCTGCGCGCCGGTGGTGCCGCTGTTGGGGTGTAATGAGGTGATAACCGCCTCCGGGTTGCGGGTGACCGAATGCGTCGAATGATCTGGGCCGCGGCCCTTGCGCTGGCGGCCTGTGCGGCACCAGAGCCCGGCCCCGCACCGGGGCTGCGCACGGCAGGTGCGTGGATTTCTTCGGCTTCGCTGTTTGATCCGGCGCGGTTTGCGGGCCAGTGGAAGGTTGCCGAAAGCGGCACGCCTGGCTGCGCGGGCGCCACGCAGGACTGGCGCTATGACGGGCGCGGGGCCTATGCGTTGTCGGGCGTGGATTGCAGTGGCGCCAAGCCGCGCCACCTGAGCGGGCGCGCGGTGGTGACCGGCCCGGGCGGGCGGATCACGCCCGATGCGGGGTTCGGCCGCGAACCGGTCTGGGTGCTGTGGGTCGATCAGGATTATCGCGTCGCGGTTCTGGGCACGCCGTCGGGGCGGTTTGGCATGGTCCTGGCGCGCGATCTGCCGGTGCGCTCTGATCTGGCGGCGGCGGCACGTGAGGTGCTGTCGTTCAACGGCTATATCCCCGGCAAGGTCGGGCGATGAGCGGGTCGCTGTTCGTCTTCATCACCTTCGCGGCGGCGGCGGTGCAGACGCTGCGCTTCATGCTGCAAAAGCGGCTGACGGGCACCGGCCTGTCGGTTGGCGGCGCCACGTTTTCACGGTTTCTGTTCGGCGCGCCGATTGCGGCGGCGGTGGCGGCGCTGGTGCTGATCGCGACCGGGCAGGGCTGGCCGGTGACCGGGGCACGGTTCTGGAGTTTCGCACTGGCGGGGGGCGCGGGGCAGGTGGTTGCGACCTTCCTGACCGTCGCGCTGTTCAAGCTGCGCAATTTCGCGGTGGGTGTGGCCTTCACCAAGACCGAGACGGTGCAGGTTGCGCTGTTTTCGTTGCTGATCCTGGGCGAGAGCGTGTCGCCCCTGGGGTGGCTGGGCATTGCGGTCGGATTGGCGGGCGTGCTGGCGCTGTCCAGAAG
>JAQTYE010000006.1:0-3945 GCA_028749255.1 Paracoccaceae bacterium | reverse complement strand
TGTGGTTTCCCCACGCGCCGCGTTGTATGGCATTGCGGCGGGCGGGTTGTTCGGCCTGTCGGCGATCTGCTATCGCGGCGCCACGCTAGAGCTGATGCCGCTGCCGTTTTTCACCCGGGCCATCGTCACACTGGCCTGCGTGACCTTTTCGCAAAGCCTTGGGATGGCGGCCTATTTGCGCCTGCGCGAACCGGGCGAGTTGGGCCGTGTGCTGCGCGCCTGGCACAAGACGGTCTGGGTTGGCATCACCGGGGTTGCAGGGTCGGCCGGGTGGTTCGCGGCCTTCGCGCTGCAAAACGCGGCCTATGTGCGGGCGCTGGGGCAGGTCGAAATCGTGTTCACGCTGATGGTCTCGGTGCTGGTGTTCCACGAACGGCTGAGCCGCCGCGAAGGCGTGGGGATCGCGTTGGTGGTCGCCTCGCTTTTGATCATCGTGCTGGGGGGCACGCGCGGCTAGGCGATCCGCCGGAAGATGGATCGCGGCCCGGAGTTGTCAAAGAAGGGCACGCTTTCGGGCGGCCCCAGCGGGCCTTCGGTGGCCTCCAGCAGGGCCTGCACTTCGGCCAGGACGACCTCGGTGATGAACGGCAGGTTCAGCGCGCGGGCTTCGGCCATCGGCACCCAGTGCAGGTGGCTGAGTTCATCGCAGGCGCGCGAAAAATCGTCGGGGTCCGAGGCCAGATCGGCAACATCGGTCAGAAAGAAACGCGCATCGAAGCGGCGCGGACGCCCCGGCGGCGTGATCGCACGGAACACGAAATGCAGCGGTGCGGCGGCAGGCAGGTGGCCGGTTGCGGCAAAGCCTGCCCAATCTTCGGGCGGGGTGTCCGGCCAGGCCCCGGGGGCGCCCAGCAAGAGGCCGGTTTCCTCCCACAGCTCGCGCACGGCGGCGGTGGCAAGGGCGGGCCCCACATCGGCGGGCGCCTCGAAGGCCAGCCGCCGCGTGCAGATCGCCGACAGCGGCGTGGCCTGCGCAATCGCGCCATCGCCCGCATCCAGCGCGCCGCCCGGGAACACGTATTTCGACGGCATGAAGGCCGCCCCCGCGCCGCGCATTCCCATCAGAACGGCAGGGCCCTGCGTGCCATCGCGGCGCACGACCAGAACGGTCGCGGCATGGCGCAGCGCGGTTTTGTCGATGGCGGCGGGTGGGGTCTGTTCAGTCATGCACGATCTCTCCGGCGCCGAAGCCATGCATCCGGCGCGACCATTGAATGCCCACGATCATCCCCTTCATCCGCGGCAGCAGCGCCAATGACAACGCGACGGTGCCGGTCGCGAAAATCGCGATCAGGGTTTGCGGGCTGGGCCGATAGGCGATGAAGGCCCACAGGATCGCGGGTGCCATCAGGTGGCCGACGATCAGGATCGTCAGATAGGCGGGCCCGTCATCGGCGCGCTGCGGCGTGAAATCTTCGCCACAGGCCGGGCAGGACGCGCGCACCGTCAGATAGCCGCTGAGCAACCGCCCGCGCCCACAGGCGGGGCAGCGGCACATCAGGCCGCGCGTGATGGCGCGGCCCACGGGGCGGTCGTCTTCGGTATCGGTCTGGTTCATGGTCATCGCGCTCTCCCCTTCGCGTTGCCTTGTTATCGGATGAAAGCGCGCGGGGGGGAAGGAAATTCCGCGGCTCACAGCGGCATCACGCTTGGGTGAACGGGCGATCGGGTGGCGACGGAACCCCGGCGGTGCCGCGTTAGATGGGTATCAGCGGCGCAGGAGGGTGCCGCGAAACCCGGAGTTGAAAAGATGAAACGCACGCTGAAACAGACGATTGTGGCCGCGCTGATGGCGGGGACTGCGCTGGCAGTGGCGGTGCCGGTTACGGCACAGCAGATGAATGGCCAGCCGCCGATGATGATGCAAAAGCAAGATGGCACGGGCCCGATGGGGCAAGGACCGCAGGGTCAGGGCAACGGCATGCAGCAAGGTCAGGGTATGGGCCAGGCCATGGGCGGCTTGGGTATGGGCGGTGCGCCGATGGGACAAGGGCCGATGGCCAATGGCCCGATGGGCGGGCAGATGATGGGCGGGCGGATGCCGGGCTTTGATTTTGCCACCTTCGATGCCGATGGCGACGGCAAGGTGACGCCCGCCGAGATCGCGGCCAGACGTGCCGCCGAGGCCGCCGCGCTGGACGCCAACGGTGATGGCAAGCTGAGTGCCGAAGAGTTGGTCGCTGCGGATATGCGTCACGCGCTGTTGCGTGCACAAGCCCGTGTGGCGGCCCGCATTGCCGCGCAGGACGCCGATGGTGACGGCATGTTGTCAGCGGCCGAATTGGCACTGCCGCCAGGCCCGCAGGGGATGTTTGATCGGCTTGATGCCGATAACGACGGGGCCGTGACGCAAGACGAGCTGGCCGCCGCCGAGGCGCGGATGTCCGCGCGGATGGGGGACCGCATGATCGGCCGCCATCACTACGGCAAAGGCTATCATGACCGGCACGGCGACAAACGGGGTGACCGGATGCGCGGGGATCGTGGCCAGATGGGGCAGCCCGGTGCCAATGGTCCGATGGGGCGGCAAAACGACGGCTGGGGGCAGTTCTTCAACCGTCAGAATGGTCAGTTCCCGCAGAATAACTGAACCTGCTCCGGCCCGGGGGACACTCCGGGCCGGGCTGAACCGTAAATTGCCACCGGGCGGGAATAGCGTTAGGCCTACGGGAAGCATGGATATGGCATTTGACGCGCACACCGAGGTCTCTGACGAGACGCTTCTGGTCCTCTATGGCAATGGGGATCGGGTGGCGGCGCGTTCCTTGACGCTGCGGCTGGGGCCCTTGGCCTATCGGGTGGCATTGCGGATGCTGGGGGATCGGGCCGAGGCCGAGGATCTGGCGCAAGAGGCACTGCTGCGGCTGTGGAAGATCGCACCGGACTGGCGCACCGGCGAGGCCAAGGTTTCAACCTGGATGTATCGGGTGGTGACCAATCTGGCGACAGATCGGCTGCGCAGGCGGCGCGGGGTGGGTCTGGACGAAGCGCCCGAGGTGGCCGATGGCGCGGCCTCTGCGCTGGAGCAGATGATCGACGCGGATCGCGCGCAGGCGCTGCAAATGGCGCTGGAGCAATTGCCCGCGCGGCAGCGGCAGGCAGTCATTTTGCGGCATCTTGAAGGGTTGTCGAACCCCGAGATCGCCGAAGCGATGGAAATTGGCGTTGAGGCCGTAGAAAGCTTGACGGCCCGCGGGAAGCGCGCGCTGGCCGCGCTGTTGGAAGGCAAACGCGAAGAATTGGGGTATGGGCATGACTGACAAGGATCTGAACGGGACGGCGCTGGACGATTTCTTTGCTGCGGCTCGTGCTGATATGCCCGACCCTTCGGGGGCGTTTCTTGCGCGCGTTCTGGCCGAGGCCGAGGCGACGCAGGCGGGCTTTGCCCGGCGCCGGGGTGCAGCCCCGCGTGTGTCCGCCAAGGGCGGATTTCTGAGCGGTCTTTCGGGGGTGTTTGGCGGTTGGGCCGGTCTTGGAGGAATGGCCACGGCGACGCTTGCCGGGCTCTGGATCGGTTTTGCCGGGGCCGATCAGTTGAGCAGCGTGGCTGCGGGCTATATGGGCACGACAGAGGTTCTGGGCACGGTCAATCTGCTGCCCGACGGTGATTTCTTCGCATTGGCGACGGAATGAAGCAGGGAGGCAGGGGATGACGCAGGAAACCGAAACGCAAATCACGCCCCCCCAGGGTGTGGCGCCCAGGGCCGGGATGCGCGGCTGGGTGCGGGCACTGTTCGTGGCTTCGGTCACGTTGAACCTGCTGGTGGCGGGGGTGGTGATCGGAGGGATCATCGGGCACGAGCGGCACCCGCCGCGCCCGCAGGTCAGCGATGTCAGTTTTGGCCCGTTCACCGAGGCCTTGTCGCGCGAGGATCGCGAGGCGCTGCGCAAGTCCGCCGAGGCCGAGGGGCAAAGTTTCCGGCAGATGCGCCGCGACGCGTCGGC
>JAQTYE010000148.1 GCA_028749255.1 Paracoccaceae bacterium | reverse complement strand
CAAGAAAGCCCGGCACGCGACCAAGACGGCGGCCCACCAGAGCTCGTAAGGGTTGAGGATTTGGCCGGCTCCAAAGCCCTTGCGCGGGAGCAGGGGCAGAATAACCACGGAAATCACTGCAAGCTGGACAAGGGCCGCAAGCTCAAACCGCTGGATATGCGCGACCCAGCCATGCAGCACGCGTTTGAGTGCCAAAAGCGCGGTCGCCACCACGGCGGCAGCGGCGGCAGCGGCCATGTCACCAAGAAGCGCTGCAGCCCCAAGCGCAAATGTGAGTAACAGCGCAACCTCGGTTGTCAGGCCCAGATCGGCATGCGCGCGGCTTTGCACCCAATAGCTCACCGCCACCAAGGCCGTCAGCGCCAGAAAGGCGAAGCCCAGAAAATCGGGGCCGACGGCCAGGGTTAGCCCCCCGCAGATTCCCCCCAGAAGCCCGGTCAACGCAAAGGTGCGCAGGCCCGCAATCCGGGCACCCTCGGCTTCTTGCCGCGCATGCCAGCCCCGTTCGAGCCCCAAAAGCAGCCCGATGGCCAGAGCAAGGCCAAGACGTTGAAAAATCTCAATCTCATCCATCAGAGGAAACCATGCGCCACAACGCGGGATCAAACCCGCAGCATAAGAATTACGCTGCAGCGGGAAGTGGGCCAAGCCTTAAACGCGATGCCTGCCCTGACGCGGGTCTGTAAACCCGCCCTCACAACTCATCGCTTCCCAAAACCCCTGTTTTCCTGTATGGGCCAGCAATCTGCGACGTGAAGCCAGGCCCCGGGCACATGCAAAGGATAGGGGCGGCGGCAATGGGGCCGCCACGCAATCGGAAGACCCGGAGCGCCGGGTGTGCTTCCAGACAGGATACGCTGAATGTTCAACGTTACGAAAAAATCGATCCAGTGGGGCGAAGAGACGCTGACCCTGGAAACGGGCAAGGTTGCCCGTCAGGCTGACGGCTCGGTCATCGCCACTCTGGGCGAGACCTCGGTCATGGCCAACGTGACCTTCGCCAAGCAAGCGAAGCCGGGGCAGGATTTCTTCCCGCTCACCGTTCACTACCAAGAGAAATACTATGCCGCCGGTAAAGTGCCGGGCGGTTTCTTCAAGCGTGAAGCACGCCCGTCGGAAAAAGAGACGCTGACCTCGCGTCTGATCGACCGTCCGTGCCGTCCGCTGTTCGTTCCGGGCTTCAAACACGAAGTTCTGGTGATGTGCACCGTGCTGTCGCACGATCTGGTCAACGAGCCCGATATCGTGGCGATGATCGCGGCTTCGGCTGCGCTGACCATCTCGGGCGTGCCCTTCATGGGCCCGATCGCGGCGGCGCGCGTGGGCTTCTCGAACGGTGAATACGTTCTGAACCCCGATGTTGATGACATGCAGAAGCTGCGTGAAAACCCCGATCAGCGCCTTGATCTGGTGATCGCGGGCACCAAAGACGCGGTGATGATGGTCGAATCCGAAGCTTACGAGCTGTCGGAAGCCGAAATGCTGGGCGCTGTGAAGTTCGGTCATGACGCGATGCAGCCGGTGATCGACATGATCATCGACTTCGCCGAAGTCTGCGCGAAAGAGCCCTTCGATTACACCCCGCCGGATTACAGCGATCTGTATGCCCGTGTGAAAGCGGCTGGCGAAGCGCAGATGCGCGCCGCCTTCGCGATCAAGGACAAGCAAGAGCGCACCAATGCGCTTTCCGCTGCCGAGGCCGCGATCAAAGCCGCGCTGTCGGAAGAAGATCTGGCCGACGCGAATCTGGGGTCGGCGATCAAGAAACTGCAGTCGGGCATCCTGCGTGGCGACATCATCAACGGTGGCGCGCGCATTGACGGGCGTGACAACAAGACCGTGCGCCCGATCGTGTCCGAAGTGGGCATCCTGCCGCGCACCCACGGGTCGTCGCTGTTCACCCGTGGCGAAACCCAGGCGCTGGTCGTGACCACGCTGGGAACCGGCGATGATGAGCAAATCATCGACGCGCTGCACGGCAACTCGCGCTCGAACTTCCTGCTGCATTACAACTTCCCGCCCTATTCGGTGGGCGAAGTTGGCCGCGTGGGCTCGCCCGGGCGTCGTGAAATCGGTCACGGCAAACTGGCATGGCGCGCGCTGCAAGCGGTGCTGCCGGCGGCGACCGATTTCCCCTACACCATTCGTGTGGTGTCGGAGATCACCGAATCGAACGGCTCGTCCTCGATGGCGTCGGTTTGCGGTGGTTCGCTGTCGATGATGGATGCGGGCGTTCCGCTGAAGGCGCCGGTGGCCGGTGTCGCGATGGGTCTGATCCTGGAAGAAGACGGCAAATACGCCGTTCTGACCGACATTCTGGGCGACGAAGATCACCTTGGCGACATGGACTTCAAGGTTGCCGGGACCGAAGCGGGCATCACCTCGTTGCAGATGGACATCAAGGTTGCCGGCATCACGCCCGCGATCATGGAGCAGGCTTTGGCGCAAGCCAAAGACGGCCGGATGCACATCCTGGGCGAGATGAACAAAGCGCTGTCGGCTGGTCGTCAGGAATTCTCGGAGCACGCTCCGCGGATCGAAACGATGCAGATCCCGACCGACAAGATCCGTGAAGTGATCGGGTCGGGCGGCAAGGTCATCCGCGAAATCGTCGAAGTGTCGGGCGCCAAGGTCGATATCAACGACGACGGCGTGATCAAGATCGCCTCCGCCAATGGCGATGCGATCAAGAAGGCCTATGACATGATCTATTCGATCGTGGCAGAGCCCGAAGAAGGCAAGGTTTACACCGGCAAGGTCGTGAAACTGGTCGATTTCGGCGCTTTCGTGAACTTCTTCGGCAAGCGTGACGGTCTGGTGCATGTGTCGCAAATCGCGAACAAGCGCCTGAACCACCCGAACGAGCTGCTGAAAGAAGGCCAGGAAGTGAAAGTGAAACTTCTGGGCTTTGACGATCGCGGCAAGGTGCGCCTTGGCATGAAGATGGTCGATCAAGAGACCGGCGAAGAGATCGCGCCCGAGAAAAAAGACAGCGAAGAGTAATCTTTCGCGTCGTACAAACGAAAGCCCCGGTGGAAACACCGGGGCTTTTGCGTTGACGGGGAGTTGCGACAGAAAAAAGGGCGCCCGCAGGCGCCCTTCCGGTTTGCGCGGTGACCCGCGTTTATTTCGGCGCTTTGACGGTGCGCAGATAAGGCAGCTTGACGTCAACATCGCCAAAACGTGCGGTCCCATCTTCGGTCGAAACCGACAGTGCCAGGATCACGTCCTGACCCGGCACCCAGTTCGCGGGGGTGGCAAAGGGGGCGCCATCGGTCGCCTGAACCGCATCAAGTGCGCGCAGGATCTCGGCGAAATTGCGGCCCACCGACATCGGATAGGTCATCATCAGGCGCACTTTTTTGTCGGGCCCGATGATGAAGACGGTGCGCACGGTGGCGCTGTCCGCGGGGGTGCGACCGTCGGGCAAATAGGCCTCGGCGGGCAGCATGTCATAAAGCTTGGCGACCGTCAGCGAGGTGTCGTCGATGATCGGGAAGTCAGCCGGAGCCCCCGCAAATGCGGCAATATCGGCCTTCCATTTGATGTGCTCTTCGACCGAGTCGACCGAAATGCCCATCACCTTGGTTTTGCGCTTTGCGAATTCAGGGGCCAGCTGCGCCACGGCACCGAATTCGGTGGTGCAAACCGGGGTGAAGTCTTTCGGGTGCGAAAACAAAATCGCATAGCTGTCGCCGATCCAGTCGTGCAGGCTGATCTTGCCTGCGGTCGAGTCGGCGGTGAAATCGGGGGCAATGTCGTTGATGCGCAGGCCCATGGGTCCCTCCAGTAGAAATGTCCGTGGCCCAGAACATAGGCCTTCGGGACGCGTCTCGCTAGGGTAAGCCGGTCGATTTGCACAGCTGTTTCGCAAAGCGCCACCTTGCCCTTGCCAGACAGCGGTGCCACCTTCCCCGCAACAGGAGGATTCCGCATGATCGAGAAACGCGACTTTTACATCAACGGCCAATGGGTCGCCCCGGCAGCCCCACGCGACTGCCTGGTGATTGACCCCTCGACCGAAGAGCCCTGCGCGGTGATCAGTCTTGGCGACAAGGCTGATACCGAGGCGGCCGTGGCTGCCGCCAAAGCAGCGCTACCCGGCTGGGCCGCAACGCCCCCCGCAGCGCGTCTGGCGCTGGTGGAAAAGATCGCCGAGATCTATCAGGCCCGGGCCGAGGAAATGGCACAGGCGATGAGCCTGGAAATGGGCGCGCCGATTGATCTGGCCCGCGAAAGCCAGGTTGGTGCAGGCACGTGGCACATCGCCAATTTCATCAAGGCCGCACAGGATTTTCAATGGATCCGTCCGCTGGGGGATGGCACCCCGGGTGCAATGATCGCGATGGAGCCGGTCGGCGTCGTCGGCCTGATCACGCCGTGGAACTGGCCGATGAACCAAGTCACGCTCAAGGTGATTCCGGCGCTGCTGGCGGGCTGCACTATGGTGCTCAAACCGTCCGAGGAATCGCCGCTCAGTTCGCTTTTGTTCGCGGAATACCTGCATGAGGCGGGGGTGCCGGCAGGTGTGTTCAACCTGGTGAACGGCGACGGCGTGGGCGTTGGCACGCAAATGTCCACCCACCCCGATATCGAGATGATCTCGTTCACCGGCTCGACCCGCGCGGGCAAGGCGATCTCGATTGCCGCGGCCGAGACGCTGAAACGGGTCTGTCTCGAACTTGGTGGCAAGGGGGCGAACCTGATCTTCGCCGATGCCGACGACAAGGCGGTGGCGCGCGGTGTGCGGCATTGCTTGCAGAATTCGGGCCAGTCGTGCAACGCGCCCACCCGGATGTTGGTTGAACGCAGCGCCTATGACCGCGCCGTCGAAATCGCCCGCGAAACCGCCGAGGCAACCAAGGTCGGCCCCGCCAGCCTGCCCGGAAAACACATCGGCCCGGTGGTGAACAAAAGCCAATACGAGAAAATTCAGGGCTTGATCGAGACTGGCATCGTCGAAGGCGCGCGTCTGGTCGCGGGGGGCCCGGGGCGCCCCGAGGATCTGAACCGTGGCTTCTTCGTGCGTCCGACGGTCTTTGCCGATTGTACGCCTGAGATGACCGTGATGAATGAAGAAATCTTTGGCCCGGTTCTGTCGATCATGCCTTTCGACACCGAAGAAGAGGCGCTGCGCATCGCCAATGCCACGCCCTATGGCCTGACCAACTATGTGCAGTCGGGCGACGGGGCGCGGCGCAACCGCCTGGCGCGGGCACTGCGCTCGGGCATGGTCGAAATGAACGGCCAAAGCCGCGGCGCGGGCGCACCTTTCGGGGGTGTCGGGGCGTCGGGCCGTGCGCGCGAAGGTGGGCACTGGGGCATCGAAGAATTTTGCGATGTCAAATCCATCTCCGGCTGGGCAGAGTAACTTTCGCTGTGCTTTGAGTATTTGAGCCAAGAAGAAACCCCTTCTTCTTGGTTCAAATACTCTGCGGGGGTCCGGGGGTACAAAACCCCCGGCGTGCCCGTCGCAGCAATCGGGTTGCCCTTGCGCGCCACCCGGGCCAGTATCGCGCCGCCTGACACGGAGAGCGCGCATGACCTTCACCCTCGCCACCTGGAACATCAACTCGGTCCGCCTGCGCGAAGCGCTGGTGTGCAAGCTGATGACCGAAGAAGCCCCCGATGTGCTGTGTCTGCAGGAATGCAAAAGCCCGGTCGAAAAGATCCCGCTGGAGCAGTTCCACGCACTGGGCTATCGCCACATGGTCGCGCGCGGGCAAAAGGGCTATAACGGCGTGGCGATCTTGTCGAAGCTGCCAATCACCGAAGTGGCGGCGGGCGACTATGCCAATCTCGGCCATGCGCGCCATATCGCCGGGCGGCTGGACAATGGCGTGACCATCCACAATTTCTATGTCCCCGCGGGCGGCGATATTCCCGACCGTGCGGTGAATGAGAAATTCGGCCAGAAGCTCGATTTCCTGACCCATATGCGCGACGATTTCTTTGCTGCCCGTCCCGAAAAGGCGATCTTGGTCGGCGATCTGAACATCGCGCCGCGCGAAGATGACGTGTGGAACCACAAAAGCCTGCTGAAGATCGTGTCGCACACGCCGATTGAAATCGAACATCTGGCGCAGACCCAGGATGCGGGCAAATGGGTCGATGTCACGCGCCAGGATATTCCCGAAGGGTTGCTGTATTCGTGGTGGTCTTACCGCGCCAAGGATTGGGACGCCGCCGACAAAGGCCGCAGGCTCGATCATATCTGGGCCACGCCCGACATTTCCAACGCCGCGCATGGCAGCCGGGTGCTGCGCGCCGCGCGCGGCTGGGAACAGCCCTCGGATCATGCGCCGGTTTTTGCGACTTTTGATCTGTAAGCCCACGCACCGCCCCTTGGCGTGACGCCCCCGCGCGCGCATATAGGGGGCAACCCAATCCGAAAGGAGCGAGACATGTTTGGTATTGACGCAAAATCCGACGCAACCCCGACGCCCGCCAATCTGATCTTTGACGCGAACGAGGCCAATTTCATGGCCGAAGTGGTAGATAAGTCGATGACTGTCCCGGTGATCGTCGATTTCTGGGCGCCGTGGTGTGGCCCGTGCCGCCAGTTGGGCCCGGCACTGGAAGCTGCGGTGACCGAGGCCAAGGGCAGCGTTGTCATGGCCAAGATCAATGTCGATGAAAACCAGGCGATTGCCGGGCAGATGCGGGTGCAGTCGATCCCCACTGTGTATGCGTTCTGGCAAGGACAGCCGGTTGATGGGTTTCGGGGCGCGCTTGCGCCGTCTGAGTTGAAGAAATTCGTTGAAAAGCTGGCGGCGCTGGCGGGCGACGGGGGCTTGGCGGATGCGATCGCCGCCGCCGAGGAAATGCTGGCCGAAGGCGCCGCGCAGGATGCGGCCGAGACCTTTGCCGCGATTCTGGAAGAAGACCCGGAGAGCGCCGAGGCGCATGGTGGGTTGATCCGTGCGCATCTGGCGTTGAACGATCTGGATCAGGCCGAAACCGCGCTTGCGGCAGTGCCCGCGAAAGTCGCCACCGCCGCCCCGGTCGAGGCCGCGCGCGCGCAACTGGCGCTGGCGAAACAGGCGCAAAAGGCGGGGCCGCTGGACACACTGAAAGCTGCGGTCGAGGCCGACCCGGCAGATCATCAGGCGCGGTTCGAATATGCGCAGGCACTGCACGCGGCGGGGCAGGTCGAAGAGGCGGTTGAACAGTTGCTTGAGCTTTTCCGCCGGGACCGCGAATGGAACGACGGCGCCGCGAAAACGCAGCTCTTCACGATCTTCGACGCGCTCAAACCCAACGATCCGATCGCAGCAAAGGGCCGTCGTCGCTTGTCGTCGATGATATTTGCCTGATCGTGCAGGCGCGCTAGGTGTTGGGCATGATCAAAGCCGCCGACCTGCCTGAAACTATCCCGCTGTTTCCGTTGCCCGGGGCGCTGTTGTTGCCTCGGGGGCGGTTGCCGCTGCATATCTTCGAACCGCGCTATTTGCAGATGATCGAGGATTGTCTGAAGACGCCGCATCGGCTGATCGGGATGATCCAGCCGTGCAAGACCCGCGACGGGGCGCCCCGGTTGAACAGCATCGGCTGTGCCGGGCGGTTGACCGGGTTTTCCGAGACCGAAGACGGGCGCTATATGATCACCCTGTCGGGGATCTCGCGGTTTCGTCTGTTGCGCGAAATCGGCGGTTTCACCCCCTATATC
Source organism: Paracoccaceae bacterium (assembly GCA_028749255.1). Lineage (GTDB taxonomy): Bacteria > Pseudomonadota > Alphaproteobacteria > Rhodobacterales > Rhodobacteraceae > Rhodobacter. The sequence goes on along the minus strand of JAQTYE010000148.1, from coordinate 1,600 downwards.
CGCGCGCAGGTCGGTTGGACGGATTTTGCGCGCGATCTGGGGCGGGCCGAACATGACCCCGGGTTCGACCGCGTGCCGTTCATGGACCTGCTATGTCGGTATTTCGAGGCGCAGGGGCTTGATACCGACTGGGACTCGTTGAAGGATGCCGAGGACGAGCTGCTGATCAATTCGCTGGCGATGTTGCTGCCGCTGGAGCCCGAGGACAAGCAAGCGCTGCTTGAGGCGCCCGATCTGGTGACCCGGCGCGAAACCTTGGTGACCTTGATGGAATTTGCGCTGCACTGCTGCGGCGGGGAGGAAAAGCTGCAATGACGGATGAGCCGCGCCCCGAGGACAGGCCGCTGTTCGACCGTCGCATGCTGGAGGCGCTGGTCTGCCCGCTGACCCAGGCTGTTTTGCACTATGATGCGGCACGGCAGGAACTGGTGTCGAAGGCCGCGAAGCTGGCCTATCCGATCCGGGGCGGCATTCCGATCTTGCTGGCGGACGAGGCGCGCCCGCTGGATTAAAGCGGACGTCCCTGCAACAGCCGGGGCAGGGGGCCGGACAGTCCCGCCGCCTGCCGCATGAAACCCTGACGCAGCGCGGGAATTGCATTGACCAGACCCATGCCCAGATCACGTCCGGCGCGCAGGATCGGGTTTCTGTTCGAGAACAACTTGTTGACCGAATCCATCCCCAGCGCCAGCGCAGTGGAATCGAACCGCCGCCAGCCCTGATACCGTTCCACAACATCCAGTGCGCCGATGTCTTCGCCGCGCCGCATCGCCTCGACCACGATTTCGGCCAGGGCGCCCACGTCGCGCAGCCCCAGGTTCAGGCCTTGCCCCGCGATCGGATGCACGCCATGTGCGGCGTCACCGATCAATGCCACGCGCGGCGCCGCATAGGCGCGCGCCAGGGTCAGGTTCAGCGGATAGCTGAAGCGCGGCCCCGCCAGACTGATCTTGCCCATAAAATCGCCGAAGCGCGGGCGCAGTATGGCAAGGAAATCCTCATCCGACAGTGCGGCGATGGTGCGCGCGTTCTCATCGGTTTCGCTCCAGACGATAGAGCTGCGGTTGCCCGGCAAGGGCAGGATCGCCAGCGGCCCCGAGGGCATGAAAAACTGATGCGCGATGCCGTTATGCGGCAGTTCGTGGTCGATGGCTGCGACCAGCGCGGTCTGGCCATAGCCCCAGCCCTCGCGCCCGATCCCGGCGCGTTCGGCCACGCCCGAACGGCGCCCATCGGCCCCCACCAACAGGCTGGCGCTGAGTGTGCGCCCGTCGGACAGGGTCACCGTAACACCGCCGGGCAAGACTTGTTGCGTGGTGACTGACGTTGCCTGAATCAGCGTGATACCGGGAGCTGCCTGCATTGCGTCCAGAAAGGCGCGATACAGATAGCGGTCTTCCAGCATGTAACCCACCGGCGCCTGATCCAGCTCGCGACTGTCGAAATGCAGGAAAAACGGTGCCCCGCCTTCGCTCGCATCGCCATCCGAGGCCTTGACCTCCATCATCGGCTGGGCGTGTTCGGCCACCGCAGGCCAGACACCAATCGCGGCCAGCAATTTTTGCGAGGCAATCGCCAGCGCATAGGCGCGCCCGTCGAA
>JAQTYE010000147.1 GCA_028749255.1 Paracoccaceae bacterium | reverse complement strand
TCGTCGTTCCAGCCGCGTTAATACCGTTGTTCCGCAACGGTTTGTGGCCTTCGCGGATGGGCCCCAACCCGCCCGCCGTTCGCTGGCTGCAAGCCTGCGTTTCGGCGTCAGTACGATCGCCCTTGGCGCGTTTGCCACCTTCGGGGGGGGCGCGATCGTGCATGCGCAGGACGCAGATCCGGCGAGCGCGGGTAACACCATCATCACCGATGGGCGGACCAAGACGACGGTAACGGTCAACGGCGGTACGACCGGGATCACCACCGCGACGATTTCCAACAAGACCGGCTATAACTCTTTCACCAAGTTCGAGCAGAGCGCGGGCACCACGGTGAACCTGTATCTGCCCGATGGCACCGGCAATCTGGTCAACATCGTGCGGAGCGGGCCGGTTGTCGTTGATGGGATCCTGAATTCCTACAAGGACGGTCAGGTCGGCGGGAACGTCTATTTCTCGGATTCGCATGGGTTTATCGTCGGGCAAAGCGGCGTGATCAACGTCGGCTCGCTGACCGTGAACACGCCGACCGACAAGTTTCTGGACTCGGTTATCGGCGCGGATGGCACGATCAATCAGGCGGCGGCGGGCCAGTTGATGCGGGGCGAAATTCCGATTTCGCCTGATGGGTTCATCACGATCTCGGGCGTGATCAACGCGCAAAACGGCATCACGCTTGATGGTCAGAACGTGACCCTGACGGGGCCGAACGGCAGCCCGGTGACCGCCCAGCAACTGACCCAGCGGCAGCGCTTCGAGGCCACGGTGAATTCCACCGGCCTGTCCGAAGGCGGCGCGATGGTCAGCCGCAATGGCGTCATTTCCATCGTGGCCGCAGGTCAGGCCAAGGTCAGCGGCAAGGTGCGTGTGGGGGCTAACAGCTCTGGCCAGGGTGGCAAGATCACGATCAAATCAGGGGGCGATACCACCCTTGCGCCGACGGCGAAACTCAGCGCTGACGGCGCGGGGGCTGCGGGTATTGGCGGCACGATTGTCGTCTATGCGGGCAGTTCGCTGTTTGCGCAGACCGGTGCGATGATCTCGGCGCATGGGGCGGGCAGCGGTGCGGGCGGCTTTGTCGAGCTGAGCGGCAAGAATGCCGAAATCGGCGCGGTTGTGCTGGATCTTCTGTCGGATTCCGGCGCGGGTGGCACGCTGTTGATTGACCCGCTCGATGTGACGATCACGGCGGGCAATTCGATTCTGAATGCGGGCGTGAACACCTCTATTCTGGCGGATAACTCGATCACGATCGAGGCCGGTGGCAGCATCGACACGACGCTGTCGGGCGGGGCATCGGGCGACATCACGCTGATTGCGCCGACGATCAGCGTCGCGGCGGGCGGCCTGCTGAACGCCGAAGCCCTGGGCGGCGGCAGCGCGGGCACTGTGACCCTGAATGCGACGCAAACAGCGGGCGGCACCGCCCAGATCACCGTCGCGGGCGAAATCCGTGGCGGCGATGTCAATTTGCTGGCGACCTCGACCGCGGCGCCGCTGACGATTCTGGCATCAACCCCCACCGCAGAGGCGTCGATTCTGGTCGATGGCGGCCAGATCGTCGCGTCGGGCGCGCTGACCGCGACGGCCACGGCCTCGACTGCGGCGGTGGCGGCCAATCTGCCGATCGGCGTTGTGGTCACGACTGTCGGTGCCTCGGTCAACATCATCGGCGGTGCCAATATTCAGGCCGCCAGCGCCAGCCTGTCTTCGGTTGCGACCGCCGACAGCCAGATTGCCACCCAATCGCTGGCCCCGGCCAATTCGAGTGTCGATGGCGCGGTTGCGGTCTCGACCGTGAACAGCTCGGCCACCACCCATATCGGCACCGCCGATCTGATCATTACCGGCGCAACCAGCCTTGGCGCGACCAACACGGTCACGAGCCATGCGGATGCGACCCCCGTCGCCGCGGCCTTCGGGGCCAGCGTGGCCGTCAGCGTGGTCAAGGCGACCACCGAAGCCACGGTGGATGGCTCGGGCTATATCCGCGCGGGCAGCCTGTCGCTGGATGCCTCGACCGTGACCGATATCGTGGTGACGGCCTCTGCCACCGCAGGCGGCGCCTCGACCCCGCAAAGCGGCAGCGCCGCATCGGATTACCTGAACGATCCCGATTACGAACCCTATGCCAGCACCTCTGAAGGGCAGGTCTCGGTCGTCGGTGCCCTTGCGCTGTCCGATCTGACCGCGACCACCACGGCAAGCATGACGTCGGACCGGGCCTCGGACATCACCGGGGACGCGGCGATCCGCGCGCAGACCGCAAACACCGCCGATGTGACGGCGGACGGGTCCGCGCTTGAATCCGACGTGGGCGTCGGGGTTGCGGTGGGGATCAACCTGGCCAAGGTGCAGAACAATGCCACGCTGGGCGGGCAGGGCCTGTCTGCGGGCAGCCTGGATCTGAGCGCGCTTATGGCCGCGGGGGGCAGCAACAGTTTTGCCACCCACACGACCTCGGGCGCGGGCGGCACCAGTGTCGGCGTGGCCGGATCGCTGGCCGTGAACCTGGTCGATACGCAAAGCGCGGCGACGATCACCGCCACGGGCCCCGTGGCGATCGGCGGGGGCGATGTGTCGCTGAGCGCCGAGGACGAATCCGTCTCGACCGCGAGCGCGATTCCCGACACCACCGGGGCCACCGGCGATGTGGGCGTCGGCGCCTCGGTCGCGATCAACATCGTGGCGAACCGGACCCTTGCGACGTTGGCCGATGGCAGTGTCATCACCACGCCCGGGTCGCTGACGCTGTCGGCGGCGTCGGTCCACGAGGTCACCACGACCGCCGAGGCCGGGTCGAGCGGCGGGATCTCGGTGACGCCGGCCCTGGCGTTGTCGCTGGTGAACAACACCACCACCGCGCAGCTGGGCAGCAGCGCCACGGCGCAGCATTCTGCGGGCGATATCAGCATTCTGGCCAGCCAGCAGGCGACCGAAGAAACCACCGCCTCGGGCACGGCTGCGGGCAGCAAGGCGGCGATTGGCGCCGCCGTGGCCATCGCTTTGGTCAACGATACCGTCACCGCGACCACGCTGCGCGATCTGAACGCGGCCAATGCGGTGACCCTGCGCAGCTGGGGGGCCTCGTTCAACACGCTGGAGGCCACGGCGAGCGCATCGGGCAGCGCACCAGCCGACGAGTCCGGCGATGCGGCGGCCGGACAGGATAGCGATGTCGATACCACCGTCACCAGCAACCTGACCCATGCCTCTGATCAGCAAGGCACCGCAGGTGTCGGCGATTCCGCGCAGCAGCAGGCCAGCACCGATGGTGCCAGCGATGAGACCGGGCGTTCGGCCTCGACCGGCGAAGGCAAGGTCACGGTGGCCGCGGCCGTCGGCGTGAATGTGCAGAATTCGCTGGTTTCGGCGGGCGTGCCCGATGGCCGGATGATCACCGCAGGCGGCGCGCTGAACATCGCGACGTCGAACAACACCACCGGATCGGTGACCACCGATGGCACTGCCGTGGGCGATACGCCCGCCGCTGTTGGCATTGGCGCCGCCGTGGCGGTCAATGTGGTTCACACCAAAAACAACGCGACCCTGGGCAATGGCGCGGTCAACGCGGCTTCGGTGGATATTTCGGCACTCAAACTTGATGTGGCGAAACTGGTGGCGGGCACCCCGGCCGATGCGCTCAGCGACACCTATCTGACCAGCGCCACCTCGGGGGCGGGCCGATCGAAAGTCGGGCTGGCCGGGTCGCTGGCACTGAACCTGGTCGATACCGAAAGCAACGCCACGATTGCGGGCGGGGCCACCGTCACGCTGGGCGGCGGTGATCTGTCGCTCAGCAGCGACAACATGACCGAAACCACCGCCACCGCGCTGCCGGATGAAACCGGGGCTGCGGGCGGCAAGGTGGGCGTGGGCGCCTCGGTTGCGCTGAACATCCTTGCCAATCGTTCCAGTGCCACGCTGGGCGATGAGGCCACGCTGACCGGGGCCGATGCGATCACCCTGTCGGCCAGTGCCGCGCATGCGATCACCACCACCGCCGAGGCGGGGTCCGCGGGCGGTGTGTCGATCACCCCGGTGGTCGCGCTGGCGATGGTCAACAATACCACCACTGCAAAGATTGGCACGCGGACGGCGGGCGTCACGGCGACGGGCTCGGTGACCATCGCCGCGATCCAGCAAGCAAGCGCTGTGACCTCGGCCAAGGGGCAGGCGGCGGGGGGCACGGCGGCGATTGGCGCTGCGGTGGCGGTCAATCTGGTCAATGACACGGTCACGGCCACCACCACGCGCAATATCGCGGCAGGCGGGGATGTGACGATTTCGGCGGCGGGTGCGTCGCTGAACACGCTGACCGCCGAGGCCAGCGCCTCGGGCGGTGCTGCGGCGGATGACTCGGGTGCGGCAGAGCCGGGCCAGGATGCCACCGTGGACGATACCGTCGATGGCCAGCTGACCAGCGCGCGCACCCAGCAGGGTGCGTCGGGCGTGGGCGACACCGAACAACAGGGTGCGACCGATGCGGCGGCCTCGGACAACCACTCGGCCGAGACCAGCGAAGGCAAGGTCACCGTGGCGGCAGGCGTGGCCGTCAATATCCAGAACGCCACCGTTTCGGCCAGCGTGCCGAACGACATCAGCATCACCTCGCCCACCGGGGCGTTGAAAATCCTGACCGCCAGCAACACCGATGGCCTGGTCACCAGCAACGCCTCGGCTGTGGGCGAAGAGGGCGCGCAGGCGGTTGTCGGGATCGGCGCCGCGGTTTCGGTGAACGTGGTTCACGCGCGCAACGATGCGACGCTTGGCACCGCCACCCACGAGGTCGGCAGCCTGCAGATTTCGGCCAGCAAGCTGGATGTTGCGTCGCTTGCGGCCAATCCGGCCAGCCTTGCGACCCGCGCCGATACCTATCTGGCCAGCGCGACCTCGGGCGCGGGCGGCAGCAAGGTCGGCATCGCCGGTGCGCTGGGTCTGAACCTTGTCGATACGCAAAGCATGGCCAGCATCGCCGATGATGCCGATGTGACGTCGCATGGCACGGTCGAGATTTTCGCCGACAACCAGACCCAGGAAACTGCCGAGGCCTTGCCGGTCGAAGGCACCATTGGCGGCACCGTCGGTATCGGTGCCTCGGCCGCGATCAACATTGTCGGCAACCGTGCGATTGCCAAGATCGGCGACGATGTGACGCTGAGCGGGGCGACCTCGCTGAGCCTCACGGCAACGGCGGATCACGACATCATCACCGAAGCAGAGGCGGGGGCCGAGGGCGGCGTCAGCATCGTTCCGGTGCTTGCGCTGGCGCTTGTGACCAATACCTCCAGCGCCACGATCGGTGCCAATCCCGATACATTGACGGTGGCAGGCGCGGTTTCCGTGGAAGCCGAGCAGACCGCGACCGAGACCACGTCGGCTTCGGCCACAGCGGCGGGATCGAAGGCGGCCATCGGGGTCGCGCTGTCGCTGGCGCTGGTGACCGACAAGGTCGTGGTCTCGACCGGCCGGTCGATCACGGCGGTTGCGGGGGATGTGACGTTCAAGGCGGCGGGCAGCTCTGCCGGAACGCTGACGGTGACCGCAGGCGCTTCGGGGGCCGCAGGTGCCGACAGCAACGACGAGGCGAGCGATGGCGAGGGCATGGTGGATGACCGCGTCTCGAACCAGTTCGACTTTGCCACGACCACGCAATCCGACAGCAACGTGGGCGATTCCGAGCAGCAGGCCGGGACCACCGAAACCGCCGATCAGGATCACTCTGCCGGGTCGAGCGAGGGCAAACTGTCCGTCGCGGCCGCGGTCGGCGTGAATGTCGTGACCTCTTCGGTCAATGCGGCGATGCCCGATGGCCAGAATATCACGGCGGGCGGTCGTCTGACGGTGATGGCAATCAACGGCACCGATGGCTCGGTGACCGCCGACGCCAGCGCCGCTGAATCGCAGATTTCGATTGCGGCCGCCGCGGCGGTGAACGCGATCACCTCGACCAATGTCGCAAGCCTTGGGGCCGCGAGCTATACCGCCAATGGTGTGACGGTGTCCGCGCTCAAGGCTGATCCGGCAGAGACGCCGCATGTCGATACCTTCGCCACGTCGGCCCAGTCGGGTGCGGGCGGCAGCAAGGTCGGCATCGCGGGCGCGCTGGCGCTGAACCTGATCGAGTCCTCCAGTGTGGCCAGTGTGTCGGGCAGCGCGGTGGTGAATGCGGGCAGCGGCGCCTCGACCGTGTCGGCCGATCAGCAGATGATGGCCACCGCCAGTGCAACACCGGTGGATGAAAGCGATACCCAGGGCGGCAAGGTCGGCATCGGCGCCTCGGTCGCGCTGAACCTGATCACCACCGATGCCACGGCCGAGATCAAGGACGGCGCGGTGTTCGACAACGGCGCGGGCCTGTCGGTGCTGGCCAATTCCGCCATCTCGACCGAGACAGAGGCCAAGGCGGGTTCCGAAGGCGGCATCGCGATTGACGCGGTGGTGGCGCTGGCGCTGCTGGACCAAACGACCACGGCCCGGATCGGGACCGGCAATGCGATCACCACGGCGGGGGCGGTCACGATTTCGGCCAGCAACAGCGGCGAGAACACCGCGACCGGCACCGGCGAGGCCAAGGGCGGCAAGGTCGGCGTGGGGGCTGCGGTCGCGGTCATCGCGGGCGGCGGCGATCTGGCAACCGATCTGAAGAACACCTCGGTCACCTCGGCAGAGCTTGCCCGTGATCTGACGGCGGCATCGCTGACGATTTCGGCGACCTCGGACCGCAGCTACGAAGCTTATGCCGATGCCAGTGCGGGCGGCGGCAAGGACAAGGAGCCGTCGGAAACCTCGGATGCGCAGAGCACGAAGTCCCTTGATAATACGAAGAATTATCAAAAAGGCACTGACGGGTCCGATCAAAGCACCGGCAATGGCGGGGCCAAGGTCACGGTGGCTGCGGCCGTTGGCGTTGCGGCGGCTCAGGATGCGGTCAGCGCCACGATGCGCGCGGTCACGGTCTCGCTGACCGACGATCTGACCGTTTCGGCCAGCAATGATACCAATATCGCGACCCGCGGCGATGGCGAGGCCACGGGCGCCGAAATCGGCGTGGCCGTGGGTGTCGCGCTGAGCATTTCGAACAACAGCGCCACGGCAAGCATTGCCGATGGCGCCACGGTCACGCGTGCGGGCGCAGTCAATGTGACCGCCGACAGCAGCCAGAACATGGCGCATGAAGCGGGCAAGACCGATTTCCTCAACGGTCTGTCGGCCGTGGCCTTTGCTGGCGCCTCGTCCAAGAAGGTCAGCGTCGCGGGCGCTCTGGCGGTTGATGTGTCGAACACCACGACCTCGGCCACGATTGGCGACAACGTGACCATCGGCAGCCTGAGCCGTGTTGGCGCGGTCAATGTCACCGCCGATAATGCCAGCCGGATGAGCGCGAAATCGTCCAGCGTGGCGCGGTCCAGCGGGCAGGCGGGGGTTGGCGCCTCGGTCGCCGTGGTGGTGTCGGACAATGCCTATACCGCCAATATCGGCGCGGGCAGTTCGCTGACGTCGGGGGCGGTCACGGTTTCGGCCACCAACGAAAAGATCGACCCCACGGTCGCGTTCAACTTCACCGATCTGGCGGATTTCCAGGAAAATATCGTCAATCAGCCGCTGTTCAGCACGGGCAATTACTACACCGAAGCCATCGGTGGGGCGCAGGCCAGCAATGTCGCGGTGCAGGGCTCGTTTGCGGTCATGGTATTCTCGGACGACACCTCGGCGGCAATCGGCAAGAGCCTGACCACACCGGCCAACACTGCGGTCACCATCGTTGACGCGAATGGCAATCACGTTGCGATTCTGGCCAGCAACGGGCTGGACGCCAAGGCCCTGTCAGGCGGTGTCGCGCTCAGCAGCAAGGTGGGCGTGGGCATTTCCAGCTCGGTGATCGTCAACAACGGCAAAACGACGGCCGAGCTGTCGGAGAACGTGCAACTGGTGAATGCGGGTGCGGTTGATATTTCCGCGACGGGCGATCAATCCATCAAGGTTATCGGGATCAGTGCCGCGGGCGCCAGCAATGTGGGCGTGGCCGGTGTCGCGACCGTCCTGGTGTCCGAGAATGACGTGAACGCGCGGGTCGGCGCCGGGGCGCAAATCGCCGCGGCGGGCGATGTCTCGGTCACCGCGACCAATGATTTTGACACGCTCAGCGTGGCCGGTGGTCTGGGGATCGGCGGCAGCGCCGGGATCGGGGCCGCGGCCTCGGTCGTGACGGTCAACAACGTGACCCGTGCCGTGCTGGCCGACGGCACCAGTGCCCTGAACGCGGTGCAGATTTCGCGCGCGGGCGCGGTCAATATCGCGGCCAGTGCTACGGAAGTTGGCAAGACCTTTGCCGTCGCGGGCGGCGCGTCGCAATCGGTTGGTGTGGGGGCGGGCGTCGGCGTCTATGTGCTCGACACCAAGACCGAAGCTCTGGTTGGCGATTATGCCCGGATCGGCCAGACCGGGACGGTCGGCGATCTTGCGGTCACGGCACAAGACCAGTCCACGCTGGATACCTTCCCCGGCGCGGTCGGGCTTGGGGGATCTGTCGGTGCGGGCGCAGGCGTTGGCGTCGGCGTTCTGACCAAAACCGTCACCGCCAGCGTCGGTCGCCATGCGGCGCTGAAAACGAATGACGTGCGCGTCGCGGCGCAAAGCGGCGAGGCGGCCAATATCATCGCGCTCAGCGCGGGCGTCGGCCAAAGTGCCGGTCTGGCCGGTGCGGTTGCGGTCTATACGATCGAGAACACGACGACCGCCAGCATCGAAGACAGCGCGCAGGTCTTTGCCAATGACGATGTGGCGGTTCTGGCGACCGATATCGCATCGGTGGATTCGCTGGTCGGTTCGGCCGGGGTTGGCGGCACGGCGGGCATCGGGGCCTCTGTCGGGATCGTCATCATCGACAATAAAACCCATGCCCGGATTGCGGATCTGGCGCAGGTCACCGCACTTGGCGCGGGGGCAGGTGTCGATTATGTGTCTGATTTCGATACGAACTTCACCTCGTTCGCGGATAACTTCCAGGGCGCGGATCTGCCCGATTGGGACAGCTCGACCGGCCTGACGGCAGGCAATGCCAGCAGCGCCAGCGACGTTGGCCTGAGCGCGGCTGACGCCCGCAATACCGGCATTTCGTTGCTGACCAAAACGCGCAACGCGACGCCCCATGTGCAGACCGGCCATGGTGTGGTGGTCAACGCGGCGGCCTCCAATTCGGTGCGCTCGTTTGAAATCGGGTTCGGCGCGGCGGGCACGGCGGCGATTGCGCTGTCGGGCAACGTGCCGGTGATCACGGCGGACACGCAGGCAAGCATTGGCGCGGCGCAGATCAACAAGATGGCCGGGGTGGCGA
>JAQTYE010000005.1 GCA_028749255.1 Paracoccaceae bacterium | reverse complement strand
GGATCAGCCTCGCCCTTCTCGACCTCTTTCGGGTCCAGCTGGTTCGATCCGACCGGATCGAAGCCTTTCACGCCCACGGCCACGTCGCCATCGGCAATGCCCTGAACCTCCAATTCATGCATGCCGCAGAAATCCGCGATCTGCTTGAAGGTCAGCGTCGTATTGTCCACCAGCCACACGGCGGTCGCCTTGGCCATCAGGGGCTTGTTCGTCATCGGAGCCATCCTTTACAAATCTCTCCCGGGCCGTGAAATCGGCTGCGGTCGGGTGCTTCCCGTGACCGCGGTCCATTTCTGGGGGGAATTGCGCCCGTATATAGTGCCGAATCCGGCCAGAGGAAAGAGAAAATGAAACTTGTAACCATTGCCGCCCTGCTGTGTTTGGCCAACCCCGCTTGGGCGGATGGCGAACGCGCGGGGGATTTCGACTATTACGTGATGGCGCTGTCCTGGTCACCCAGCTGGTGTGCGACCGATGGCGCAGGCCGCAATGCCCGCCAATGCGACCCGAAAGCCGATGCCTCGTTCGTGTTGCACGGGCTGTGGCCGCAATATGAACGCGGCTATCCCAGCTATTGCCGCACCACCGCACACGACCCGTCACGGATGCAATCGGCGGCGATGGAGGACGTCATGGGATCGGATGGCGCGGCCTGGTATCAGTGGAAAAAGCACGGGCGATGCGCCGGGCTGTCGGCCAGCGACTATTACGCCACAGCGCGTGCGGCCTACGCCACCATCGACATTCCTGATGTGTTCGAAACCCTGAGCAAGGACATCAAATTGCCCGCCACTGTCGTCGAAGAGGCGTTTCTGGAGGCCAACCCCGAACTGCGCCGCGAGATGATCACCATCACCTGCGATCAGGGCCGGATTCAAGAGGCCCGGATTTGCCTGACCAAAGACCTGAAGCCGCGCACCTGCGGCCCCGACGTGATCCGCGACTGCACGATGCGTGACGCGCTGATGGAACGCGTGCGTTGATTGAAAGGGGCGCCACAAGGGCGCCCCATCCAGATTTGTCCGCCGATCCGTTCAAGCGGTATCAGTTCAACGATTTCTTGGCGTTGGCGGCCACAATCATCGGATGGAAGGTGAAGACATCGCGCGAAGCGGCGTCCACATCGACCTTGATCCAATGCACGTTCGGCGAGCCAAAGGTTTGCACGCGGGTGAAATTGGCCAACATATGCGAGGCGTTCGGCAGCGGCTTGTCCATTTTGAAGTAATGGGTATCGCCATGCACCAGCACGACCTGACCGTCATAGGCTTCGGTTTCGGCGATCAGCGCGTCAAGGAAGGCGACATAGCCTTCTTTGCCTTCCATCCGGCTTTCATCGGTATCCTCGGTTTCGGGAATGTCGAAGCCCGGGTCAGCCTGGATCACCAGCATGATCCCCTTGTCACCATCGGCTTTCGCCTTGGCGAAGCTGGCTTTCATCCATTCGATGTTGGCGGCGTCACGCGCTTCATATTCCGCGTTGTCAGCAGCGCATTGTTCGGCGGTACGGGCGCTTTTCTTGGTGCAGTCTTTTTCGCCATTCACCTTGTTATTGTTCGAACCCGGGATGTTCAGGCCGACAAACATCGCCCCGGATTTCGAATAACGGGTATTTTCGGCATAGGCTTCGGCGGGCTTACCCTGATGTTCGACCACCATTTTTTCCATGCCGAAGGTCTCATCCGAGGCAAACATGGTTTTGCGGATGTGATCGAGCCGCTCCAGATTGTCCCAGCTGCCGTTGTTCAGGCGGTGGCAATCGGTCCATTCGTTGTCGCCCGGAACATAGATCACCGGCTTGGCCAGGCTGTCGAACATCGCGATGCCGTCGGTATAGGTCGCATCGACACATTCCGAAGAACCGTCCTTGATGTCGCCATCATACATCGAGAACGCGATGTCCGAGGCGTTCATATCCGCGATCAGGGCCGGGATCGCCGGGGCGTCATTGGCTTTGGCATAGGGCATGTCGCCCCAGATACCCATCGTGAAAGGCGCAGCATCCTGCGCGTGTGCGGCAAAAGCAGTGGTCGTGGCAAGTGCAGCAAGCGCGGCACGGAGCATGGTCGATTTCATGGAGAACCTCTTTGCGCCCGGATCTGGGCGCGCGCAGAGTGGCCCCATGAACATCACGAATTTACGACCACTAGGTCAATATTGCATGACAGCAGCCAGCATCACCACACGACATCATCGAACACGCAGAACGATCTTTCCGATATGCGCGCTGGTTTCCATCCGGGCGTGGGCCGCAGCCGCCTCGGCCAGCGGATAGGTGCTGTCGATGATCGGGTGCAACTTGCCTGCGGCAATCATCGGCCAGACCTGTTCGCGCAACTGGCGGGCAATTTCGGCTTTGGCGGCGTCGGATTGCGGGCGCAGCGTCGCGCCCGTGATCGTCAGGCGGCGCAGCATGACTTGTGCAAAGTTGATCTCGGCCTTCGGGCCTTCAAGGAAGGCAATGAAAACCATCCGGCCATCGTCAGCCAGCGCCTTGATATTGCGGGCAATATAGCTGCCACCAACCATGTCGAGGATCAGATCGGCACCGCCCTCGGCGCGCAGGACATCAACAAAATCCGCATCGCGATAGTTGATCGCGGTGGCCCCAAGCGCCGCACAGGCGGCACATTTTTCGGCCGATCCGGCGGTGGCAAAGACCCGTGCCCCCAGCGCCCGGGCGATCTGGATCGCGGTCGTGCCGATGCCGCTTGACCCGCCATGGACCAGAAACTTCTCGCCTGCCTGCAACCCGCCGCGCATCACGATATTGGACCAGACGGTGAAGCAGGTTTCCGGCAGGCAAGCCGCGGATTTCAGATCCATCCCCGCAGGCACCGGCAGCGCATGGGTCGCAGGACAGGTGGCATATTCGGCATAACCGCCGCCGGGCAACAGCGCGCAGACCGCATCGCCCACCGCCCAGTCCGACACGCCCGGCCCCAGCGCCGCAACCGTGCCCGCGCATTCCAGCCCGGGCAGATCCGACGCGCCGGGCGGCGCCTTGTAGGCGCCCGCGCGTTGCAGTGCATCGGGGCGGTTCACCCCGGCATAGGCCAATTCGATCAGGATCTCGCCATAGCCCGGCACCGGCACCGCACGCGTTACCGGACGCAGCACCTCCGGCCCGCCAGGGGCGGTGATCTCGATGGCGGTCATTTGCAGCGGCAAGGTCATTGGGTCTCTCCCATCCGGCCGGGCATCGGTTTGGCCTGCGGTGCCTGCACCGCGCCCAGCATGTCTTTCACGAAGGGCAGCTTCAGCAATTTGCCCTTCACCTTTTCGAATTGCATCACATCCGCGATCCGGCGATCCAGAAAGTTCCAGCTGTCCACATGCCCCTCGCTGTCATCGCCCATCCAGAACAAAACCACCGCCGAATACACCCCCGACAGCGTCAGGCGTTTGGAATACCAGTTGTAATCGGTGCTGGTATCACCCAGCGCGCACCAGATCCGGTCGGCAGTGCCCCAGATCAGCTTGCTGCCGGTGGCGGCGTTTTGCGGCAAGGCAAAGACCGCCGCGCCCCGGCGCACCAATTCGGGATCGGCCAGTTGCAACCGCAACCGCACCGCCGTGGCCACCTTGTCGCGGAATTTCATCTCGGACAAATCGGCCTCGGCCAGCGCCGCCTCCATCGCGGCATCGCCCGCGCGGTGATAGGCCACCGCCAGATCAACCGCCCCGCGCGGGCACACCAGACGCGCCAGCGCCGGATCAACGCCAAGGTCGGCCACAGCGGCGGCAAATGCGGGCTCGGACCAGCCATCAAAGGGCACATGCGGCGTGATCGCCGCCAGCAATTCGGCCTTCATCCGATCCACATCCAAATGGTCGTTTTTCATGGCATTTTCCTTTGCGCGCGGCAGTAGACAAGTGGCCCTGCCTTTGCTATATGGCCGCTTCCTGCAATCTGATGCAACTCTAACCTAGGAAGGTGGTGACAACCACATGCAGGTCAGCGTTCGTGACAACAATGTCGAACAGGCGCTTCGTGCTCTGAAGAAAAAACTTCAGCGCGAGGGTGTGTTTCGTGAAATGAAGCTCAAGCAACATTTTGAGAAGCCCTCCGTCAAGAAAGCGCGCGAGAAAGCCGAGGCCGTTCGCCGTGCCCGTAAATTGGCGCGGAAGAAAGCTCAGCGTGAAGGCGCGCTCTAAGCGACTGGAATTGCTGGCGGATTTATCCGCACCGATCAACCCCCATGGCCCGGCCATCGGGGGTTTTTTGGCCCTCTCAACTTCGTGAATTGTGCCATCCCGTGAACCGCGCCAAGGCTTGCCCATGCCTGATTTCGGCCCCGTCTTTCACCATCTCGGCCTGATCCTGCTCGCGCTTGGGGCGGCGATGCTGGCGCCGGTGGCATTGGATTATGCGCTGAGCGACCCGAACTGGGCGCAGGTCTTCGAAGCGGCAATCGAGACGATTCTGTTCGGCGCGCTTTTGGCTTTGGCCAGCGCCAGCGGGCAGCGCACCGGGCTGACCCTGCAACAGGCCTATCTGCTGACCGCAGCGATCTGGGTTTTCGTGCCGCTGTTCGGCGCCCTGCCCTTCATCCACGGCCACCCCGATGTCAGCTTCACCGATGCCTATTTCGAGGCGGTTTCGGGCATCACCACCACCGGCTACACCGTGTTTTCCGGGCTCGAAGACCTGCCGAAATCCGTGGTCCTGTGGCGCGGCATGCTGAACTGGATGGGCGGTCTGGGCATCGCCTTTGTCGCGATGATCTTTCTGCCGGTGATGCGGATCGGCGGCATGCGCTATTTCCAGACCGAGGGCTTCGATACGCTGGGCAAGGTCTTGCCGCGCGCTGGCGATATCGCGATATCTTTGCTGCAGGTCTATGCCGGACTGACGGCGCTGTGCGCGGTGACCTTCGCGCTGTGCGGCATGGACCCGCTTGATGCAGTGATCCACGCGATGGCGGCGATTGCGACGGGTGGCTTTGGCACCTATGACGCGAATTTCGCGGTCTGGTCACCCGCCGCACAATATGCGGGCAGTGTGTTCATGCTGCTGGGCGCAATGCCCTACATCCGGTTTTTCCAGCTGCTGCACGGCCAAAGCAAACCCCTGTGGAACGATCTGCAGGTGCGCGCCTTTCTGCGCTGGTACGGCTATTTTTGCGTTATCATGATCGTTTACCGCCTCTCGCGCGAGGCCTTGCCGATCGAACAAATCGTGCGCGAGACCACCTTCAACTTCGCCTCGCTGCTGACCGGAACCGGCTTTGGTGTGGCCCCGGTCGAACCCTGGGGCGCCTTTGCGATGGTCATGGCCTTCATGGTCGGCATGGTCGGGGGCTGCACCGGGTCCAGCTCGGGGGCGTTGTCGGTGTTCCGGGTGCAGGTCACGCTGGCGGCCATCCGCGCGGCGGTGTTGCAATTGCACGCGCCGCACCGGATCGCCCCCCCCCCGCTATGGTGGCAGCGCGCTGGACGAGGCGACACTGGGGCCGCTGATGCTGCATGTGTCGGGCTATATCCTGACGCTGGGCGTGCTGTCGGTGGCGCTGTCGATGACGGGGGTCGATTTCACCTCATCGCTGTTTGCGATCTGGGGCTGCCTGGGCAATATCGGCTTCGGCATGGGTCCGCTGGTCGCACGCACGGGCACGATGATCGACTTCAACGACGCCGCAACATGGCTGATGACGCTGGCAATGCTGCTGGGGCGGCTGGGACTGCTGGCAATTCTGGTGCTGGTGATGCCGCGGTTCTGGCGCAATTAAACCGGCAATGCGGTGGTCTTGAACACGGTGCGCAAGGCAAAGCTCGACTGCATCCCCTGAACGCCGGGCAACCGCGCCAGTTTGGCACGGTGGATGCGCGCAAAATCCTCGGTGTCTTCGGCCACGACCTTCAACAGATAATCCGCCGATCCCGCCATCAGATGGCATTCCAGCACATCGGGGATCTTTTTGACCTCGCGCTCAAAGGCCTCCAGCACCTCGTCGGCCTGGCCCGACAGGGTGATTTCCACGAAAACCGTGGTCGGACGGCCCAGTTTGCGCGCATCCAGCAATGCCACGTAGTCGCGGATATAGCCTTCTTCCTCCAGCCGTTGCACCCGGCGGTGACAGGCCGAAGCCGACAGGTTCACCCGTTCGGACAATTCGGCATTCGACATCCGCCCCTGCTTTTGCAGCACGGTCAGGATACGGCGATCTGTGGCGTCCAATGACATTTCAGCGCAAGCTTCTTCGTTGCTTTTGGGATCTTGCCGAAGATATGCATTGATTTTCTGCAAAATGGCAACCGGAATTCAAAACATCATCAAACGAAGGCGCGCAGACTGGGCCCATGAACGGATTTCTGGATCGAGGAGGAGACCAGATGAAAATTGGATGCGTGCGCGAAATCAAGCCGCAGGAATTCCGCGTCGGTATGACGCCCGCAGCGGTGCAAGAGGCGGTGGCGCGCGGCCACCAGGTGCTGATCGAGGCCGGAGCGGGCGTAGGCTCGGGCTTTACGGATGAAGATTACACCGCCGCTGGCGCACAGATCGTGGCCGACGCGGCCGGGGTTTTTGCCGCTGCCGAGATGGTGGTGAAGGTCAAGGAACCGCAGGCGGTGGAACGCGCGATGCTGCGCAAAGGGCAGGTGCTGTTCACCTATCTGCATCTGGCGCCCGACCCCGTTCAAACCAGCGATCTGATCGCCTCGGGGGCGACCTGCATTGCCTATGAAACCGTGACGGATCGCAATGGCGGCCTGCCGCTGCTGGCGCCGATGTCCGAGGTTGCCGGGCGTCTGGCGCCGCAGGTCGGGGCCTGGGCCCTGCAAAAGGCCAATGGCGGGCGCGGTGTGTTGATGGGCGGCGTGCCCGGCGTGCGGCCTGCCAATGTCGTTGTGATTGGCGGCGGCGTGGTCGGCACCGCGGCGGCCCGGGTTGCCTGCGGCATGGGCGCGAATGTGACGGTGCTGGATCGTTCGGTCGCGCGGCTCAGCTATCTGGACGATGTGTTC
This sequence comes from Paracoccaceae bacterium, assembly GCA_028749255.1. GTDB lineage: Bacteria > Pseudomonadota > Alphaproteobacteria > Rhodobacterales > Rhodobacteraceae > Rhodobacter. Next base: position 35,293 of record JAQTYE010000005.1, on the reverse strand, counting down.
ATGGGCCGACTGACCACCCAATATTCCGACCGCAGCGCAACGGCGCAACTGGTGACCGAGGCCGACCTGGTGATCGGCGCCGTGCTGATCCCGGGGGCTGCCGCGCCGAAACTGGTCACCCGCGCGATGCTGGCCACGATGAAACCGGGCGCCGTGCTGGTGGATGTTGCAATCGACCAGGGCGGTTGTTTTGAAACCTCGCATGCGACCACCCATGAACACCCGATCTACGAGGTTGACGGCATCGTGCATTATTGCGTGGCCAACATGCCCGGTGCAGTGGCGCGCACGGCCACGCAGGCCCTGGGCAATGCCACCCTGCCCTTCCTGCTGGCGCTGGCCGACAGGGGCTGGAAACAAGCCTGTGCCGACGACCCGCATCTGCTGAATGGGCTGAATGTGCATGCGGGCCAGATCACCTATCCGGCAGTGGGTCAGGCGTTGGGCCTGCCCTTCATCACCGGAACCGACGCGCTGGCGCTGTGATGCAAAAGGCCCGGTCGAACGATCGGGCCTTTTCGTCTGCCGTGCGGCTTATTTCTTCAACGCGTCGCGGATTTCCAGCAAAACATCCAGCTCGCTGGGGCCTGCAGGCGCGGCGGGCGCGGGTTCGGCCGGGGTTTCCGCGGCCTCTTTGACCCGATTCACCAGCTTGACCAGCAAGAACACCACAAAAGCGATGATCACGAAATTGATCACGGCGGTGATGAAGGCGCCATAGGCGAACACCGGGGCGCCCGCTTCACGTGCGGCGGCCAGCGAGGCGAACGAACCTTCGCCAAGGTTCACGAACAGATTCGAAAAGTCGATCCCGCCCGTGACGACACCAATGATCGGATTGATGAGGTCGGACACAAGCGAGGTCACGATGGCCGTGAACGCCGCCCCGATGATGATACCGACAGCCATGTCCATGACATTGCCTTTGGCGATGAAATTCTTGAACTCTTTGATCATTCTCTGCCCCTGGGTAAGTCCGCAAAACTGCATATGCGATGGTGCATCGGGTAACATATTCTTTGCGCCCGCGCACCTTTTGCTTGGGGGGATTTTCTGCTCTGCTGTCCCCGCAAAACAGGAGCGCCCCATGACCGATCTCGGCACATTTCCGATCACCCGCCGCTGGCCCGCCGCCGATCCGTCGGTGATTCAGTTGTATTCCCTGCCGACGCCCAATGGGGTGAAGGTGTCGATCATGCTGGAAGAGATCGGGTTGGCCTACGAGCCGCATCTGGTACGGTTTGACAGTAACGACCAGATGACCCCCGAATTTCTGTCGTTGAACCCAAACAACAAGATCCCGGCGATCATCGACCCGAACGGCCCGGACGGGCGGCCGCTGGCGCTGTTCGAAAGCGGGGCGATCCTGATTTACCTGGCGGAAAAATCAGGGCAGCTGCTGCCGCAGGCCAACCGTTACGAGGTTCTGCAATGGCTGATGTTCCAGATGGGCGGCATCGGGCCGATGTTCGGACAGCTGGGGTTTTTCCACACTTTCGCCGGCAAGGACATCGAAGACCCGCGCCCGAAGGAACGCTACCGCGCCGAGGTGGCGCGGCTGCTGCAAGTGTTGGAGGGCGCGCTGGCCGGGCGCGCGTGGATCGCGGGCGACTATTCCATTGCCGATATCGCGATTGCGCCGTGGCTGCGCACGCTGCGCGATTTCTACAAGGTCGGCGATATCACCGGCTGGAATGATCTGACCGCAGTGCCCGCCTATCTGGAGCGGTTTCTGGCCCGCCCGGCGGTGATCCGCGGTTTGGCAATCCCAAAACGCGACTGAGCAACGCCCGGGCGAGGGAGCCGTCCCGCGCCCGGGCCGTTGCCTTAGCCCCGCATTGCCAGGCCCGTGCGCGCCGCCAGACGGGTGGCCAGCCAGGCGGTCCAGCCCTCGGGCTGGGTGAAGTGGTAGTTTTCGCCCCCCGGCACCGGGATCGGTGCGCCTGCCACGCGGGCGCGGGCCTCGGCGCGGGCGGACAGGACGATGTCTTCCGGGCTGCGGGCCAGGGCCGCGCGCGCCAGTTCCACCGCCTCTTCGCGGCTCAGCGCGGGGTCGAACAGCTCGGCCTCCTGCAACGGATTGGCGACGAAACTGCGCAGCCGCGTTTGCGCCGCCGAAATCCGCGCACAGGCCTGATCGCGTTGATCGGCGCGGAAGGCGGCCTCCAGTGGGCGCGTTTCCTCAAAGGACTCGAGCTCTTCGCCCAGCCCCTCGACCGCCGCCTGCAGCTCTGCCGCGACGGCATCATCTTGCAGGTAAATCTCGGCTTTGCAGGCCGTGATCATTTCGCGCAGAACCATAATCCGGTTATCCGCGATCACCTCTGCCGCCTCGCAAAAGGCCAGATCGCGCGCCGCACGACCGATTTCATCCATGGCCGATTCCAGCGGAAACAGCGCGCCGACAGGGCGTGCGGCTGCAAAAATCTGACCGGCTTTGGTCCAGGTTACGTCTTGAATCATGGTGAATATCCCGCATTTGGTGATGCGAGAACCCTGCCACAACAGCGTGAACAAGACGTGAACGACCCGCCCACATGTTCCCATTTCGTTCACCGCAGACGGCGCCGCAGCCCGCAGTGAACATATTTAGAACAGATCAGGCCGGCTGACGCAGGATCTTGCACAGCGGCTCGAACAGCTGGGCATTGCCAGCGATCACTGCCCCCGATTCGAGAATGCCGCGACCTTCGCGCACGGGACCGACAAAGCCGCCCGCCTCTTTCACCAGAATCAGGCCCGCAGCCATGTCCCAAGGCTGGATGCCCCGTTCCCAATAGCCGTCGTAACGGCCTGCGGCGACATAGGCGAGGTCCAGCGCCGCCGAACCGAACCGGCGCACACCCGCACACACCGGCATCAGGCGCGCCAGATCTTGCAGCGTGGCCGGCAGGGTCGATTTGCCGCCAAAGGGCACGCCGGTCGCAAAAATCGCCTCGATCATGTTGCGGCGGCCCGACACGCGCAGGCGGCTTTCGTTCACGAACGCGCCCAAGCCTTTTTCGGCGTAATACAGTTCATCCTTGGCCGCGTCGAAAACCACACCGGCGACCACTTCGCCCTTGTGTTCCAATGCGATCGACACCGCCCAGTGCGGCAGGCCATGCAGGAAGTTGGTGGTGCCATCCAGCGGATCGACGATCCAGCGGCGCGTCGGGTCTTCGCCCGCGGCCTCGCCGGTTTCCTCGCCCAGCCAGCCATAGGACGGGCGCGCTCCGCGCAGCTCTTCCATGATGATGCGTTCGGCCTCGCGATCAGCCTTGGTCACGAAGTCGCCCGGCCCCTTGGAGGAGACCTGCAGGTTCTCGACCTCGCGGAAGTCCTTCACGAGAGAGCGGCCGGCCTTGCGGGCTGCTTTGATCATCAGGTTGAGGTTTGCGCTGCCTTGCATGCGATGGCTCCTTCGGTTCAAGCGCTGCCTATACGCGGGTGAGCACAGGATTCCAAGGGGTTTGGCGCGTCAAACCGGCCCCCCGAACCGCGGGTCAGGCGCGTTGCAGTTTGACAGGCTCGGTCCGGGCCAGACGCAGGAAATGCGCCATGAATGGCTCGGTCACGTCTTCGGTCCGGGTCGCGGCATAAAGCCGTTTGGTCAACCCGTGTTCCGTGACCGGCCGGGTGATGTAATCGGGTTGGTATTTCACCTCGCGCAGCACCCAGTCAGGCAGCACCGCAACCCCGCGCCCCGAGGCCACCAGCATCAGAATAACCGTGGTCAGTTCGACCTGACGATGCGCGCGGGGCTCCACCCGCGCGGGCGTCAACAGCTGCGAAAACACATCCGAACGCGCCCGATCCACCGGATAGGTGATCAGCGTCTGATCCGCGAAATCCTCGGCCACAATAAACGCCTTCTGCGCCAGCGGGCTGTTCGAGGCGGCGATGAAGGTCGGCGAATAGTCAAACAGCGGGTTGAAGGTGATGCCATCAATCTTTTCGGGGTCCGACGAGATCACCAGATCGACCTCTTCGCGCGCTAGCGCCGCCAGCGCGGTGAAGGCCAGACCGGGGCGGATGTCGATGTCCACCTCGGGCCAGGCGCGGCGGAACTGTTCCAGCACAGGGAACAGCCAGTCGAAACAGGCGTGGCATTCGATGGCGATATGCAGCCGTCCCGCCCGGCCTTGGCGCAGCGCATCGAATTCCTCTTCCATCGCCTCGATCTCGGGCAAGATCCGTTCGGCCAGCCGCAGCAGCTTCATCCCCGCGGCCGAGAGTTTCAACGGCTTCGAACGCCGGGCGAACAGCTCGACCCCGGCCTGATCTTCAAGCCCCTTGACCTGATGGCTCAACGCGCTTTGCGTGATGTGCAAAATGTCGGCCGCGCGCGCCAGACCCCCGGCATCATGGATCGCCTTGATCGTGCGCAGGTGGCGGAACTCGATATGCATCTTGCGGCTCAACTCATAACAATCTTGAAGATTATGAATTTGTCTCACATTCGATTTTCTGGCACAAGGGGGGCAAGCCAAAAGGACAGTACCATGATCACGCCGAACGTTTCCTTCGAATTCTTCCCGCCGCAGACGCTGGATGCGTCGTTCCGGCTGTGGGAGACGGCGCAGGTTCTGGCCCCGCTGAAACCGGGCTTTGTGTCGGTGACCTATGGCGCCGGCGGCACCACGCGCAAACTGACCCACGAGGCGGTGGCGACGATCCACAAGAATTATGGTCTGAACGTGGCCGCGCACCTGACCTGTGTCGATGCGACCCGCGCCGAGACGATGGACATCGTCAATGCCTATGCCGAAGTTGGCGTGACTGAAATCGTGGCGCTGCGCGGCGACCCGCCGAAAGGTGCCGCCCATTTCACACCCCATCCCGAAGGGTTTGCCAGCTCGGTCGAGCTGATCGAGGCCCTGGCCGAAGATGGTCGTTTTACCATCCGCTGCGGCGCCTACCCCGAACCGCACCCCGAGGCCACCGATCCGCTGGCCGATGTGCGTTGGCTGAAACGCAAATGCGACGCGGGCGCCACCTCGGCGATCACCCAGTTCTTCTTCGAGGCGGATACGTTCTTCCGGTTCCGCGATGCCTGCGTCAAAGAGGGCATTACCGCGAAAATCATCCCGGGCATCCTGCCGATCCAGTCGTGGAAAGGCGCGAAGAACTTCGCCAAGCGCTGCGGCACCTCGGTTCCGACCTGGGTCGAAGAGGCGTTCGACGCAGCGATCCGCGACGACCGCGAACAGTTGCTGGCAACGGCGCTGTGCACCGAGCTGTGCGACAAGCTGATCGAGGGCGGCGTGGAAGACCTGCATTTCTACACGCTCAACCGCCCCGGCCTGACCCGCGATGTGTGCCACGCGCTGGGGATCACCCCCGACGCGGTGCTGGAAAACGTGGCCTGAGGCCTGCGAAGGCTGATAATTCAAGAAAAGGGGGCTGCGGCCCTCTTTTTTATTTTGACGCTACGGAACTTTGCCCGCCCCTTCCCCCGGCCTGCCGCAGCGTTAATCTGCGCCAAAAGGGAGAGACAGATGACTGACCAGAAATTCGCCGAAGGCCCCGAAGATTTCCTGCCGCTGGAGGCGCTGCAGAAGATGTCCGGGCTGGAATACATGCAAAAGATGCTGACCGGCGAGGTGCCCTCGACCACGCTGGCGCAGGTGACGAACTATCGGGTGAGCAAGGTTTCGGAAGGCCGCGTCGAAGTCACTGGCACGCCGCAATTCGTCCATACCAACGCCTTTGGCGGGGTCCATGGCGGATGGTATGGGGTGATTTTGGACACCTGCCTGACCTGCGCGGTGATTTCGGGCCTGCCGCACGGGCAATATCAGACAACGCTGGAATACAAGGTCAACATGCTGCGCGCGATCCCGGTCGGCACAGAGATCGTCGGCATCGGCGAACTGATGCATCTGGGCCGTTCAACCGGAGTCGCCCGGGGCGAGATCCGGGGGGTGGCTGACGGCAAGCTCTACGCCACCGGCTCCGCCACCTGTTTCGTCATGGGCACGGCGCAATAACTCCGCCCGCCGGTCGCGGCGCGCAATCCAGGGCCGCAAGATCAGCTGCCAGTTGCGCGACGTGGCCAGGGCGGTTTCGTGGATCCGTTCAGACGCGTCGCGCCCCACCACGCGCGGCGCACGCAGCCAGAACATCTTGCCCCAGGCGCGCCAACTGCCCACCGACGGCGCGTTGGCATCGGTCGGAAACTGCGCCTGCCAGCCCTGCGGCAAATCAAGCCCCAACGCCGCCGCGCGTTCCAGCATCCAGACCAGCGGAATATTGGCCAGCGGGCGCGCAGCCTCGAACATGCCAAGCTGCCCGCCGATATCGCCATGGCTGCCGCGAAACCAGACCTGCTCGATCCGGGTCGCACCGGTGCCTTCGCAATCCCAGATCAGCGGCTCCAGCACCGAACGCGTCTCGTCCATCGCAAGCGCCTGATAGCCGTGATGGACCGAGGCACCCAGATGATGGTCGTGGAACCGATAGCGCGGTTCGCTCAGCATCCACAGAAACGGCAGTTGCAGCCCCATCCCGCGCACAGTGTCAAAGGCGCCGACCATCTCGATGCGCACACTGTCATGGCAATAGCGGCGCCGGAACACCGCAGCCACCGGCGGGGTTTTCTCCGCTTCGTAATAGCGCCAGACAAGCCGGGTGTTGCGTTCGGTCGCGGCCTCGGGGCGCAGCAGGCCGACCCGCTCGATCAACCCGGCCAAGGAACGCGCGGCGAAAGCCCCGCGCGAATAGCCGATCAGAAAGATCCGGTCCCCCGGGCGATACCGCATCGCCAGCCAGCCATAGGCGCGCAGGATCTGCCGGTTCACGCCCCAACCTTGCCAGACATCGGAAAAATCGCGCCAGTCACGCCATTGCAGGCCCTTGCCGTAATAGGTCGAAATCCGCGGATTGCTGCGCCGCAAGAACCGCCAGATCAGCCCGATCGAGGTCATCTGAACCCCGTCAAGCGCCCCCATCGTCCCATCGAGCAGAACCACATGATCGACCGGCCCGCGCCCAGCCCGCGCCACCGGCAGACCGCCCCCCGGGACCTTCGCTGTGCGACGCCGCAGGGCGGCAAATATGCGCTCCAGCACCCCGCGCATCAGGGTGCCTCTGTCCGGCGCGGAAGGGGTCGTTGTGTCATCTGTACCGCCCGACCTGAAAAGACCTTACCCCAACTATAGGGCAAGGTCCTGAACCGTGCGTTGACGATGCGGTGAGCCTTAACCGTGCAGCGCAAGCGCGGTCACGGTATCCACCGCACCAAATCCGTTGAACCGGGTGTTAAGCCCCGCGGAATACGCGCCCATGCCCTGAAACACCACGAAATCGCCTTCGGCCAGATCACCAGGCAGCGGCAGATGACCGGGCAGCCGATCGACCGAGTCGCAGGTCGGGCCAAAGACCACCCGCTCCACCGGCGCGGCATCGCGCAGCAGACCCTCGGGCGAGATTACCTCGATCCGATCGACATTGCCCATCAGCGGCAGCTCGGCCAGACAGCCATAGACCCCATCGTTCAGGAACACATGCGCGTCGTCGCGCAGCGCCTTGACCCGGGTAATCAGACAAACGGCATCGGCGATCATGCCGCGCCCCGGTTCGCACACCAACACCGGACGCGCCGCGCCGAAGGCCTCGGTCGCGACACGGTCGATCAGGGCAAAGATCTGCTCCAGCGCGGGGGCGGCCTGCGTGGTGCGATGCGAGGGAAAGCCACCACCGACATTCAGCCGCACGGCCGTGACACCTGCATCGGTGCAGATCTGCGCGGCAGTGCGGATATAGCTGTCCCATGCCATCGGATCGGTGCATTGCGTGCCCGGATGGAAGGTCAGCGACGGGATAAAGCCCGCGGCTGCCACGCGCCCCAGCAACTGCCCCGCCAGATCGGGCGTGGCGCCAAATTTCGCCCCAAAGTCATAGGCCGCTCCTGCCACCGGCAGCTTGAAGCGCACCGAGATTTCGCAGCCCGCCGTCGGCACCATCGCGATCAGCTTGTCCAGTTCGGACATCGAATCGACCGACCAGCTTTTGACCCCGGCCTTCACCGCATGCGCAATCTCATCCCGGCCCCGCACCGGGTTGTGATAGTGCAGCGCGGCCCCCGGCGCCAAACGGCGGATCAGGTCGATTTCAAACGGCGAGGCCACGTCAAACCCCTTGATCCCGGCTGCCACCAGATTCTGGATCACCATTTCATCGGGGTTCGATTTGACCGCATAGGTCACCAGCCCCGGAAACCCGCGCAGAAAACGACGCGCGGTGGCCTGCAGAACCGTCGGCGCACAGACCAGAACCGGGTGATCGGGCGCCTTCACCCGGATGATTTCGGACGGATTCGCCCAGATCGTTTTCGACAGTCCCATCGGCCTCTCCCTGCCAATAGATGCAGCAACCCCTTGCCCCGGTTCGCGGGTCGGAAGACGCATGCGCGTTGCAACCATACCCAGGCCAGGTGCGTATGAGCCGCCCTTTTCCTGTCACCTCATGTTTCGCCATATGAGGAACATTTTCACCAATCAAAAGGATATATTTGCCGCATAACTTCGTTATAATGACGAAAATTTCGGTTAATTTGACAGGTGACGCATGGATGAACTGGATCAGGCCATTCTGGGCCTTCTGTCGGGGGATGCCCGGATCACGCTGGCCACGATGGCGCGGCGGCTCAAGGTCGCGCGCTCGACTGTGCAAGCCCGGCTGGAGCGGCTGGAAACCGGCGGCGTGATCGCAGGCTATACCGTGAAACTGGGCGAGGCAGCCCGCGCAGGCCGTCTGCGCGCCACTGTCCTGCTGGAGATCGAGCTGCGCCAGCAACCCGCGATTCTGGGGCGGCTGAAAACAATTCCCGAGGTCGAGCGGATCTCGACCACCTCGGGGCGGGTTGACCTGCTGTTGCAGGTCTCGGCCAATTCGACCGCGCAGCTTGACAAGGTGCTGGATGAAATCGGTGGTCTGCCCGGGGTGCTGAATTCCGAAAGCATGATCCACCTGTCCACCAAACTCGACCGCGCGGTCTAGAACCCGACCGACAGGGGGGCCGGGGGCCGGCCCCTGCCCTGTGTTTCCCATGCGGGAAAGGCTTTTCCTTGCGGGGCCTGCGCGCTAAGAAGCGCCAAGCCCAAGAAGGACGTGACAGATGACGATGGAAACCAAGTTCGACGCGCAGGAAGCCGAGCCGCGGATCTATGCGAAATGGCAAGAGGCTGGCGCCTTCAAAGCGGGTGCCAATGCACGCCCCGGCGCCGACAGCTTCACCATCATGATCCCGCCGCCCAATGTCACCGGCGCGCTGCATGTCGGCCACGCCTTCAACAACACGATCCAGGATATCCTGATCCGCTGGCACCGGATGCGTGGCTTTGACACGCTGTGGCAGCCGGGCCAGGACCATGCGGGCATCGCCACCCAGCTGATGGTGGAAAAGGAACTGGCCAAGACCCAGCAGCCCAAACGCACCGAACTGGGCCGCGAGAAGTTTCTGGAAAAGGTCTGGGAGTGGAAGGGCAAATATGGCCAGACCATCATCAGCCAGCTGCAACGTCTGGGCAGCTCCTGCGACTGGTCGCGCAACGCCTTCACCATGTCAGGCGCACCCGGCGCCCCCGCGGGCGAAGAGGGCAACTTCCACGACGCCGTGATCAAAGTCTTTGTGGACATGTACACCAAGGGCCTGATCTATCGCGGCAAGCGGCTGGTCAACTGGGACCCGCATTTCGAAACCGCGATTTCCGACCTCGAGGTCGAGAATATCGAAGTGGCGGGCCACATGTGGCACTTCAAATACCCGCTGGCAGGCGGCGCCACCTATGAATATGTGGAAAAGGACGAAGACGGCAATGTGACGCTGCGCGAGACGCGCGATTACATTTCCATCGCCACCACGCGCCCCGAAACCATGCTCGGCGATGGCGCCGTTGCGGTGAACCCGCGCGATGAGCGCTATGCGCCGATCGTCGGCATGCTGTGCGAAATTCCGGTCGGCCCCAAGGAACACCGCCGCCTGATCCCGATCATCACCGATGACTACCCCGACATGGCCTTTGGCTCGGGTGCGGTGAAAATCACCGGCGCGCATGATTTCAACGACTATCAGGTGGCCAAACGCGCGGGCCTGCCGATGTATCGGCTGATGGATACGCGCGGCCAGATGCGCGCCGATGGCGCCGATTACGAAACCTGCGCGGCGCGCGCGATGGACATCTCGAAAGGCGCCGCGTTCACCGAGGCCGAGATCGACACGCTCAACCTGATCCCCGAGGAGCTGCGCGGGCTGGACCGGTTCGAGGCCCGCAAGGCGGTGGTCGCACAGATCAACGCCGAGGGGCTGGCGGTGATGACCAAGGTTGTCACCAAGGACGAAGAGGGCAATGAGGTGGAAACCCTTGTGCCTTACGTCGAAAACAAGCCGATCATGCAGCCCTTCGGCGACCGCTCCAAGGTCGTGATCGAGCCGATGCTGACCGACCAGTGGTATGTGGACGCCGAGCAAATCGTCGGCCCCGCGCTGGACGCGGTGCGCGAAGGCCGCACGGTGATCATGCCCGAGGCAGGCGAGAAGACCTATTTCCACTGGCTGGAGAATATCGAGCCCTGGTGCATTTCCCGCCAACTGTGGTGGGGGCACCAGATCCCGGTGTGGTACTTCCCAACGGACAAACTCGAAGAACACTTGAAAGCGGCACTCGCTGACGACGAGGGCAACGAACTGATGCGTGCAACGCTCTCGAGTTTCGCGGAGGTACGCAGTCTTTCGACAAGCGGCGGAGCATATGCTATTTGCGCACCTACAGAGGATGACGTGCGTTCGATCATGGAACAGCGTTACTCGCGTCCGGTCCGCTTTTTTGACACACGTGACGAAGCCGTCAAATATATGAATGAGAACTTCGGCAAAGACGGCTTCGAAACGCCGCTTTACCGCGACCCCGACGTGCTCGACACTTGGTTCAGCTCCGGTCTCTGGCCGATCGGCACGCTGGGCTGGCCCGAGGACACGCCGGAAATGCGCAAGTATTTCCCGACCGATGTTCTGGTGACCGGGCAGGACATTTTGTTCTTCTGGGTCGCGCGGATGATGATGATGCAGTTGGCGGTGGTGGGCGAAGTGCCGTTCCACACCGTCTACCTGCACCAGCTCGTGCGCGACGAGAAGGGCAAGAAGATGTCGAAAACCACGGGCAACGTCATCGACCCGCTGGAAATCATCGACGAATACGGCGCCGATGCGCTGCGCTTCACCAATGCCTCGATGGCGGCACTGGGGGGCGTGCTGAAACTGTCGAAAGACCGCATCGCGGGCTATCGCAACTTCGGCACGAAAATCTGGAACGCCACCCGTTTCGCCGAAATGAACGGCGTCTTTGCCGCCCCGCGCGCGTCGGGCGTACCGCAACCCAGCCACACCGTGAACCGCTGGATCATCGGCGAAACCGCGAAGGTGCTTGAAACGGTGGATGCGGCGCTGGCCGCCTATCGCTTCAACGACGCGGCGCAGGCGCTTTATGGCTTTGTCTGGGGCAAGGTCTGCGACTGGTATGTCGAATTCGCCAAGCCGCTGTTTGATGGCGACGAGGCGGCGGAAACCCGTGAAACCATGGCCTGGGTGCTGGATCAATGCTATGTCCTGCTGCACCCGATCATGCCCTTCATCACCGAAGAACTGTGGGGCCTGACCGCCCCCGAGAGTGGCCGCGCCAAGCTGCTGGTGCATGCCGACTGGCCGACCTATGGCGCCGAGCTGATCGACGCCGAAGCCGACCGCGAAATGAACTGGGTGATCGGGCTGATCGAAGACATCCGGTCGTCGCGCGCGCAGATGGGCGTGCCGGTGGGGTTGAAGCTGCCGATGGTTCTGGCCGAGGCCGACGACGCCGCACGCGCCGCGCTGGCGCGCAACGAGGCGCTGATCTTCAAACTCGCCCGGATCGACAGCCTGACCGAAACCGCCATTCCCAAGGGCTCGATTTCCATCGCGGCCCCGGGCGCGGTGTTCGGCCTGCCGCTGGAAGGCGTGATCGACGTGAAGGCCGAAAAAGCGCGGCTGGAAAAGGCCTTGGGCAAGCTGCAAAAAGAGGCCGCGGGCCTGCGTGCCAAACTCGACAACCCGAAATTCATCGCCAATGCGGCGGAAGAGGTGATCGAGGAAAGCCGCGACAACCTGGCCGCGCGCAGCGAAGAGGCCGAAAAAGTCGCCGCTGCGGTGAAACGTCTGGCAGAACTGGGCTAAGCCCGGCCCCTTTTGACATCGCGGCCCCGCAGTTTCCGCTGCGGGGCCGTTTTCATACGGGGGATGCCTCCGGCGGGAGTATTTTTGCCAAGAAGAAACCCCATCTTCTTGGTCCAAATACTCATCTTCCCGGTCTGCCCCGGGGGGATCAGCCGAACTTCGGCGCGCGGCCCTGCATGTTGGCCGCGACCACCTCCATCTGGTCGGGCTTGCCGATCAGATCGGTTTGTTCGCGGCTTTCGGCCAGCAGAACCTCGGGCGCGGGCGCGGTATAGGCGGTAGTGATCAGGCGCTTTGCCGCGCGAATGGCCGAGGGGCTGCGCCCGGCGATCCCCTGCGCCAGATCCAGCGCACGGGCCAGCGGATCATCGGCGATTTCGGTTATCAATCCCCAGTGTTCGGCCTGCTCAGCGCTGATTTCCTCGGCCGAATAGGTCAGGCGGCGCACCACATCGGCGCGGGTCAGTTCGGGCAGCGTGACCATTCCGCCCATATCGGGCACGAGGCCCCATTTCATTTCCATCACCGACAACCGGGTGCCCGGCGCCGCCACCCGCATATCGGCGCCCAGCGCCAGCTGGAACCCGGCCCCAAAGGCCACGCCGTGCAGCGCGGCAATCACCGGCACGGGCAGCGCGCGCCAGATCAGCGAGAACTGTTGAAACCGGTTCGCGGCGCCATGACTGCGCGGCATGATCAGCGCCTCCGGGTCGCCCATCGCCAAGGCCGCGAAATTCGCCACATCCAACCCGGCACAAAACGCCCGCCCCGCGCCCGTCAGCACCACCGCGCGCAAATCGGCACGTGCGGCCAGCGCCTCGCCCGCGGCGATCACCGCGTCGATCATTGGCATATCCACGGCATTCATCTTGTCAGGCCGGTTCAGGCGCACAATTGCCACCGGGCCCAGGTCTTCGATCGTGACTTTGTTCATTGGCTCCTCCATCTGGCGCCACTTTAGCACCCACCCGGCGCCCCGCGACCGCCGCACATGCGGCGTGACGCAACGAAACGGCCTTGCAGGAATTCGGGATTGGCAATAGCTCTCGGTCCATGACCGGACCTCGTTACACCCCGCTTGCCGCCTCGCTGCCCTCGACCGTGCCCTTTGTCGGCCCCGAGACGCAGGAGCGTTTGCGTGGCCGCCCCTTTGCGGCGCGGCTGGGCGCCAATGAAAACGGCTTCGGCCCCAGCCCGCGCGCGATTGCCGCGATGGCGGCGGCGGCGGGCGAAGCGTGGAAATACGGCGATCCCGAGAATTACGATCTGAAGGCCGCGCTGGCCGCACAGCATGACTGCCGCCCCGAAAACATCGTGGTGGGCGAAGGCATCGACGGGCTGCTGGGCTATCTGGTGCGCCTGCTGGTGACCCCGGGCGATACGGTTGTGACCTCGGACGGGGCCTACCCCACCTTCAATTTCCATGTCGCGGGCTTTGGCGGGGTGCTGCACAAGGTGCCCTATGCAGGCAACCACGAAGACCCCGAGGCCCTGCTGGCCAAGGCCGCCAAGGTCGCACCGAAGCTGATCTATATCGCCAACCCCGACAACCCGATGGCCAGCCACCACAGCGGCGCCGCGATGGCCGCGATAGTCAACCGTGTGCCCGAAGGCAGCCTGTTGGTGCTGGACGAGGCCTATGTCGAACTGGCCCCCGAAGGCACCGCTGCACCGATTGACGCCGATGACCCGCGGGTGATCCGCATGCGCACCTTTTCCAAGGCCCATGGCATGGCAGGCGCGCGCGTGGGCTATGCCATCGCTCACCCCGATCTGATCGCGGCCTTCGACAAGATCCGCAACCATTTTGGCATGTGCCGAATTTCTCAGGCGGGCGCGCTGGCTGCGCTGCAGGACACCACCTGGGCGGCCTATATGCGCCGCCTGATCGGTGCCTCGCGCGACCGGCTGATGCAGATTGCCCGCGACAACGGGCTGGAGCCGCTGCCCTCGGCCACCAATTTCGTGACTATCGACTGTGGCGGAGACGGCGATTTCGCCCGTGCCGTTCTGACCGCACTGGCCGAGGCCGATATTTTCGTGCGCATGCCCTTTGTCGCGCCGCACAACCGCTGCATCCGCGTGTCCTGCGGCCCCGAGCCGGACATGGAGGCCTTTGCCGCGGCGCTGCCCGGTGCACTGGCCGCTGCCCGCGCCGCTTCGTCGCGTTGACCTGATCGCCCTGCCACGGCACGCCTGAGCCCGCGCGTCAAGCGCACGCGAAAGGACAGCCCATGAAACAATCGCTCCTGATGGAGAAATACCCGGTTTTCGACATGACCCTGCCGAAGGCCGAAACCAGCTGCACCTCGGTTGATGACATCATCGCCGCGCTGAAGGTGCGGATCGACGCCCACCCCAAGGTCGCCTATATCGCCACCTTCGATCACTACGCCCATACCAAAAGCATTGGCGGGACCGTGGCCGAGACGATCCAGGACGCCAAGAACATCATCTTTTGCTTTGGCATGATGCTGCCCAATCCGCATGTTCTGGCGGTGCGCCCGCGGGCCATTGGTGTGGCCGATATGGGCGACAGTTTTCACCTGACCCTCCTGGAGCCGCCGATGGAAATGGCCACCAAGGAAATGGAAGTCTGGTGCAAAGCACTGGCTGACAAGGCGTAATCCCGCCCATTCCACGCAAGTCAGGGGCGCGTTCACGCGCCCCTCGCTGAGTGGTGATTTGTCGCAGGCGCAGCCCGGGGGCACTCTGCCGTCACAGGACAGGAGACCTCGGATGAGCAGAATCAACCGCACCCGCCGCATCGCCATGCTCAGCCCTCTGGCGTTCGCCTTGGGCTTTGGCGCCTATGCCCAAGAGGCACACACCGGCCACACCATGCCGATGAGCAGCGCCTCGGCCACCGCCGATGCCGCCCCCTCGACACAGGCGTTCATCGACGCCAACGCCAAGATGCACAAGACGATGGCCATCGACTACACCGGCGACGCCGATATTGATTTCGTGCGCGGCATGATCCCGCACCATCAGGGCGCCGTTGATATGGCCCGGATCGAGCTGGAACAGGGCGACGATCCCGAAGTCCGCAAACTTGCCGCCGAGGTGATCAAGGCGCAGGAGGCCGAGATCGCCTGGATGGAAGAATGGCTGGAAAAACACGGCAAACCGTAAGGCCGAATGCGCCCCCCCGTTGATGGGGGGCGCGGCCCGCTCAGGCGTGCTTGCAGGCCTGAGCCACGACCGAGGCGGCCGCCGCAATGCCGCCGGGCCCATGCGGAATGTCCAGCGCCTGCATCCCCGCCTCCATCACCGCCAGAACGCCCAGCGTCATATGCGCATTCACATGGCCCATGTGGGCCACACGCAAATAATCGCCATAGGTCGGCGATCCCGGCTCGGCCATGCCCAGGCCAATGCCCAGCGTGACACCGGCCTGCGTTTCGCACCACGTCCGCAGCCGCCCGGCCCCGCCATTGCCGATTTTCGCCGCCGTCACCGAATGGCCGCGATGGGCCGGATCGGCAATGTTCAACGCCAGATCTCCACCCAGACCCCAGGTGTCAAACGCCGCCCAAACCGCCCCGGCCAGCGCCTTGTGACGCGCCCAGACCTGCGGCAGCCCCTCTTCGTCCAGCAGCATCTTCAACGATTCCTGCAACCCGAACAGGTGATGCGTCGGCGCCGTGCCCGCGAAATGTTCATAGTAGAAATCGGCGAAGATACGCTTGTCCCAGTTCCAGTAGGGCGTGGCCAGATCCGAGGTCTTGCACGCAGCGATCGCCTTGTCCGACACCCAGACGAAACCCAGACCGGGCGGCACCATCAGCCCCTTCTGGCTGGCCGAAACCATCACATCGACGCCCCAGTCATCCATGCGGAATTCGTCGCAACCAAGCGAGGCAATGCAATCCACGGCCAGCAGCGCCGGGTGCCCGGCCGCATCAATCGCCGCCCGCATCGCCGGAATATCGTTCAGGATCGAGGTGGCGGTGTCGATATGCGTGACCAGAACCGCCTTGATCTTGTGCCCGGTATCGGCGCGCAAAGCGGCCTCCAGCCGGGCCGGGTCGGCCGGGGTATTCAGACCGAAGTCGATCATCTCGACATTGATCCCCATGGCGCGCGCATGGCCTGCCCAGCCGATACCGAACCGCCCCGTGGCCAGCACCAGCGCCGTGTCGCCGCGCGAAAACATGTTCGCAATCGCCGCCTCCCAGGCGCCGTGGCCGTTCGAGATATAGATCGCCACATGGCTGGTGCTGAGCGCCACGCGCCGCAAATCCGCCAGCAGCCCCGCGGTCATATCGACGATGTCGCCCTCATAGATGTTGGGGGCTGCGCGATGCATCGCGGACAGCACCCGATCAGGCATGGTCGAGGGGCCGGGAATGGCCAGATAGGGGCGACCTTGGGCGAGGCTCATCTGAAACTCCGTGGATGGGGCAATGGACCAATCGGTAAAGAACCCCTCTGACGGGGTCAATCGGCATCGACCGGCAAGCCGCCATGCGCGGGGCCCGATCCGGCATCGGTGACAAGGGCCGGGGGCCAGCCCCCGGACCCCCGGGATATTTAGGCCAACTCGAAGAGGCCACTTGTTCTTGGCGAAAATACTCCGGGGGGGCGCGGCCGGGGGCAGCGCCCCCCTGCCCCCGGCGCCCCCGCGCACCGGGGGACTGCTTGCCCGGGACCTGTATTCGCGCTAGATCACTGCAAACCGGCGCGCCCCGCGCCCTTGACCCGAGCAGGCACGCCTTGGCCGACCAAACCCCCTACAGTTCCCGAAATCTGTTCGCCCGGATGTGGCGCGATTATCTGCGTCCGCATTGGCTGCTGATGGCAGGCGCGATGGTGATGATGGTGATCGAGGGCTCGACGCTGGGCGTGCTCAGCTGGATGTTGAAACCGCTGTTCGACCGCGCCTTCGTGGCCGGCGAGCCGGGGATGATCTGGTGGGTTGGCGGCGCGATCTTTGGGCTGTTCGTGGTCCGCGCGGTTACCTCGGTCACCTCGCGCACGCTGTTGGCCAATGTCGCGCTGCGCACCTCCAGCGCCATGCAGGTCGATCTGGTGCGCCATCTGCTGCGCCTCGATCAGAGCTTTTTCCAGAACAACCCGCCCGGCGCATTGATCGAGCGGGTGCAGGGCGACACGGCAGCGGTGCAGAACGTCTGGTCGATTTTCATCACCGGGGCCGGGCGCGATGCGATCGCGCTGGTGTCGCTGTTCGGGGTGGCGATTGCGACCGATCCGATGTGGACGCTGGCGGCGGTGATCGGTGCCCCGCTGCTGCTGCTGCCCACCGGCATGGCGCAGCGGTATATCCGGCGCAAATCCAAACAGATGCGCGAACAATCGGGGGCCCGCGCGACCCGGCTGGATGAGGTGTTCCACGGAATCACCGCAGTCAAGCTGAACCGGATGGAAGACTACCAGCTTGGCCGTTTCGCCAGGCTGGTTGACCGGATCCGCAGCGCGCAGGTGAAAATGGCCGCCTCGCAAAGCTTGATTCCGGCGCTGGTCGATATCGTCACAGGGTTTGGGTTTTTCGGGGTGCTGCTGCTGGGCGGGCGCGAAATCATCGCGGGCGAACGCACGGTGGGCGAATTCATGTCGTTCTTTACAGCGATGGCGCTGGCGTTTCAGCCGCTGCGCCGTCTGGCGGGCCTGTCGGGCACCTGGCAGACCGCCGCCACCAGTCTGGAGCGGCTGTATCGGCTGTTCGACACCCAACCCACGGTCACCACGCCCGCCACCCCTGCCCCACGCCCGGCCAATACCACGATCACGCTGGACAATGTGCACCTGAGCTATGGCGGCACGCCGGTGCTGCGCGGGCTGAGCTTCACCGCCGAAGCGGGCCAGACCACCGCGCTGGTCGGGCCTTCGGGCGCGGGCAAAAGCACCGTGTTCAACCTGCTGACCCGCATGATCGACCCCGACAGCGGGGCCGTGCAGATCGGCGGCACCGATGTGCGCGCGCTGGATCTGGCAACCCTGCGCGAGATGTTTTCAAGCGTCTCGCAGGAAGCCACACTGTTTGACGAAACGATCCGCGAAAACATCCTGCTGGGGCGCAAAGACGTGGCCCCGGCTGCGCTGGATCAGGCCTTGCAGGCCGCGCATGTCAGCGAATTCATCACGCCCCTGCCTGCCGGGCTTGATACCCCGGCCGGGCCGCGCGGCTCGGCCCTGTCGGGCGGGCAGCGGCAACGTGTGGCGATTGCCCGCGCCGTGCTGCGCGATGCGCCGATCCTGCTGCTGGACGAGGCGACCTCGGCGCTGGATACGCAATCCGAGGCCAAGGTTTCGCAGGCGCTGGACGAGCTGTCGCAGGGCCGCACCACGTTGGTCATCGCACATCGTCTTTCGACGGTACGCAACGCCGACAAGATCGTGGTAATCGTCGAAGGCCAGGTGGCCGAGCAGGGCACGCATGCGGAGTTGCTGGCCAAGGGTGGCCCCTATGCGGCACTGTGCCGGATGCAATTGGTCGAATAAGCGGCGCTGATGGCGTCAGGCGAGGGTCCGATGAACGAACGTAGCCTTTTCGAAATTACCGGCACCGACCGTGAGCATTTCCTGCAAGGTCTGGTCAGTAACGACCTGCGGCAGCTGGCGCAGGGGCCGGTCTATGCGGCGCTGCTGACGCCGCAGGGCAAGTATCTGGCCGATTTTCTGCTGGTTCCGCGCGGCGATGCGATCTTGCTGGATGTCGCCACACCGATTGCCGCGGCCACGGTGAAACGGCTGTCGATGTACAAGCTGCGCGCCGATGTGCAAATCGCGCCCAGCCCGTTGCAGGTGCGGCGCGGAACCGGCCCCGCGCCTGCGGGTGCGGTGGCCGACCCGCGCCACCCGGCGCTGGGATGGCGGCTGTATGGCACCGAAAGCGGCGATGATGGCACCGACTGGGACGCGATCCGGGTCGCCCATTGCATCCCCGAAACCGGGATCGAGCTGACCCCCGAGACCTATATCCTCGAAGCCGGGTTCGAGCGTCTGCACGGCGTCGATTTCCGCAAGGGCTGCTATGTCGGGCAAGAGGTCACCGCGCGGATGAAACACAAGACCGAGCTGCGCAAAGGCCTGACCACCGTGGCCATCACCGGCGCGGCCCCGGTCGGCACCGAAATCACCGCCGAGGGGCGCGTGGTCGGCACGCTATTTACCCAATCGGGCGGCCGGGCGATTGCGCATCTGCGATTGGACCGCGCCACCGGGCCGATGCAGGCGGGCAGCGCGCAAATGACGCTGGCATAGAAAAGACCGCGCAAAGCGATTTGCGCGGTCCCGTTTCTCTTCACGATTGCGTGCGTTATGCGCGCTCGGAATATTCCATCAGTTCGGTGTGCACGACGATCCGCTCGCCTTGGCCCACGAACGGCGGCACCATTACGCGCACGCCATTGTCCAGGATCGCGGGCTTGAAGCTTTTGGCCGCGGTCTGACCGTTCACCACCGGCTCGGTCTCGACAATGGTGCAGACCACCTTCTGCGGCAGTTTCACGTTCAGCGCCTCGTCACCGTAATACTCGACCGCCGCCGTCATCCCGTCTTGCAGGAAAGCGCGACGCTCGCCCAGAAGTTCGGCATCAATTTCAACCTGTTCGAAGGTCTCGGTGTCCATGAACACCAGATTTCCATCGGTTTCGTACAGGAATTGCTGGTCTTTGGTCTCGAGCGAGACCTGATCAATCTTGTCTTCCGAGCGGAAGCGTTCGTTCAGCTTGCGCCCGTCGCGCAGGTTCTTCAGCTCGACCTGTGCAAATGCCCCGCCTTTGCCCGGCTTGACATGGTTCACCTTGACCGCCGCCCACAGGCCTTTGTCATGCTCGATGATATAGCCCGGTTTGATTTCGTTGCCGTTAATCTTAGGCATGGGATTTCCCTGCGGGTTGGGTTGATTGGAAAAGCTGCGCACCTATATATGCGCGACTGCCCCCTGGCAAGCAAACTAGATACGGTAGACCCCGCACAAGCCATGCGCCAAACGCATATCTGCAATGACTTAGGGGCCATATCGAATCGGAGGCGAAGCGCCCTACATGGCCCGCACGCCAGGAAACGCAAGAGCAATAAAAAAGGACGGAATAATGCGCGATTTCGTTGACGGCTCCGCATTCAACTATGAGCAAGGCCAGAGGGCGCGCAAGCTGTTCGCTGCTGTCGTGCTTGCTGCATTGGATGACGCGATTGCCGATGACAAGAAATACGGTAACGGCCCCGAGCAGATTGCCCGGTGGGCGCGTTCGCGCGACGGTCGCGAGGTGCTGTCTTGCGCCGGGATCGACCCGAACGAGCGCGT
This sequence comes from Paracoccaceae bacterium, assembly GCA_028749255.1. Classification (GTDB taxonomy): domain Bacteria; phylum Pseudomonadota; class Alphaproteobacteria; order Rhodobacterales; family Rhodobacteraceae; genus Rhodobacter. The sequence goes on along the minus strand of JAQTYE010000005.1, from coordinate 14,831 downwards.
GGTAAAAGGGCTGATGGAATTCGTCTCGAAAGGCGTGCGCACCTCGGTGGCATTGTCGCGCGAGGAAAGCGAACGCCGGATGGCCGCAGAAGAGGCCGAAGCCGCCTAAGACCCGGCAGCAACGGTTTAAACAAAAGGCGCGCCCCCGGGCGCGCCTTTTGTTTTTCAATCCTGCACCTGACTTGCCTGATCGCTGCCGCTTATTCGTAATCGCGCGCCATCAACGCACGCTGAATCTCGCGGCGCACCAGTTTGCGTACATTGCGGGTGATGCGTTCGCCCAGCGTTCCCTGCAATTCCTTGCGGATCAGCTCGGCGACCAAGACGCGCAGCATCTCTTCGTCCAGCAACCCGGCCTCTGCGCCGGAAAACTCCGGGTCCCCCTGCAACTCGGCCAGCGCCTCTTCTTCCAGCGCATCCCCCAGTGCCATCTCTTCGCGCAGCGCGTCATAGCTGGAACGCAACTGCTCGGGCTCTTCCGGGGTCTCTTGCGCGTCGCGCAGATGCAGACGGCGCGGCCCTTCTGCCGCCGGAACCTCGGGCGCCTCGGCATCGGACCAATCGAGCGCGTCACCCGCGTCCCAGACCTCACCCTCGGGCACAAGCAACTCGGGCGGCGCATCGACCGAAGCATCGGACGGTGCCGCCCCGAGGTCTTCCGCCTCTGCAGCCGCGTTCTTCATCAGATCGTCCACATCCGCGTCCCCCTCGCCCAAATCACCCTCTGCCGCCCCGGCATTGGCAAGCACGTCCGGCTCCGCCCCTGGGTCTGCGGGCGTGTCACTTGCAAAGTCTTCGGGCAGGTTGCTCAATGCAACGTCACCCTCCACCTCGAAGGGATCGCCCTCTTCAGGTTCGAATTCAGCACCGCTATCGGCCACTGCGGCTTCCATCTCGGCGATGGTATTTTCCAGACGTGCGAGTTCCGCGCCCAAATCGGCGGGCTCGGCGCCCGGCGTCTCCTCAGAGACGATCATTTCGGGGCTGTCAGTGCCCCCTCCGGCCTGCTCCCAGGCAGCGTCCAGATCGTCTTCGGCACGGCTTGCCGCCTGCACATCTGGCAGCGCGGCATCCTCGGAAACGGGTGCGGAATCAGCTGAGGTTTGCGGCTCTGCCCCCACCACAACATCGGGTTCAGGCGCGGGGTCTTCGATGCGCAACGCTGGCGTCAGCAACAGACAGGACGGCTCCGCGATATCCGCGTCAGAACGATCATCAGGGATTGGCGCGGCGGCCTCAGAAATACGCGGCGGCGGCGCAGAGACTGGGACTGTGGCCTCCAGCGGCGGCGCACGATGGGCTGTCGGACGCACCGGCGCGGGCGCGTCTTGTGAAACAAGACGCCGGATCGAGGACAGCACATCTTCGATTTCGATTTGGGTTCCGCGCTCGGACATCATACCCCCCATCCTGCGGCCCAGCGGCCGACCTGTCTAGCCCCTAGCCCACAGTCAGCCCGCGTCTGTGCCCGCCCGGAAGCCCCCAGAGAAAGACATGCCCCGCGACGACAGTGCCGCAGCGGAGCAAGCCCCTCAGGGCTTGCCGATGGTGCGCAGCACACGGTCAAGGCTTTTACCTTGGACACTGGTCGAGGGCGCGTTGCGCACGGCGTTGTAATAGGCCGCCGGATCATAGGTCGGGATTCCGAGTTTGAGGTCTTCTACCGTCAAAAGACCCATAGTCGAAAGAAGTTGATAATACCCTACCTGCAGCTGGGCTTCGGCGTCGATCCGGGCGGCTTGCGCATCAAGCAGGTTCTGCTCTGCGTCCAGCACGTCCAGCGTGGTGCGTGCCCCCAGGGTCGCCTCTTCCTTGACGCCTTGATAGGCGATGCGGGCGGCCTGGACCTGTTCGTCATAGGCGCGGATCTGCGCGCGATACACGTCGATCAGCGCCCAAGACTGCGCCGCCCCTTGCGCCAGTTCAACCGCAGTCTGTTGCAGCGTTGCACGCGCCTTGTCACGCCCGGCAATCGCCTGACGATGCGCAGCAGACATTGCACCGCCCGCATAGATCGTCTGTGACAGTTCCACCCCGGCGCTTTGCGTCGTCACCCCGGCTTCGGCGTTTTTCAGCGCCAGCGAACCGGTCAACTCGGGCATCCGTTCGGCTGCAGCAGCCTTGATGCCAAGATCAGCCAGCGTCACATTATGCTGCACCTGTTTAATCGCAGGATGGTTGCGCTGCGCGGTCGCCTGCGCCTCGGCCAGCGACTTCGGCAGTTTCGGCGCCTTGGGCAGCGCAGCCAAAGCGGTCGGGTAGTGGCCCACGGCGGCCTTGTAGGCCTCGCGCGCGATTTGATAGTTGCCGCGCGCCGCCGCCAACGATGCCCGCGCCGAGGCCAGTTGCGCCTCGGCCAGCGACACGTCGGTCTTGGTCACCTCGCCAACATCGAACCGGTCCTGCGTCGCCCTCAGCTCTTCACTAAGAACGCGCACCGAATTGTCGTTGATGCTGACCTGTTCAGCGGTACTTTTCACATTGGTATAAGCCGACACCGCCGAGAGCAGAACATCCTGCTCAATCGAGCGCAGCGCCTCGCGGGTTGCCAGCACGGCCTCTTTTTTCATATCAATCGCCAACCGGTTCCGACCGAAATCAAACAGGGTCATCTGCGCGGCCAAGGTCAGCGCGGCGCTGCGACGGTCGGCGGTCGGGTATTGATCGGCTTTGGTATAACCGTAATTCGCGGTCCACTGCAGGACCGGACGCAGCGCGGCCACGGCGCCTGCCACGTCTTCATCTGCGGCGCGCAATGTGGCGCGGTTCTGCTCCAGCAGGTTCGAATTTCGATAGGCCGAGACCAGCGCATCGGCGAGCGATTCTGCGCTGACAGCCAGTGGGGCAGTCATCAGGCCAACCGCGGCCATGGCTGCGAACACGAATGGTTTCAGGGTCTTGCGGGTCATGCCTGGTTCCTCATTGCATCTGCGCTGGCCCGCTTCTGTGGCGGTTCACAGCTCGGGCCGCTGTCTAACGGCCAAAACATTCACTTCCGTCTATATGACCCTGATACCGCGAACTGCGGATCAGAGCACGAAACCTTTTGCCGCAGCAAAGCCCGGCAGCAAGGGTGCCGCTGCGTTAAATGCGTAACGCCAGCTCAACTCGCCGTCGATCTTGTGACCAATACGCACAGTGCCAAGCGCATTTTCCATGAACAGCGCCGCAATCCGCCCGCCCTCTTTGAGCTGCGCCAGAATTGCGTCAGGCACGGTTTCGACCGCGCCTTCAATGATGATCGCGTCATACGGGCCATGCTTGGCCGAACCTGCAGCCAGATCACCTGCAACCACAGCCGCGTTGTCGGCGCCGGCCTGCGCCAGCGTGGCCTCGGCCTGAGCGGCCAGCCCATCTTCTTCCAGCGCGACCACAGCCTCGGCCATGCGCGCGATCACGGCCGCCGAATAGCCCAGACCGCAGCCAATATCGAGCACCAGATCAGTCGGCTGAATATCCAGCGCGTCCAGCATCTTGGCGAAATTGCGCGGCTCCAGCAGAACGCGACCCGGCGCGATTTCAACATTCTCGCCGACATAGGCTGCCTCACCGCGGGCGGCCGGCACGAATTCCTCGCGCGGCACACTCAACATGGCCTCGATGATCGGAAATTTCGTCACGTCATTGGGGCGGACCTGCGTATCCACCATCATGGTGCGGCGCGTGGCGAAATCTTGCATGTTCTGAACTCTTCAGTCTGGATGTGCCTGCCCGAGGTTTTGCCACAGATATTTGCGCGGGGCAACATGCCGCAGCATCGCCATTCGGGCTGTTGCACAGAGGTTTCGGTTCTGTTGTGCACGGATGCGCGCACTGTCCCCTTGCACAGCCCCGCACGCCCCTTCATCGGCGGGCCACATCAAGACGGGCGGCTTGGCGGCGAGGGTACACAGCGGATTGATTTTCTTTCACAAACGACACCGAGGCTGAACTGCCCGCAGTGGGATTTAGCCCACGGCAGCGGAACGCGGGACACCAAGCGCTGTAAAACTGTCCAGGACAGCAGCCTAGATGTGATCTGACACCCGGATGATCAACATCGCGCGCCGAGGGGCGCTGTCCGCGCGGTTTCAGACAATGGACCCTGACATCGACATGACTTCAGCCCTGCGAGGCTTCGCCCAGGAAGTCCGAGACCAGAATCTGCAGCTGCGCATAGCTCAGCGGTTTTTCGACAGCAATATTGGCCCCGGCTGTTTCCAGCACTTCGCATTCAGATCCCATCGTCGAGGCCGTCACGCCGATGATGGGGACGTTAGGATTTGCCAGACGCACCTGCGCGATCAATTCGCTGCCGGTCATCCCCGGAAGCAACTGGTCGATGAACAGCATGTCGGGCGCATTTTTGCGAAACATCTGCAGCCCGTCGGTCCCCGTCTCGGCCCATGTGACCTTGCCAAAGATCCGGCGCAGGCGGTTCGCGGTCAACTCTCCGACAAGCTTGTTGTCCTCGACCAGCAAGACCGAGCGGTCAGGATAGCCTATCGCGTCTTTTCCCGTCATCATCTGCTCCTGCCCTTCCTCTGCTGTGGTGGCGACGATCCGGACCGGGTGGGTGATCACGAATTCGGTGCCGCCCTCGCCGGACTGTTCCAGGCGGATATCCCCCCCCATCAGTCGGATCGCCTTGCGGGCGGTATATAGCCCCAGCCCCACGGCCTGTTCCGTTCCCAGCCCGGCCTCCTCGCGACTGGTGAACGGCTCAAACAGACTCTCGCGCAGATCGGGCTTGATCCCCACCCCGTCATCGGTGACGAACCAGCTCACCTGCCCCGTCACATCATCTTCTTTGGTCAGCACCGCGCCAAGGACAACCTCTTTGCCATGCGAATGCACGATCGCATTATGCACCACTTTCGACAACGCGATGACGATCCGCGCAGGGTCGGCGCGCAAAGGCGTGCTGCTGGACTGCTCCGACAAGGCCAGACGGATGGTCATGCCCTGCGCCGCCGCCGCACCGTTGAACGCATCCAGCACCTGCCCGCTCAACTCGTTCAGCGTGAACACATAGGCCGTTTCCGCCCCCGCGCCTGCAACACGCAAATCATCCAGAATACCGCCCAGCCGCGCCAGCGACGTGTCGAAGCTGAATTCCACCTCGCGCCAGTCTGCCCCGGATTTCAGTTCTTCGACAAGCATCGACAGAATTGTGACCGGGGTGCGCATCTCATGCGAGGCAACCGACAAGAGCCGCTCTTCGCGAATCCGCATCATCGCCAGGTTGGTTTCGGCGCGGTCCAGCCGGGCCACGACATCCTCGTTCTCGTCATGCCCGCGCAGCGCAAGCCAGGCATGCCCGGGGGCCGCCGACAATAAACTGGCCGTCACGCTGCGCGTCGGCTCTCCGGGGATGTTCACATGCAATGTCGCGGTTTCGGGCAACAACGGCAGCCCGCTTTCTTCGGCGCGCCGCTCGATCCGGCTCATGAAATCCAGCAGCCCCGCAGGATCGGTGGTGTGGAAGAACCCGGCAAAGCTCACATCGCGCCGCCGTTCGGTTTCCATCAGCGGCAGCAACACCGTCTGCGTGTCGAAATCAATGCGGACCATCCAGCTGTGCGTCTGATCTTGAAACCGCTCGGTCAACGCAGAGGCCGTCTCGCGCGAGGATTGCCAGTCGCCCAGCCGGGCAGCGAGGCTGATCAGCGTGAACAGGATGATCAACAGGCCCAGATTGGTGGCTTCGTCAGGCCAGAGCGTCTGGGCGTTGGCGATGCCAGACAGGACCGACCCGCTCAGCGCAGCGGTGACAATCGCCACCCCCATCGCGCTGCGCAAGACGCCCAGAATAATCACAACCGGCAACAGGCAGACGAGCAGCGTGACCGAGGTCATCGTCACCCAGCTGACCGGGATCACCCCGGCAAGGCCCAGAATTTGCAGCGCGACGATCGCCGCCCCCAGCAGCGTCAACAGATGCGTGCGCAGCGACCGCCCGGTGCCCGGTGCGGGCGCTGACATCAGGCCGATCCGGGCAAAATGCAGCAACGTCAAGATCAACAGACCCGCCAGTTCCGCATGCAGCAGATCGGTCAGATGGACTGTCGTGCGCGCACTCATCAGCAGCAGAAGCTGCACGACAAGAGTAGAGGTGACAAGGAACTGCCAGCGCACGGCAAACCCCACAAAGTTGCTGCGATCTCCGATCCGGCCCAGAGACGGCAGCCAACGCTCGGTGCCGATCACCGCCCAGCCAACCACGATCCCCGCCAGATACAGCACACAGCCGATCCCGGTCTCGAGGCCAAGCTGCGCGCTTTCGATCAGCACCAGACCAAGCCCTGACGCCAGCGCCGCCGCCACACCCAACAGACGGGCCGCACCGGGGCGCACCAGCCCGAACACGATCATCGCGGCAGTCAGGCCGATCAGATAGGGCGTCGCGGCCAGGTTTTGCCACAGCGCGGGATGGACCGCCCCCAGCAGTAACATGGCCAGCAGGGCGACACGCGTCACGTCCATCCCCCCCGCGTCCTGACGGCGCCGGACACGCGCATGATCGCGTGAGCCTTTCCAGAACGAAGCGATGTCGGTCACGAACGGGGGCCTCCTGGTCACAGCATTTCAGTGATGCGAACGATTGCGGGCGTCAACAGCAAGATCAACAGGGGCGGAACCGTGAAAAACATGGTTCCGAGTGTCATTTTCGTTGGCAGCACACTGGTCTTTTCTTCGATCTTGCGCACATGTCGATCGCGCAGATCGTCGCCGAAAACCCGCAGCGTGCGCGAGATCGGCGTGCCCAACTTGGCCGCCTGCACGACAGTCATCGCCAACAGCCGCAGATCCTCGTTGCCGGTTTCCTGCGCAACCCGGAGCAAGGCTTCCTGTCGCTCCAGACCGGCGGCGATGGCCTCGCTCGACCAGGCAAAATGCGAGGCGAGCTCGGGATGCACCGGCGCCAGTTCGCGCGCAATGCGCAAAAACGCCTGATCCAGCGACTGCCCGGCATCCACGCAGATCTGCATCAGGTCCAACGCATCGGGCACCGCGCGGTCAATCCGCACGCGATAGGCCCGTACCCGCTGTTGCAGCACCTTTATGGGCAGCAGATAGCCAATCCCGAAGGACATCACCATGATCCCGGCGCGTGCCGGAAACTGCAGTTTCGACAGCATCGGCACCGACGAGGTCAACACCACCGCGATGATCAGCCCAATGACCCCAAACCCCAGCTTGAGTATCCCGAAAATCGTCTCGGCAGAGGCCTGCGGAAACCCCGCGCGCGCCAGATCCATCCGCAGGCTGCTTTCAGTGTCCGACTGCGGCGCACTCAGCAGGCGGTCGGCGGCGGGATCAGGCCGGATCGGGCCACCCTGCACCGGCCCCGCCAACCGCATCTTCATGTGCAGCGCCAGCCCCGCCAGCAGCAGGCTGCCGCCCAGCAACATCCCCACGGTGAGCCAATCCTCCGGCATCACTCGAACCTCACAAGACGCTGCATGAAAATGATATTGGCGATCAGCAGCGCGATGATCAGCAGCGCCAGCGGGATCAGGTAGGGTTTGTTCATGACATTTTCAAAATAGTCCGGGTTGATCAGCCAGATCATCGCCCCCGCGACGACCGGAAAGGCCGACAGGAACCGCCCCGACCAGACCGCCTCGGCGGTCATCGCCCGCACCTTGCGCTGCAACTGGATCCGCCCGCGGGTCAGAGTGGCCAACCGCTCCACCACATCGACCAGATTACCCCCGGTCTCGACCTGAATAGCGACCGCCGCTCCGAAAAACCGCAGCGCCCAGCTGTTCGTGCGCTGAGCCATTTCACGCAGCGCCTCGACCATCTCCTTGCCATAGCTGATCTGGTCTGCGGTGATCATGAATTCCTTGGCGATCACCCCCGACAGATCCTGCGCGACAACCCGCAGCGCAGCGTTCACCGGCATCCCGATCCGCAGGCAGCGCGCGACAATGTCGAACGCCTCGGGCAGTCGATCTTCGATCTGCCCCATCCGACGGCGTTCATGAAAGCTGATCGCAAGATACAGCGCCAGCACCATCAACACCGCCATGATCGGCAACGCCCAGCCAAACGCCAGCCCCAGCATCCGCACCAAGATCAGCGTGACGGTCGCAACCGTCCCAAAACCCGCGATCCAGAAATACCGCGGCTGATCGGCCCGAAACGCGTCAAACGCCTTGGGCGAAATGCCAAACAACAGCCACAGCTTGCCCTCGTGATCAGGGTTCAGCAACTGCTCCCGCGGCTTGCCAAGCGCTTCGTGCAGATCCTCGGCGCGCACTGGTTCCCCCGCATAACGCCGGGCAATCCGGGCCCGCCGCAGCGCCAGCAGATCCCGCCTCCAGACCAGCCCCGCCCCCAGCAGCGACAGCCCGCCAGCCACCATAAACAGAACCAGCAGCCCCCCGAAATCCATCAGCCCGCCTCGGTGAAGGTCGTATCGGGCAGCCGGATGTTCCAGCGCCGGAAGTGGTCAATGAAATGCGACCGCACACCGGCGGTCGAGAAATGGCCCTCGACCCGCCCGTTCGGCAAGATCCCGTCCTGTTCGAAGAAAAACAGCTCCTGCATCGTCAGGACCTCTCCTTCACAGCCGATAACCTCTTGGATCGACATAATTTTACGCGCACCATCTTGCAGGCGCTCGACATGGACGATGACATGGATCGCGCTGGAAATCTGGCGGCGCAGCGCCGACAGCGGAATTTCGATCCCGGCCATGGCGATCATGTTTTCGATCCGCAGCGTGGCATCGCGCGCCGAATTGGAGTGGATCGTGGTCATCGAGCCGTTGTGACCCGTGTTCATCGCCTGCAGCATGTCGATGACCTCTTCGCCACGGATTTCGCCGACGATGATCCGGTCGGGGCGCATCCGCAGCGCATTGCGCAGACAGTCGCGCTGGGTCACCGCCCCCTTGCCCTCGACATTGGGCGGGCGGCTTTCCATTCGTCCGACATGGGATTGCTGCAATTCCAGCTCGGCGGTATCTTCGATGGTCAGGATCCGCTCGCGCTTGCTGATATAGGCCGACAACGCGTTAAGCATCGTCGATTTGCCCGATCCGGTGCCGCCCGAGACGACGATATTCAGCCGACTGGCCACCGCCGCACGCAGATAGGCCGCCATCTTGGCGTTCAGCGTGCCGTTGAATTCGATCTGCTCAAGGCTCAACTGCTCGCGCCGCCGTTTGCGGATCGACACCAGCGTGCCGTCCATCGCAATCGGCGAAATCACCGCGTTGAGCCGCGATCCGTCCGGCAGGCGCGCATCGACATAGGGCACCGATTCATCCAGCCGCCGCCCCGTGGCGGCCAGCACCTTTTGCAAGATGCGCCGCAGGTGGCCCTCGCTCTGGAACTGCACATCGGTTTCCTCGATCAGACCGTTGCGCTCGACCAGCACCTGCTCGGGGCCGTTGATCAGAATGTCCGAAATCGTGTCATCCTTGAGCAGCACCTCAAGCGGCCCCAGCCCCATCACCTCGTAATACAGCTCCGAGATCAGCTGATCACGCTCCGACCGGCTCAGCGCCACGGCGGTCTTGGGAATGATCCCGCGCACGATATTGCCGATTTCGGTTTTGATCTCGTCTTCCGAGAACTGCATCAGCGCCGAAAGGTTGAAGGTTTCCAGCAGTTCGGCATGGGCCGCCTGCCGCAGCGCCGTCAGCTTCCGGCGCCGTTCCTGCATCAACCCCGATTCCGTCGGGCTTTCTCCACCGTCCAGACGCGGTGGCGGCGGCGCGAAGGATTGCGCAGGCGCCGCCTCTGTCGAGGCTGATCCGGGCGCGGTCCGATCACCTGCGGCCCGGTTGTCGATCTGCGTGTGGCGGAATTCGTCAAAGATCGACATCGGACACCTCTGCACTCAGATCCTGGGCGCCAATCCTGCGTGCCGGAACACTCTGCGCCAACCGGTGAATTTCGCGCGCAAGCGGGTTCGCCGGGCAGGCCTTGCGCAGGCTGTGCCCCAGATCGCAGGCCGTGCTGACTTCGGCACCGCCGTCGGACAGAAGGGCATCGAAGGCAGTGCCCAGCCCCTGCTCGAACTTGCGCACCCGCAACATCAGATCGCCGCCCCGTTTCGGCGCGGCGCGGTTCAGAATATGCCGGACCCGCGCGGCGGGCAGACCGATGGCCTTCATCACCGAGGCGATATGGCGCGCATTATGCGCGGCACGCACATCCAGCAGGCTGACGCACAGCACCCGGTCGGCAATGTTGAACGCCTGTTCGGACCAATCGGTCAGCACCGGCGGCATGTCGATCACCACCAGCGGGGCGACGGCGCGCGCACAATCCAGCAGCCGGTCAAATCCCGAGCCGCCAAGCGCATCCATCGGCACCAGATCGGGCGGCGACGTGAACACCTGCAGCCCCGGCTCTATCGGTTGCAGGCAGGCCAGAAACGCATCGCCATCCAGCCGCGACAAATTGCGATAGGCGTCGGACACGCGCGAGGTTTCCTGCAGATCCAGATAGTTGGCGACATTGCCGAATTGCAGGTTCAGATCCAGCAGGCAGACCGCCGCACCGCCTTGCGGCGTGGCCCGGCGGGCGGCCAGCTCGACCGCAAGATTGGTCGCAAAGGTGGTGGCACCGGCCCCTCCGCACGTTCCCTGCACGACAATCGTTTCAATTGGCGTGCTGCCGCCGACAAACAGCCCCGAAACCGGGGCCTGCGCAGGGGCGGCCTCCGCGGATTTCCGAAACCGACGCAAAATCCCCCCCTTGCGCAGAGCGGGCGGCATATCCGGCGCCGCGAGCGGCGGGCTTTCGACGGGGCGGGCCACCGCAAGCAGCGCGTCCATTCCGCCTTTGGGAAACGGCGGCCCGACCAGCACCCGCACCGAAGCCGGGAGCCCGGCAGGGATCGCCGCAGTCTCGGGCAGAATAACAAGAACCTCGGCATTCAAACGGCTCGCTTTCCCCAGCACCCCACGCAAACTGTCCGCAGACCGCGTCAGATCAGCGGGGGCGACCAGGATCAGATCGAACCTGTCGCTGTCACTTTCGGCAAACACCGCCAGCGCCTCGGAGAGCTGCAGATCAATCCGCGACGCCACGCCCTGCAATCGGGCCAACAGCCCGGCCAAGCGCAGAACCGCTTCCAACCCGTCCGCCACCGTGCATATTTTCAGCTCCGACAGGGTCATCTGCGGGTTACTCGCATGGAACCTGAATGAACGACCGAGTCGCCTGACGCACCACAGCCAAGGAGCACAGCTCTTTTTCCTGCCCGCCTGCATCCATCGCGCGCCGCAATGTTTCGCTCAGGTCCGCCGGTTGCGTCGTTGCCGCATCCGCCCCCGCCGCGGCATTGCAGGCCACCAGACCCAGCGCGCGCAATTCCGTATTGCCGACCACGATTTCGCCGCTTGCGCTCCGCATCACCCCGCCCGAGCGGACGATGAACAGATCGCCCGTCCCCTGCGCCTGTATCAGACGCACGATGACCTCCGGGTCTGCCTCGACCATCACAGCGCTCGCCTCCGCCGGCTCCGCGCCGATCCATTTCTTCGGCTCCCCCTCGGTGCGCAGGAACGACCGCAGCCGCAGCCCCTCGCCCAGCAGCCGCGTCTCTGTCGCACCGCCCCCGACATCGCGACGCCAAAACGCATCAACATGGGCACCCGGCGCAAGCTGTCCGGCCTGCTCGGCCAGATTGACCGGCGCGATCAACGTCATAGTGCCGCCATCCACCCTCAGTTCGATGGCCTGCTGCGGATCAGAGGCCACCGCAAGATCCCCGGGCAACATGATGTGGCCGGGCTCCAGTTCGGCCAAGGCCACATATTGTGCCGTCTCGGTTTTGGGCAGCTGCGGCAGATAATCCAGCACGCCATGCGGCAGATAGGCTTTCGGCACCTCGATCATGGTGAAATCCGCCAGATGCACCGCCTCTCCGCGGGCGATCTTGCGCGCCGGAACGGGAACCGACACCCGATCCCCATAGGCATCAAGCTGCGTTCGAACGGTGGCCACCTGCTGTTTCGCCTGCTGGACGAAATACAGTGTCCCGGTGGCCGAGAGGATGATCAAGACCAGCCCGACCGCAATCAGCAGAATGACTTTCACATGCATCTATGGAACCCGTCCTAAGTCTGATGCACTATAGACTTTCGATTGCAGCAATGAAAACATCAAACTATTGTCTGGAAGAACTTCCATTCGATAAAGTGCTGTCAATCATCCGCTTCAATTCGTCTTTGACCGAGATGTCGAGGTAGGACCCGATGGAGGCGGCCAGCGTGATGACGGCCGCAGTCAGCACCACCCATTCGACCGTGATCGCCCCTTCGTCGTGCCGAAGAAACCGTCTGAAGCTGCGCATGCAAAGTCCTCACTGATCGCAAGGTCCCAAATTACATACATAAGTATATAGGTCAACAGACCTACAGCTGTCAGTTAAAGACCAGATAGCCGATCGGCTTGCCTGCTTTGTAATCGACGCGAATCTTGCGGTAATAGGTGATCATCGAGGCAATCGTCGCCGCCGGCACCACCCCCGCAAGCACCGCGCGCGCATCCGCATCCCGATCATCAAGCACATAGGCCAATGCCATGTTCTGCCGCACCGCATTGCCCTTGACTGGATCGTGCAGCAACTCTTCCAGCACGCGCACCCCCTCGCCGATCTGCCCCGACAAGACCTGCGACAGGCCGTAATTGCTCAGCAGTGCGAAGTCGGTCGGATACCAGCCCAGCGCCTCGCGATAGACCACCTGGGCCTCGTCATAGCGCGACAGGAAATCAAGCGAGACCGCCTTGCCGGTCAGCGCAGGCAGGCTGCGTCGACTGGTCTGCAACGCCGCGTCGTAATACTCGATCGCGCGCCGCGGCTGTTTCTGACTGAGCGCGAGGAAGCCCAGCTCGTTCAACACATCGGTATTGCGCGGCGCCAGCGTATGCGCCCGGGTGAGTGCGTTTTCCGCACGGATATATTGCCCAAGCGCGGTATAGCTGCGCCCCAGCCCCAGCAGCGCGGGCACCGATTTGATATCGGCCTGCGAGGCGCGCTCGAACAGGGCTGCGGCCTGAGTATAGTCGCCGCCCTCGTAGGTCGCCTGCGCCACCTGCACCGCCTCCGAGGTCGAGCCCCCCGCCCGCGGCGAGACCCAGCCCCCATCGAGCCCGGCACACCCTCCCAGAACCATCAGGGATAGAAGAGCTTGGCCCGCACGGATCATCGTTTCACCCTCATAAAACCTGTGGAACGGGACGCCTGTGCCCCCACTTGCGAAAAACTTTTCGGCCAAGTCCGCGGCAAGCGCAACGCCTACCCACCAGAAAGCATATTTTTTTTGAAGTTGGACACCCAGAACCTGACTTTTGCGTGGGCACCTCGGGGCTTCTTGCCGATTTTATGTCGCTCAACGAGGCATCCAGCCAAAAGTATGTTGAAAAGCTACAACAGAAACAATCCGTTTCCGGCTTTAGGATTGACGATTTATCTCTTTAGATGGCTTATACATCCGTAAGTATGGGCAGTAGACGCTTCCGTATCAGTGCCCCGAACGCCAACTCAGTAAAAGACGATCAACGGAGATTCGTACATGACCATGGAAACCACCAAAATCGCGCTCGACGGGCCGAAGGATGTGCTGCTGCCCGCCCTCTCCGCAGATGTTCAGCGTTATGAAAAAGTCGGCAAGGACCTGATCGTCACGGTCAAAGGGGACAAGCAGATCATCGTCGAAGACTTCTTCGTCAAAGGCCCGCACGGCGAAGTGAGCCGCCTGTTCTTCTCGGATGGCAGCCCCGCCAGAATCGACGGCAACACCGAAACTGTCCTGATCGGAAGCCTTGGCGAGGGCATGGAGCCCGGCGCGATCGCCGCAATCGGCGCAGGCCTGCTGGGGGCGGTTGCCCTGGCCAGCGGTGATGGCGACGGCGACGGCGACGGCGACGGCGATGGCGACGGCGATGGCGACGGCGATGGCGACGGCGACGGCGACGGCGATGGCGACGGCGATGGCGATGGCGACGGCGATGGCGACGGCGATGGCGACGGCGATGGCGACGGCGATGGCGATGGCGACGGCGATGGCGATGGCGACGGCGATGGCGATGGCGACGGCGATGGCGACGGCGATGGCGACGGCGATGGCGACGGCGACGGCGATGGCGACGGCGATGGCGACGGCGATGGCGACGGCGATGGCGACGGCGATGGCGACGGCCAAATTGGCCTTCTCGATCCGATCCTCGGCGACACCGGCTTGCTCGGCGGCGAAGGCCCCCTCGGAGGCACCGGCCTGCTGGGCGACAACGGCCTGCTCGGCGGCGTCCTCGGTTCGGATGGCCTGCTGCAGGGGCTGCTGGGCAACGATGGCGCGCTTGCTGGCATCACCGGGTCGGATGGTCTGGTCGGCGGCCTGACCGGCACTGGCCTTCTGGGAACCGGCGACACGACCCCCACGAGCAATGACGGCATCCTGGACGCGGTCGTCTCCGACGGTGGTCTGCTGGGCGCCGTGACCGGCAATAGCGGTCTGCTGGGCGCCGTGACGGGCTCGGAAGGGCTGCTGGGCGATCGGGCGGGCAACGACGGCCTTCTCGGCGCGATCACTGGTCAAGATGGGCTGGTCGGCGCGCTGACGGGCCAGGGCCTGCTGGGCGATGACACGATGGCTGGCGGTTCCAACGGCGGCCTTCTGGGCGGGCTGTTGGGTGGCTCCGACGGCGGTCTGCTTGGCGGCATCCTGGGCGGTTCGGATGGCGGCCTGCTCAGCGGCGTGACCGACACCGTGGATGGCCTGCTCGGCGGTGTGCTGGGTGGCGAGGACGGCGGTCTGCTGGGCGGCGTTCTTGGCGGTTCGGATGGCGGCCTGCTTAGCGGCGTGACCGACACCGTGGATG
>JAQTYE010000004.1 GCA_028749255.1 Paracoccaceae bacterium | reverse complement strand
GCCCGCGCGGCAGATCGGGCCAGACATAGCACAGGAAGACCTGCGCCAGCATCCCCTTCAGCCCCGCCACGATGGTATTGGTCGCGCGGTTGGTGAATTCCGGGCTGGAGCCGCGGAAGTCGAAAATCAGCCGGTCGCCGGTTTTCGTCAGCTTGCAGTTGATCTTGACCACGCAGTTTTCCCGCAGGGTCGAATCCTGGATGATATAGGTCCGCACGGTCATGTCCGGCCATTCGGAAATCCGGCGCTTCACCTCGGCGCGCACGTTTTCCATCGTCAGCCGCAGCGTTGCCATCAGCGCCTCGGGGCCGTCCGAATTCAGCGTTTCCTCAAGACGTTGCTTGATGCGCAGACAGGCGAACAGCTTCACCTTCATGTCTTCGTATTGCAGTTTCGGTTCGCGAACCGAGTTTTGCAGGAAGGTCAGGATGTCGCGCTTGATCTGATAATTTTCGACCACCTTGAAGGGCGACATTTTCAGCCCTTCATCGCTGGGGCTTTCGGCCATCGAGGGCATGCCGCCCGGTTCGATCGCGCCGTTCTCGCCTTCGTGCACGGTCGAGGCAACCCAGCACACCAGCTTGCCCTCGTGGAAGATCGGGATGATCATCGACTGGTCGGTGTTGTGCACGTTGCCATAGCGGCTATCGTTGTGGATGAAGCCGTCGCCTTCCTTCACGCCCACGGTCGGGTCGTTCATCCAGTTCTTGATGATGAACTTGATCGGGTGGTGAACCAGCGCCGAAAAGATCAGCACGCCGCCCGCCGAGGCAATCGCAAGGTCACCGCTGGCGGAATACACGCCGGTGATCACGTCGCCCCATTTCGCACCGGGGGCCGCCCCCATCTGCTCGACCATCTCATAGCCTTCGTCGCAGCCCGATTGAATCCGGTCGCGGATTTTGGCGACGGTGTGCGCATCGCTGACTGCGGCGATGGCGGCATCCTCGATTGCGGTGCGCGGCATCAGGTCATGGTTTTGCATGATCTCGGGGTCGGGCCCAAGGAACAGCGTGGTGTCATCAAGGAATTTCTTGATGAGGGTAATTTCTTCGGCCGAGGGCATCTTGGCCCGGGTTGCCATCTCGTTCATGTGGATCTCCTCCTGTCGGGTTACGGGCCCCCCGCGCCTCCTCGCGCCGGGGGCCTTGGTGTTCAGTGACGGGTGACCGGCGCTTCGTTACGCAGGAACCACGAGGCATCCTGTTTCGCCGCGACATAGGTCCAGCCGGGGTTCACAAGGAAGGTCGTGACCTCGGAGGCGACAATCGCGGGCCCTTCGATCTCGGTGCCCGGGGCGATGTCCTTGCGCGCCCAGACCGGGGTTTCGAAAGGCTGATCGTGGCCCACGAAATGACAGGTCCGGTGGCTGCCCGGTGCGGGCGGCGCGGTGCGTTCGGGTTTCGGCAGCGGTTTGATATCCTCGAACTTCACCGTCTCGTGCTTGGCATAGGCCGCCACGCGGATAGTGTTGATGCGGATGCCCGCCTCGGGCGCCTGGCTGCCTTCGCCAAAGCGCTTGCCGTAGTCGTTCGAGAATTGCGAGATGATCGCAAGCACATCACCCGGGCCGTGAACCTCATGTTCGGGGATGACGGCGGTGGTCTGCACCAGCTGGTTGCCATAGCGCATGTCGAGTTCCAGATCGTGCTGGATCTGTTCGAGCGGCACACCCTGACGCAGCAGATCCTGCGTGCCCTTTTCCTTCAGCTCGGCCACGATCGCGTTGAAACGGTCGTAATCGTCAAAGATGTGGCGGGTGTTGCTGTCATACAGCACCATATACAGCGACTGCTCATGGATATGCAGCTGGTGCATGTTGCCCGCGCCCACCGCCGAGAAGACCGAAGACAACGGCGGCGCCAGGATCTTGTCGATATTCAGGTTCTGCGCGATGCCGCAGCAATGCAGTGGACCGTTGCCGCCATAGGCCAGCATGGTGAAATCCTTGGGGTCATAGCCGCGCGCACGCAACTCGGTGAACAACCCGTTGGCCATGTTGTCATCGACCTTTTCACGGATCAGCTTGGCCGCCTCGATCACATCGCAATCAAGTTCATCGCACAGCGCATCCTCGACCGCCGCTTTCGCCCGGCGCGGGTTCAGCGGGATCGAACCACCCGCATAGTTTTCCGCATCCAGATAGCCCAGCAGCAGGTCGGCATCAGTCACCGTCGGGCGCATGCCGCCGCGGTCATAGCACGCAGGCCCCGGGTCCGAACCCGCGCTTTCCGGCCCGCATTTCACGGTTTTATACATCCGGTCATAAGACGCGACAGACCCGCCGCCCGCGCCCAACGTCACCAGGTGCACCATCGGCACCGAGACCAGCCAGCGGTCGATGACCGGGTTGAAGTCATAGTGCTTGATGCCGCCTTCGACGACGATCCCGATGTCATAGCTGGTGCCGCCCATGTCGGTGGCGACCACATTGCCCAGCTCGGCCTGCAGCGACAGATGCTCGGACGCGCCGATGCCCGACACCGGCCCCGAGTGGATGGTTTGCAGCGCATCGGTCGAGTTCAGCTGCGCCATGCCGCCCGAGTTGTGGATGACCAGCATCGGCTTTTCGTATTTGTGCAGACGCAGGTTCTGCTCCAGCGCGGAGAGCGCGTGATACATGGTCGAATGCAGATACCCATCGACGATCGCCGAAGTCGCGCGGACATATTCGCCTTTGCGGCCCGCCACCTGATGCGACAAGATCACCGGGATCGCGCCCAGCAGATGCGAGGGGTATTCCTCCAGCACGATTTCTTCGATGCGCTGTTCATGGGCCGGGTTCACGACCGAATTCACCAGCGCCACCACGATGATCTGCGCGCCGCGATCGACCAGTTCACGCAGCTGACGGCGGACGTCATCCTCGTCCAGCTTCATCACCAGGTTGCCCTCGAAATCCAGCCGCTCGCGCACGCCGTAGATCATGTGCGGCTCGACCAGCGGATCGGGACGCTGGGCGTTGGGCATGTCTTGCTGACCCAGGTTGTCCAGACCTTCACCATAGCCGCGCGCACGGCTCAGCGGCACGGTCGCCTCATAACCCGCCGTCACCAGCATGCCGATTTTCGGCCCCTTGTGTTCAATCAGCGCGTTGGTGCCCAGCGTGGTGGCGTAGCGCACGCTGTCCACTTCACCCAGAATCTCTTCCAGCCCAAGACCCAGCGTATCGCAGGCCTTGCCCAGTGCCTCGTTAAAGCCCATCGCCAGATTGTGGTGCGTCGTCAGGGCCTTGGTTTCAATATATTGGCCACCCCAAACGACAAAACAGTCGGTGAAGGTGCCGCCAATATCAACGGATACACGTTTCATTCTCGCTCCCTTTTTGGCTGCGGGGGCGGCTCTCCTCCTCGAGAACCGCGCGCCCCGATGTCGCCCGCGCCGATATGGCGCGGGCCGTTGGTCAGTGGCCGTGGCCGCGTTCGGGCATCACCACCGGGCCCGCATCGGGCAGCGCCGCCGGACCGCGTGCGGCCCATTGCGCCTTCAATGCGGCCACATCGACCTGCATGTCCCACAGCGGCGGATGGCCCGGGATCGCATATTCGGTCTCGACCTGCGTGCCGCAGTTCGGGCAGCAGAATTCAAGGATGCGCACCCATTCCGGGTCCGGGCTGAAGGTGAAGCGGTATTTGTCGGGGTCGATGATCGGCGGGTGAATTTCACGCGGGTCGCGGTTGTTGACCAACAGCCCCTCTTTGTAATTTCCCGCCGCCGGGGCGATCACATGATCGCAGACGCGGCACTCCCATTTCTCGCTGTCCAGATCAATCCGCAGGTATTCCGTCATCGGAACTTTCATCGCTCAGCCCTCCCGGTCCAAAATCACGTCGCCCGCATCGGTGACGACAAAGCCCCAGCCCGCAGGCACACGGGCGGTGAAATAGTCTTCCTCAAGGATCGCCGGACCCGCCGCGAAATCGCCCTTGGCCATTTTGCCAAGGCTGTAGACCGGCAACGCGATCCGGCCCTGACCGGGCACCAGAACGGTGCGGCTATCGGTGGGTTTCGCCGCCGATTTCCGCGCAACGTCGATGTGACGGCTGTCGCCATGACGCAGCGATTTCACCGCGCTCAGTTCCAGCTCGACAGCGCTTGCCTTGGCCAGTTCAGCCGGGAAATCCGCACCCTCGGCCAGCGGGTGGGTCACCTCGCCTGCGTCGGTCTGCGCGACCAGCTGGGTCAGCACGGCATAGCTGCCCGGCTCGAAGCCTTCGGCGTACATGTCGCGCGCGGCCTTGGTTTTCAGCGCCTCAAGGGCAGCATTCAGGCTGGCGGTATCGTGGCCCGCAAGGCTGACGGCATAGCGCTGCGACACGTCGCAAGACCCGATGCCATAGGCCGAGAAGACCGCCGCCATCGCAGGCACCGCCACGCGGGAAATCCCCGCCTTTTCGGCCACGCCGCAAGCATTCAGCGGCCCCGCGCCGCCAAAGGCCATCATCACCGTATCGGGCGAGATCTTGGTGCAGCGGTGCAGTTCTTCGGCGATTTTCGCCTCGAATGCGTCCGACATCGCGATCAGCGCGGTGTCCAGATCGACGCCCAGCGGGTCGGCGATATTGGTCTTCACCGCAGCTTCGGCACGCGCCATATCCAAGCCCATGCCACCACCGAAATACGAGACCGGATCGAACAGGCCCGACAGCAAGCTGGCGTCGGTGATCGTGGCTTCCTTGCCGCCGCGTCCGAAACAGGCCGGGCCGGGCAAGGCGCCAACACTTTCGGGACCAATCGCGATCTTGCCGTCCTTGACCTTGAAGATCGAACTGCCGCCCGCGCCCGCCGACATGATTTCGCACAGCGGGAAGGACACGCTGATGCCTTCGACATGGCCACGGCGGATTTCAGCAACCCGGCCTTCGGTGCATTGCCCGATGTCGGTGGTGGTGCCGCCGACGTCGATCGACACGGTATCGCGGAACCCGTAAAGCGCAGCGAAGGTTTTCACCCCCTCCATGCCGCCGCGCGGCCCCGAGGAATAGGTCTTGATCGCCACGGTTTTCGCCACGCGCGACGCATCGCCATCATTGCGGAAAATCAGCAGCGGGTTTTTCGTGCGATAGGCCCGCAGACGGTTTTCGGCGTTATACAGGAACGCCTCCATCGAGGGATGCAGGAAGGAATTGATCACCGCCGACCAGGCGCGACGGTCGGGGTTGGCATCGGTGGTCAGATCCGATGCATACAGCACCGGCACCGCGCCCAGCAGGTGCCGGGGGTATTTGCGCAGCGCGATCTTCTTGACGCGGTCCTCGGCGGCGTGAAAATCACTGCCGCCAAAACACACCACCAGACGGTTGGCGCCCATCGCGGTCAGCTGGTTGATCACCTTGACCACATCGACCTCGGCATCGTCACCGTCCAGCGTTGCGGTATCGACAAAGGCCACGCGGTCGCCGATCAGCGCGTCATAGACCTCGGGGTCATGGCCGCGCAGCGCCGCCACCAGATCCTGTGCGCCGGAGTCGAGCACCAGCCCCAGTTTCGGCCCCTTGCGTTCGCAAATCGCGTTGGTGCCCTGCGTCGTCGAATAGCGGATCAGATCCACTTCTTCGAGCAGACGTTTGACGTCGGCGGCGCCATAGACCACCTCGGACGCCTTGGTCAGCCCTTCGAAGAAACACTTCGACAGATCATAGGGCGTGGTCAGAACCTTGGTCTTCTGGACGCCGCTATCCGACATGATGCACACATCGGTCAGCGTCCCTCCGTTATCGATATTGATCTGAAATGCCATGGTGCATCTCTCCTCCCATCGTTGTTTCGCAGTGATCCTGCCTTGAGCGGCGCGCGGCGCGCCGAGGCCACGGCCCGAATGGCGAACGGGCTCCTCTCCCGTTTGCCGAACCGTCGATCCTGCCCAACCGAGAAGCAGGGTTCTTTCCACCGACTGGAAAGAACCCCCAAAAACATCTCAACTATCTGATTTTTTGGTGTTTTATTTTTTGACCGCCGCCACGACATGACTTCGCCGGACGATCAGGCGTTCGATTGCCGGACATGCCGCACCGCAGGATGACCGGGGACCGGACGTCGCGGGTCACTGATTTGCAGACGGGATTTCGCATGGCTGGGCACTGCGCGCAGTCCCCAGCCATGCCGCAGCAGTTACAGATCTTTCAGCAGCCGCAGCGCGTCATAGATCGCAGCATGGGTGTTACGGGCCGCGACGGCATCACCGATGCGAAACAGCCGGAACCGGCCCTGCGGATTGCGCGCAATCTGTTGCACGCCCCCCGTGACCAGCGCCGCATAATCAACCTCGCCCAGATTCGCCGACAGCGGTTTGAGATCGAAATACAGATCATCCAAAGGCCGCGTGCCATGGTTGACGATCACCTGATCGACCAGACGATCCCGGCGAATGTCGCTGTAATCGCTGCCCAAGGTGACGCGCAGCTGGTTGCCTTCGCGCACCACCGACAGCAATCGCCAGGTCACGGTGAAGGTGGTGTCGCGCGCCTGCAGGGCACGCATATAGGGCACCAAATTCATCGCCATCACCTCGGGGGCAAAGCTGCGATCTGGCGTGACAATCTCGACGGTCGCCCCCGTGGCGGAAATCAGATCGGCGGCCTGCAGGCCCGCGTGATCCCCCGCATCGTCAAAGATCAGCACGTTGCGGCCCGGCTTCACATCGCCCGACAGAATATCCCAGGCCGAACTGACCAGATCATTGCCCGCGCCTGGCACATGCGTATGCGGCAGCCCGCCGGTGGCCACGATCACCACATCGGGGGCCGAGGCCAGCACGGTATCGGCATCCGCAAACGTGTTGAACCGGAACGTCACGCCACGCTTTTCACATTGCGCCATCCGCCAGGCGATGATCGAGGCCATCTCGCGCCGGCGCGGATCGCGCGCGGTCAGGCGGATTTGACCACCAGGGCGATCGGCGGCCTCGAACACCGTCACCGCATGGCCGCGCTCGGATGCGACGCGGGCGGCCTCCATCCCTGCCGGGCCCGCACCAATGATGGTAATCCGCCGAGGCGTGGCAGCAGGCGCAATCGTGTGCGGCATCGTCTCTTCACGGCCCGTGGCGGCATTGTGCAGGCAAAATGCCATGCCGCCCTGATAGATCCGGTCCAGACAGTAATTCGCGCCGACGCAGGGGCGGATATCGTCTTCACGACCTTCGATGATTTTGCGCACCAGATGCGGGTCGGCCATGTGGGCGCGGGTCATGCCGACCATATCCAGCTTGCCCGCCGCGATCGCGTGTCGCGCGGTGGCGACATCGGGAATTTTCGCGGCATGAAAGGTTGGAAACCCGGTGGCGGCACGAATTTCACCCGCGAAATCCAGATGCGGCGCGTTTTTCATGCCCTGAATCGGGATCAGATCGGTCAGGCCGGGGTCGGTGTCGATATGGCCCTTCACCACATTCAGGAAATCGACCAGCCCGCTGGATTTCAACCTGTGCGAGACGTCCATCCCCTCGGCGTGGGTCATGCCGCCCGGCAGGTCCTGATCGCCGGTATAGCGCAGCCCGACAATGAACGCGTCCCCCACCCGCGCCCGGATCGCGCGCAGCACGTCGAAGGTAAAGCGCAACCGGTTGTCCAGACTGCCGCCATAAGGTGCCTCCAGATCATTGGTCAGCGGCGACCAGAATTGTTCCAGCAAATGGCCATAGGCCTCCAGTTCGATCCCATCGACACCCGCGGCCTTCATCCGCTCGGCGGCGTCGGCGAAATCGCCGATGATCCGGCTCATGTCCCAATCTTCCAGCCGCTTGGGAAAGGCGCGATGCGCGGCCTCGCGTTCATGGCTGGGCGCCACCACGGGCAGCCAGTCGGCCTTGTCCCAGCGCGTGCGCCGGCCCAGATGCGTCAGCTGGATCATCACCGCCGCGCCATGGTCGTGGCATTCGTCGGTCAGCTGTTTCATCCAGCCCACGACCTCATCTTTCCAGGCCAGAATATTGTTGAACACCGGCGGGCTGTCGCGCGCGACCGAGGCAGACCCCGCCGTCATCGTCAGCGCCACGCCCGCGCGGGCGCGTTCGACGTGATAGGCGCGATAGCGTTCCTTCGGCATCCCGTCTTCGGGATAGGCGGGTTCGTGGCTGGTGATCATGATGCGGTTGCGCAGCGTGAGGTGCTTGAGCTGGTAGGGTTGCAGCAGCGGATCGGTGGACATGGCGGGAGGCTCCGAGATGGTTTCCGAATTTCTGGCGCAAAATGTTCACAGGTGTCAATTAAGAAATCACATGTGAACATTCTTGCACGATTGCGCCGATCCGCCTAAGCTTGCGCATGGAAAACGCACAGACATCCAAGGCCACCGCCCCGCAGCACGCCGAGACTGGCTGGCGCGGATCGCGCGAGGGCTGGCTTGACGCCGCCTATGACATGCTGATCCGCGAGGGGGTGGACGCGGTCAAAATCCTGCCGCTGGCGCAGGGGCTCAAACTATCGCGCACCAGTTTTTACTGGTTCTTCGAGAACCGCGATGCGCTTCTGGGGGCGCTGGCAGACATGTGGCAGGCGCGGACGACGACGCCGTTGTGCGAGGCGACCCACGCCTATGCCGAATCCGAAACCGAGGCGATGCTGAACGTGATCGGCTGCTTCCTGCGCCCCGAGACATTTGACGCCAAGCTGGAATTCGCGATGCGCGGATGGGGGCTGAAAGATCCCGCGATCATGGCGCGGATTGTCGAGGCCGACCGGCTGCGCCTGGATGCACTGATCGCGATGCTGACGCGCTGGGGCCACTCCCCCCAGGACGCCGATGTCCGCGCAACCACGATCTATCTGGTGCAGATCGGCTATATCTCGATGCGGCTGGAAGAAAGCCTGGAGGTGCGGGTGGCGCGGATCCCGAACTATGTCGAAATCTATACCGGCCACCCGCCCGAACCGCGCGAGATCGCCCGGTTTCGCGGGCGTTTTGGCCTGCCCCCGGAGGCCTGAGATGGATCTGGGATTTATCGGCACCGGCACGATTACGGCGGCAGTGGTCGCGGGGATTGCGGATGCGGGCCACCGGATCACGGTCTCCGAACGCAGCACGGTGCAGTCGGCCCGGCTGGCCGCGCAGTTCGCCTGCGTCACCGCAGCGACCAATCAAGACGTCGTGGATCGCAGTGCGGTGGTGCTTTTGGGCCTGCAGTCCACTCAGGCGCCGCAGGTTTTGGCAGGCCTGCGGTTTCGCGCCGGGCAACAGGTGATTTCCTTCATTGCCGAATTGCCGCTTGAACGGATTGCGGCACTGGTCGCCCCGGCCGAAGCCGTGGCGATCATGCTGCCGTTTCCCGCCATCGCGCGGGGACCATCGCCGATCCTGACCCTTGGGGACACAACGCTGATCCGCGCGCTCTTTTGCCCGACGCATACCGTCTTTGCGCTGCAAAGCGCCGCAGAACTGCGCGCCTGTCTGTGTGCGCAGGCGGTGCTGTCGCCTGTGCTTGCGATGCTGGTGACAGCTGCCGACTGGATGGCGGATCAGGGAATTGACCCCGCAATGGGCGAACCCTTTTTGCGTGCACTGGTGGGAAGCAGCCTGCAGGCCGATGATTGCACCACCAGCCTTGCCGCGCTGTCTACGCCCGGTGGCTTCAATCTACGCCTGCGCCAGACACTGCAGCGCGCAGGGTTGCAGACGGCGCTGTCAGAGGGGTTGGATGCGCTGAACCACTGACACGGCCGGGCCGACGCAGGCCCCCGATCCAGACATTGCGCGCCTCCCTTTCTCTGGCCCAAGTTTCGCTGGCCTAAGTGACAGCCTCCCCCTAACCTGCCCCAAAGATGGAGGCAGCGATGCGCCGGTTTGAACGCGACTACCCGCAGGCCCATGGCGGATGCCAATGTGGCGCCGTGCAATTCACGATTTCCGCAGGCCCCGCCGATTATGGGATCTGCCATTGCCGGATGTGCCAGCGCGCCACCGGCAACGCCTTTGCACCGCTGTTTCAGGTTCCCGGAGATCGCGTGGCGTGGCACGGCGCGGCCACCGAATGGGCCAGTTCCAACGTCGCCTGGCGCGGGTTTTGTAGCACCTGCGGCACACCACTATATTATCGCGATGCCGAAGCGATCGAGATCATGGCGGGCTGTTTTGCCCCCGACTTCCGCCCCGATCCCCTGTTCGAAACCGGCGCGGAATCGCGGCTGGGCTGGCTTGACCATATGACCGACCGGCCCCGGTTTGACACCCAGCCCGCGTTGGCTGACCGCGTCACCTCGCACCAATTCAAGGAAGACTGATGCCCAAACGCCTGCGCCTGACCCGCCGCTTTCCGGTTGCGCTGACCAATGACGCCTACCGCACGCTGCACCGCTTCGCCGCCGAGGCCGAGATCAGTACCGACGAGGCGCTAACCTTCCTGTTCGAACATTTCAACTCGGTCACCCATGCCGAAAACCTGACCGCGCGACTGCGACTGTTCAAGGCGGAACTGGGCGCGCGCAAGGCCTGAACGCGGCGCAAGTGGCGCGGTTTTGTTTGAGTATTTTTGCCAAGAAGAAATCAGATGCGTCCCGGCAGCGGGGGCCTGTGCAGACCCAGTATGAGAGCTTCACTCCGCCACCGGGGCGACTTCTCCTTGGACGGTCATCGGCTCTCCAGCCTGTTCCGCCTCGCAAGATTGGCGCCGCGTGGTTAATCTTTCGTTTCGATCCAACTTCTTCTTGGCAAAAATACTCAAATACCCACGATGAACGCAGCGGCACACGTCTGTGACGTTGCGCAACAAAGGCCGCGCGCCCCTTACGCGCCAGTCAATTCATGCGAATATGGCACCGATCTTGGGAGGGATCCAATGACCGCAAAACTCTATTGCTTCGGGGAATCTGGCAACGCCTACAAGGCGGCGCTGAGCATGGCCTTGAGCGGCTATGACTGGCAGCCGGTCTTTGTTGATTTCTTCAACGGGGCCACCCGCAGCCCCGACTACCTGGCGCTGAACGAAATGGGCGAAGCGCCGGTTTTCGTCGAAGGTGATGTGAAACTGACGCAATCGGGCGTGATCCAGCTGCATGTGGCCGAGGCCACGGGGCAGTTGATGGGCGCCCCCGAAGACCGCGCCGAGGTGATGCGCTGGCTGTTTTGGGACAACCACAAGGGCAGTTCGCAATTCGGCGCGCTGCGCTTCATGATGAATTTCCTGCCCGAAGACAAACGTCCGGCCGAGGCGATCAAATGGCTGTCGGGCCGGGCGCAGGCCGCGCTCAAAACGCTCGAAGCGCATCTGCAAAACCGCGACTGGATGGTGGGGGCGGGCCCGACGCTCGCCGATATCGCCTGCTGCGGCTACCTGTATTACCCCGAGCCCTTCGGGTTCGACCGCAACCAGTTCCCCGCCAGCAGCCGTTGGCTCGACCGCATCGCGGCGCTGCCCGGCTGGAAGCACCCCTATGATTTGATGCCCGGCAACCCGTCGGACCGGGCCTGAGGAGGACCAATGACCGAAGCCTATATTTATGACGCCTGCCGCACCCCGCGCGGCAAGGGCCGCCCCGATGGCAGCCTGCATGAAGTGACATCGGTCGCGCTGTCGGCGCGGCTGCTGAACGCGGTCAAGGCGCGCAACGGTCTGGAAGGCCATGCCGTCGAGGATGTGATCTGGGGCAACGTCACCCAGGTTGGCGAACAAGGCGGCTGCCTTGCACGCTCGGCCGTGCTGCTGTCGGATCTGGATGAATCGATCCCGGGTCTGGCGATCAACCGGTTCTGCGCCAGCGGCATGGAGGCGGTGAACATCGCCGCTAACCAGGTGAAGGGTGGCGCAGGTCAGGCCTATATCGCGGGCGGCGTCGAGATGATGGGCCGCGTGGCGATGGGCAGTGATGGCGCGGCAATTGCCGTTGACCCGAGCCTTGCGATGAAGACCTATTTCGTACCGCAAGGGATTTCGGCCGACATCATCGCCACCGAATACGGCTTCACCCGCGAAATGGTGGATGCGCTGGCTGTCGAAAGCCAGAACCGCGCCGCCGCCGCCTGGGCGGAGAACCGCTTTGCCAAGTCCATCGTTCCGGTCATCGACCAGAACGGTCTGACCATTCTGGACCGCGACGAATTCATGCGCCCCGGCACGACGGTGGACAGCCTTGGCGCGCTCAAGCCCAGCTTCAAGGACATGGGCGAGGTGATGCCCGGCTTCGACAAGGTGGCGATGCTGAAATACCCGCATCTGTCGGCGATCAACCACATCCACCACGCCGGCAACTCCTCGGGGATCGTCGATGGCGCCGCAGCCGTGCTGATCGGCAACAAGGAATTCGGCATCGCGCACGGGCTGAAGCCCCGCGCCCGCATCCGCGCCACCGCGAAAATCGGCACGGATCCGACGATCATGCTGACCGGCCCGGTTCCGGTGACCGAAAAGATCCTGCGCGACAGCGGCATGAGCATTTCGGATCTGGACCTGTTCGAAGTCAACGAAGCCTTCGCGGCCGTCGTGCTGCGCTTCCAGCAGGCGTTTGATGTCGATCCGTCGAAGGTCAACGTCAATGGCGGCGCGATCGCCATGGGCCACCCGCTGGGCGCCACGGGGGCCATCATCATCGGCACGCTGCTGGATGAACTGGAGCGCCGCGACCTGTCCTGCGGGCTGGCCACGCTGTGCATCGCGTCCGGCATGGGCGCTGCCACCATTATCGAACGCGTCTGAGGGAGGGCGACATGACCGATTTCACCTATGCCGTAGGCGCCGATGGCGTCGCCGTTATCACTTGGGACGTGCCCAACAAGTCGATGAACGTGATGAGCCTTGAAGGCTTCGCGCTGCTCGACACGATGATCGACACCGCGCTGGCCGATGATGCCGTCAAGGGCGTGGTCATCACCAGCGGAAAGAAAGACTTCGCTGGCGGGATGGATCTGAACGTCATCGCGCAGATGCGCGAAGGCGGGGCGCAGGCGATTTTCGACGGTGTGA
Organism: Paracoccaceae bacterium; assembly: GCA_028749255.1. Taxonomy (GTDB): domain Bacteria; phylum Pseudomonadota; class Alphaproteobacteria; order Rhodobacterales; family Rhodobacteraceae; genus Rhodobacter. Next base: position 29,772 of record JAQTYE010000004.1, on the reverse strand, counting down.
TGCAGATGCATGCCGTGCTACGCAAGATCGAGCGCGCGGGGATGGACCCGAAAACCCTGAAAGGCGGCAAGCCGATTGCGGCCGCCCTGCCCGGCACCGCGCTGGGGATCGGGCTGGAACTGCCGCTGTCCACCCACCGCATCTTTGCCGCGCCGAATGAAAAGGCGAAAATCGGCCTGCCTGAAATCATGGTCGGCATCTTCCCGGGCGCAGGCGGCACCACGCGTCTGGCGCGCAAGATGGGCGCGATGATGGCGGCGCCCTTCCTGCTGGAAGGCAAACTGTCGAACCCCAAGGCCGCCAAGGCCGCGGGGATCATCGACGAGGTGGCCGATGATCCGGTTGCCGCCGCGAAGGAATGGGTGCTGAACGCCAAGGATGCCGATCTGGTGAAACCCTGGGATGCCAAGGGCTACAAAATGCCCGGCGGCGCGCCTTACCATCCGGCCGGTTTCATGACCTTCGTCGGGGCCAGCGCGATGGTGCATGGCAAGACGATGGGCGTCTATCCGGCGGCCAAGGCGCTGCTGAGCGCGGTTTACGAAGGCGCGCTGGTGCCCTTCGATCAGGCGCTGAAAATCGAGGCGCGCTGGTTCACCAATGTGCTGCTGAACCCGTCGTCCAGCGCGATGATCCGGTCGCTTTTCATCAACAAGGAAGCGCTGGAAAAAGGCGCGAACCGGCCCAAGGTTGGCGATGAAACGGTCAAGAAAGTCGGCATTCTGGGCGCGGGCATGATGGGCGCAGGCATCGCCTATGTCAGTGCCAGCGTTGGCATCGAGGTCGTGCTGATCGACAACAGCCAGGAGGCGGCGGATCGCGGCAAATCCTATTCGACCGCGATCCTCGACAAGGGCATCTCGCGCAAGAAGATGACCGAAGAGAAGAAAGCCGAGGTACTATCGCGCATTACGCCGACCACTGATTATGCCGCCCTTGACGGCTGCGATCTGATCGTGGAGGCGGTGTTCGAAGACCCGACCGTCAAGGCCGAGGTCACCCAGCGCGCCGAGGCGATCATTCCGACCGACGCGATCTTTGCGACCAATACCTCGACCCTGCCGATCTCGATGCTGGCCAAGGCCAGCGCGCGCCCGGATCAGTTCATCGGCATCCACTTCTTCTCGCCCGTGGACAAGATGTTGCTGGTGGAAATCATCAAGGGCGCGCAGACCGGCGACCGGGCCGTGGCCAAGGCGCTGGATTTCGTGCGCCAGATCCGCAAGACCCCGATCGTGGTGAACGATGCGCGCTTCTTCTACGCCAACCGCTGCATCATCCCCTACATCAACGAAGGCATCCGCATGCTGGCCGAGGGCGTGAACCCCACGCTGATCGAAAATGCCGCGAAACTGGTCGGCATGCCGCTGGGGCCGCTGCAACTGGTCGATGAAACCTCGATTGATCTGGGCGTGAAAATCGCCAAGGCGACCAAGGCGGCGATGGGCGATGCCTACCCCGATGAAGCCGTGGATGAGGTGCTGTTCTGGATGGCCGATCAGGGCCGGATGGGCAAAAAGGCCGACGCAGGTTTCTATACCTATGCGGGCGGCAAACGCGGCGGGTTGTGGGATGGCCTGGCGGCGCAATACCCCGAGGCTGAAACCCAGCCCGACCTGCACGAGGTTCAGCACCGTCTGCTGATGGTGCAGGTTCTGGAAGCCGTGCGCGCGTTCGAGGATGGCGTGCTGACCGACATCCGTGAAGGCGATGTGGGCGCCATTCTGGGCTGGGGCTTCGCGCCGTGGTCGGGCGGCCCGTTCAGCTGGCTCGACATCATCGGCGCCCCGCGCGCGGCGGACATCTGCGATGCGCTGACCGAAAAACACGGCGCCCGGTTCACCACCCCCGCCCTGCTGCGCGACATCGCGGCCAAGGGTGACGGGTTCTATGCCCGCTTTGGCGGCGGGCAGGCGGCGAAAGCGGCCTGATCCCGGACCGACCGTCGGAGTTTGAGTATTTGGACCAAGAAGAAGACACCATTTCTTCTTGGCTCAAATACTCCCGCCGGAGGCATCAAAATCAGAACGCCGGGCGTGGCTGCGCCCGGCGTTTTTCAGTTCCGGCTCAGAAGGCATAGCCGAAGCGCGCCACATCCTCGGCACATAGCCGCCCGACCAGCGCGGCATCGGTATCACTATAGTAGGGCCGCCAGTCGCGCCCCCGGACCGACGAATTGGCCCGCGCCAGGGGCGTGATGCGAAATCCCAGATGCGCCTCCAACGCGGCGGCGTCTTCGTCCAGATGTTCCAACCGCAGAAAGGCGCGGGCCGGTTGCGCCCCATCTGCCAGCCGCAGATAGCTGCCATAGGGCGCGGCGCCGATGCTGGCCTGGGTCTGCGGGGCGCGCAGAAAGGCGCCAAACTCCAACGTTCGGGCCAGCATCACCGCCGGGTGGTCAAAGTGCTGCCCCCGCAGCCAGTGGTAATAGCTGACCAGCCGATCCCAAGGATTGCGCACCAGCGTGAAGGTGAAATAGCTGCGCGCCTGATCCTCGGTATATAACCCGACGCCGTCGGCAAGTGTGGCATGCTTCCACACCCGCCCCGCCGTCTGTACCCCCTGCAGCCGGGCGCGGCGACGGCGCGCCTTGGGGGTATCGCCCACCAGAATGTCGTCGGCCATCGCTCGCGCCTCAAGCGCCAGCGCCAACGCGGTGCCGCCCGTCTTCGGGATATGAACAAAGATATAGCGGCGGCCATGCGATACGATCATGACGTCAGCCTAGCGGGCGCGCCAGACAATCAAAAGCCCCGCCAAGGTGATCAGCGCCATCCCCGCCCAGTCGCGTGCGCCCGGCACCTCGGCCCAGAGCAGCCATCCCCACAGCGCCGCCGCGGGCAGCACGACATATTCGAACACCGCCACCCGCGACGGATCGGCCAGTTGGTAACCGCGCACCATCAGCCCGACCCCGACCAGCGATCCGAACGCCTGCACAAAAGTCCAGAACACCACCGCCCCCGAAGGCCAGATCGGCCCGCGCAGAATGAAGCCCGCAGCCCCCGGGGCCACCTCGGGGGCGATCCAGGCCACCAGCCCCAACCCGATCAGCCCGAACACCCCCAACGCTGCGAAAAACCCCGCCGTCAGCGTCACCGCGCTTTCCCCCGCACACCAGGCCCGCGTCGCAACATTGCCCAACGCATAAAGCGCGCCGCCCAGCACCGGGACCAATGCGGCAGCCCCGATCGGGGCCTGACCACCCGGCCCCAGCACCAACAAGATGCCGGAAAACCCCAGCGCCACGGCCGCAATCCGGTAGCGCCCGATCGGTTCGCGATAGACCAGCCGTGTGATCAGCAGCACAAAGATCGGCGCGGTGAACAGACCGGCGGCCACCTGCGGCACCGGCAAAAACCCCAGACTGCCGAAATAGCACAGCATCGCCGCCCCATGCACCCCCGAGCGCGCCACCACCCCGCCCCAGCGCCGCGGAACCAACCGCAGCCGCAGCACCGGCACCGCCAGCGCCAACAGCCCCGCCACCATCAGCGACCGCATCAGGTGAAACTGCCACAGCCCGATTTCCGCCGCGATCACGCGCACATAATTGTCGGTGAACCCGATGATCAGCGCGTAGCCGCAGATCGCAGCTGCCGCCTGCAGCGTGGTATTTTTCAACAACATGACGTAGCGTCATCCTTATGTTCCGCGCCCCTGCCCCCCTTTCCTTTCCCCTGTCTCAGATCGAATATCGCGCTCGGAAACGACATGTTGTCCGAAAACTGCATTTGGACTGAGGAGGAACGCGATGGGTTGGCTTGCTGATGAAACGGGTCTGGAGAAATGCGCTGCGAACTATGTGCCGCTGACACCGCTCTCGCATCTGAACCGCGCGCTCGAAGTGTTCCCCGAACGTATTGCAGTGGTCTATGGCGCGACCCGCCGCACCTATGTCGAATTTCATGCCCGGGTCAGCCAACTGGCCTCGGCGTTGCAACAGCGCGGCATCTCGCCCGGGGATGTCGTCGCCGCGATCCTGCCCAACAGCGCCCCGCAGCTGGAGGCGCATTTCGGTGTGCCCGCCTGTGGCGCGATCCTGAACGCGATCAACACCCGGCTTGATGTCGATACCGTCACCTATATCTTCGAGCATTCCGAAGCCAAACTGGTGCTGGTCGATACCCAGTTCCTGAAACTTGCCGAAGCCGCGATCAAGCAAATGCACGGCACGCCGCCCCAAATCATCGAAGTCGGCGACCCCGAGCATGGCTTCCCGGCGGGCGGGCATTACCTGGAATACGAGGATCTGGTCGCGATGGGCGATCCGATGTTCGACTGGATCATGCCCAAGGACGAATGGGAAAGCATCGCGCTGAACTATACCTCAGGCACGACCGGCAAGCCCAAGGGCGTGGTCTATCACCACCGCGGCGCCTATCTGGCGACGATGGGCAATGCGATCTCGTGGCAGATGCAGATGTATCCGGTGCTGCTGACCATCGTGCCGCTGTTCCACTGCAACAGCTGGACCCACCCGTGGATGATGCCAATGCTGGGCGGCACCACGGTCTGCTGCCGCGACGTGACCGCCAAGGCGATCTACGACGCCATTGCGGATCAGGGCGTGACCCATTTCGCTGGCGCCCCGATCGTTCTGAACACGATCATCAATTGCAAGGAAACCGACCGCCGCCCCTTCGATCACATCGTCGAGGTGTTTACCGCCGGTGCCCCGCCGCCGGCCGCGACGCTCGCCGCGATCGAACCGCTGGGCTTCAACGTGACCCAGGTCTATGGCCTGACCGAGGTCTACGGCCCCGCCACCACCTGCTACTGGAAGCCCGAGTGGGACGGCATCACCGGCGACGACCGCGCCGCGATCAAGGCCCGTACCGGCGTTCTGATGCCGATGATGGAAACCATCACCGTGCATGATCGCGGCCACGAGGTCGCCCGCGACGGCGTTCATCTGGGTGAGATTGTGATGCGCGGCAATGCGGTGATGAAGGGCTACTTCAAGAACCCGCAAGCCACGAACGAGGCCTTCGAGGGCGGCTGGTTCCGCTCGGGCGACATCGCTTTCATGCATACCGATGGTTACATCAAGATCACCGACCGCGCGAAAGACATCATCATCTCGGGCGGCGAGAATGTCTCGTCGGTCGAGGTCGAAGGCGTGATCGCGGCGCACCCGGCAGTCTCGCTCTGCTCGGTCGTGGCCAAACCCGACGAGAAATGGGGCGAGGTGCCCTGCGCCTTCGTCGAGTTGAAAGAGGGCGCCGAGGTCACCGACAAGGAACTGATGGCCTTCTGCCGCGAACGTCTGGCAGGCTTCAAAACCCCCAAACGCGTGGTCTTCGCCGATCTGCCGAAAACTTCGACCGGCAAGATCCAGAAGTTCGAATTGCGCGCCGTGGCAAAACTGCTCGACTAGGGCCTTCAGCGTCAACAAAGCGCAAATATCCTCGGGGGGGCCGGGGGGCGGACAGCCCCCCGGCCTTTTTCATTGTGCCCCCGATTGCGGCACAGTGGCCCCGCCGATTGACCCCACTGCGCGCGATGCCTATCGTGCAGGCAACAAGAGCAGCCCAAAGGTCCGAATGACCGCACTTCCGCAATATGACCGCCTCGAAGCCCCCGGCATCTGGCGCGAAACCCCCGACGCGCAACGGCAAGAGGTCATCGTCTCGTTTGGCGATGCCACGCTGGTGATCGCCGATGATCGCTCGGTGCGGGCGCTCGCGCATTGGTCGCTGCCCGCGATGATCCGGCGCAACCCCGGCAAGCGGCCCGCGGTCTATGCCCCGTCCGAGGAACCGGGCGAAGAGCTGGAGCTGGACGACGACACGATCATCGACGCGATCGAGAAGGTGCATCAGGTGCTGGAGGCCCGGCGTCCGCATCCCGGGCGGCTGCGCGGCTGGCTCAGCGGCGGGGGCGGGGTTCTGGCCGTGGGACTGGCGCTGTTCTGGCTGCCCGGCGCGCTGATCGACCATGCCGCACGGGTTGCGCCCTTTGCCAAACGGGTCGAAATCGGCCATCAGGTGCTGGCCGAACTCGCCACCCTAACCGGCGCGCCCTGCCGGTCCCCTGCGGGCCGCAAGGCGCTTGACGCTTTGGCGGAGCGCCTGTCAGGCCCCGAAGAAATCGCGGTGCTGCCGCAGGCCCTGACCGGCGCGCGCCGCCTGCCCGGCCGGATCGCGGTGATCGGCCGCGACATGGTCGAGGCCCCCGATACGCCCGAAGTGGCCGCAGGCCATATCATCGCGGCCGAACTTGCCTCGGGCGATCACGACCCGTTGCTGGCGCTGCTGCATTGGGCGGGGATGGGCGCGGCGTTCAAACTGCTGACCACCGGCGATCTGCCGCCCGGTGCGCTCAAGGGCTATGGCAGGGAATTACTGGACCATCCACCCGCGCAGCCCGCGCCCGAACCCCTGCTGGCCGCCTTCGCCGCCGCAGGGGTCAGTACGACCCCCTATGCCTATTCGCTTGATCCCAGTGGCGAAAGCGTGCTGAGCCTGATCGAAGCCGATCCGTTCAAAGGCGCCCCTGCCCCGCGCCCGGTGCTGGAAGACGCGCAATGGATCGCCCTGCAGGAAATTTGCGGCGGTTGACCTCTGCCTCTTGCACCACATGAAAACGGCGGCCTCTGGCCGCCGCTATGCAATCAGGGGTGGGATGATACCTAGCGCAGGATCGCGTCACCAAAACCCGCCGCCCTGGCCGCGGCCAACACGCGCGGTGCCTCGGCGGCCCTCAGCGGCCCGGCATAAACCACCGTCAGCGCCCCCGCCCGTCCAGTCGAGACCGGCAGCCCCAGCCCCCGCAGCCGCGCCTTGGCGCCTTCGGCATTGGACGGCACACCAAAGCTGCCAACCTGCACGAACCGCGTCCCCGCAGCCTGCGCTGCGGGCGCCTTTGTCACTGCCACCGACTTGCTTGATACGCGGGCCTGCATCGCCCCCGGCACCAGCAGCTTGCGGGCGGGGGTTTGCACCGTGACTTGCCGCGCAGGCACCTCATTGGTCCAGATCTGCCCCTGCATCACATCGCCCATCGCATCGCGCGGGCCGCGATAAGGGTTCAGCCGCCCATCTTCAAACGCGGGCTTATAGGCGCCGGTCGGTGATTTGGTCGAAACGATCACCGGGGCCAGCGTGGTGGTGCCGCTCGCGGTGTTGCGCAAATAGACCCGATCGGGCACCGCATAGGGGCTGCTGGCCGCATAGGCCTGTTGCGGCGTCATTGCGGCCATCACCGGCGCGGCCATCGGCACCGGCATCGCGCGCGGCACCATCAGTGGCGCCGCCATGGGCGTGGCAGCCACCTGCAACCCGGGCAGACCCGCACGATTGATGAACCCCGCCGGATCGTCGGTCTGCGGGCCACAGCGCACCACGCGGCGCCCGTCAGACAGCATGTAACGCTGCGCCACCGGCGACAGGTTCGGACAGCCGGTGACCCCACCCGCAACCGTCTCGACCTGCACGATAGTCACGGGGGCCGCAGCCATCGCGACCGGCGCCGGGCTGGCCACAAGCGGGGCCGCAGCCCCATCGACCGCATATGGCGAGACATAACGCCCCGCGATTACGACGGGCGCAGCAACGGCGCCCCCCGGTGCCGCGACGGGCGCAGGCATCGGCACAACGGGCCGTGCAGGCGCTGCGGCCAGACCGATCCGCGGCGGGGTCGTGGTCAGCGCAATTGTTTCCATCGGACGCCCGACACCGGGCGTCGGCGCGAAGGGAGAGGTCACAGCCGGTTTGGGCGCAGGCGGCATGACGGCGGGGGCCGCGGCCACCGCAACGGCTTTGGGCGCGGGCGCGACGGGGGCAGTTTTGGCCACATCCAGCACCGGCGCACCGGGCGCCAGTGTCGGCTTGTATCCGCACAGCTGCTTGCGATCCCGCGTCACCCGCGGCACCCATTTGACCGACGTCCCATAGCCCGCGCGCACAAAAACGCAGCCCGCGCTATCCACATACTGACGGCCCGTAAACGAGGCAGGCGGCACATCGGCGGGCCCATTGATGCTGAGTTCAGCCCAAGCCCCGGACGCCCCCATCACAGCCATCAGCAAAGCAGACGAAAGAACCCGACCCAACCGCATTATTGCCCCCTAGTCACCTAAAGGCAAAAATGCAGCAATATTGTCTCTGAGTAAAGGAGAAACGGCCTATTTTGTGCCGAACATCCGGTCGCCCGCATCCCCTAGGCCCGGAACAATATATCCATGGTCGTTAAGGTATTTATCCACAGATGCTGTGACAATCGGCACATCAGGATGGGCCTCGCGCATCCGCTCCACACCTTCAGGCGCGGCCAGCAGGCACAGGAAGCGAATGTTTCTGGCGCCCTTTTCCTTGAGCAGATCAATCGCCGCGACCGAGCTGTTGCCGGTGGCCAGCATCGGATCAACCACAATCACCATCCGGTCTTCGAGCATATTGGGCACCTTGCAGTAATACTGCACCGGCTTGAGGGTCTCCGGGTCACGATACAGGCCGACAAAACCCACCCGCGCCGCCGGGATCAGCTCCAAAATCCCATCCAGCAGGCCATTACCCGCCCGCAAGATCGAGATCAGCGCCAGTTTCTTGCCCTCAAGGATCGGGGCGTCCATCGGCTCCAGCGGGGTCTCGATCTGCTTTGTGGTCAGCTCCAGCCCGCGGGTGACCTCATAAGCCAGCAGCAGGCTGATTTCGCGCAACAACTGCCGGAACGAGGCGGTCGAGGTGTCTTTTTCGCGCATCAGGGTCAGCTTGTGCTGCACCAGCGGGTGGGTGACGACGGTCAGATGCTCAGTCATGGTATGTCCCTGTTTTCGTGTTTTATTCTGTCAGAAAGCTGCGTCCGGGCCCCTGCGAAGGCACCCCCAGATGCGCTGCGACCGAGGCCCCCAGATCGACAAAGCCCACCTGGCCCACGGCCTGCGTGCCTGCGCCCCAGCCCAGCACCGGCACCCGTTCACGGGTGTGGTCGGTGCCGCTCCAACTGGGGTCGTTGCCATGATCGGCGGTGAAAATCGCCAGATCGCCGGGCCGTAGCCGGGCCAGAAACGACCCCGCGCCCGCGTCGAACCACTCCAACGCCCGGGCATAGCCCGCAATGTCACGCCGGTGGCCATAAAGGCTGTCGAACTCGACGAAATTGGCGAAGGTCAGGCTGCCGTCCTCGGCCTCGTCGGCCAGCCGATGCAGGTGATCCATCAGATCCGCATCATTCTTGCCCTTGTGCAGATGGGTCACGCCGCGATGGCTGAAGATATCGCCGATCTTGCCGATGGCGTGGGTGACGCGACCGGCCCCCTGAACCCAGTCCAGCAAGGTGGGCGCGGGCGGTTCAATCGCGAAATCGCGCCGGTTGGGCGTGCGGGTAAAGGCGCCCGGGCGCCCGGTGAAGGGCCGTGCGATGACGCGCCCCACCCGCATGCCATGCAAGATCGGCGCCACATCCCGGCACAGCTGCAACAACCGCCCAAGGCCAAAGCTTTCTTCATGCGCGGCGATCTGGAATACGCTGTCGGCCGAGGTGTAGCAGATCGGCCAGCCGGTGCGGAGATGTTCGGGGCCCAGATCCTCGATGATCTGCGTGCCCGAGGCGTGGCAATTGCCAAGCACCCCCTCGGTGCCCGCCGCCCGCGCCACCGCCGCCAAAAGATCGGGCGGAAAGCTGTTCTCGATCCGGGTGAAGTAATGCCATTCCCACGGCACCGGCACGCCCGCCAGTTCCCAATGACCGGACGGCGTGTCCTTGCCCTGCGACACCTCAGTCGCGGCGCCCCACAGCCCGCGCGGCGTGGCCCCCAGCCCCGGCGCGCGCAGCCCCGAGGCCAACGCGACCGCCGCCCCCAGTCCCAGCGCATCCAGATGCGGCAGGCGCAACGGCCCCGCGCGGCCAATATCGGCGCGCCCGGTCGCACAGGCCTCGGCGATATGGCCCAGGGTATTGGCGCCGGTGTCGGGACGCCCCTCGTTGAAGAACTGCGCGGCATCGGGCGCGCCGCCGATCCCCACGCTGTCCATCACGATCAAAAACGCCCGGCTCATTGCACATCCTCCGGCCCGATCCGTTCATGGATCAGCGCGGGTTCGTCGGGCGGCACATCACTCAGGCCATAAGCGGCCAGAACCGCCGCTACCGCCGCATCGGCCTTGGCGTCCGAGCTGGCGTGAACCATTGCCAGCGGCTCGCCCGCCGCCATTTCCTCGCCGATCACGGCCAGACCCGACAGCCCGACCGAGGGGTTGATCCTGTCACTGCCCACCAGCCGACCACCCCCCAGATGCACCACCGCGTCCCCCAACGCATGGGCATTGACCGTGGCAACATACCCCGCGCGCGGACTGGGCACGATGCGGAACACCGGTGCCGAGGGCAGCCGGTCAGGGAAACGTTCGACAAAATCCAGCGGTCCGCCCAAGGCCGCCACCATCCGCCCGAAACATTCCGCCGCGCGTCCGGTTTCCAGCGCGGTGTCGATCATTGCGGCGCCCGCATCCATGTCGGCCGCCTTGCCCGCCAGCACCAGGGCCTCGCCGCCCAGGGCCGCCGTCACATCCCACAGTGCCTCGTTCACCGAACTGCCGGTCAGAGTTTCCATCACCTCCAGCACCTCCAGCGCATTGCCCGCCGAATGGCCCAGGCTCTGGCTCATGTCGGTGATCAGCGCACTGGTCTTGCAGCCCGCGCCATTGGCCGTGCCCACCAGCGACCGCGCCAGGGCCCGCGCGTCATCCATCGACACCATGAAGGCGCCCGAGCCCACCTTGACATCCAGCACCAGCGCATCCAGCCCCGCCGCCAGTTTTTTGGACAGGATCGAGGCAGTGATCAGGTCGATGCTTTCGACCGTGCCGGAAATGTCGCGAATGCCGTAAAGCCGCTTGTCGGCGGGGGCGATTTCATCGGTGGCGCCGACGATGGCACAGCCGACTTCGTCCACCACGGCGCGCAGTTTGTCGATCCCCGGCAGGGCGCGATAACCCGGGATCGCCTCCATCTTGTCCAATGTGCCGCCGGTGTGGCCAAGTCCGCGCCCCGAAATCATTGGCACATAAACCCCGCAGGCCGCCAGCGCGGGCGCCAGCAGCAGCGATACACTGTCGCCAATGCCGCCGGTCGAGTGTTTATCAACCACCGGCCCAGGCAAATCCCATGCGATCACCGACCCGGAATCGCGCATCGCCCGCGTCAGCGCCACACGCCCCTTCGGACCGATGCCCTTTAGCAGCACGGCCATCGCAAAGGCCCCGGCCTGCGCATCCGACACGGTTGCATCGGCCAGACCGCGCGCAAACCACTGCGCGGCCTCAGGCGACAAACCCTGCCCGTCGCGCACGGCGGCGATGATCGTGCGGGCGTCCATCAGCAGTTGTCCATATGGCTCGCGTCAAACCGACCCGGCAGCAGGTCGCCAATGGTGGTGTCCAGCCGTGCACCCTCGGTCGTGGCCAGGGTGACGGGCACGTCGCTGCGCCCGAATTCGGCCAGTTTCTGCCGACACCCGCCACAGGGCGGCACCGGCGCGGGACTGTCGGCGATCACCACCACTTCGATCAGCTCGGTTTCCCCCGCCGCGACCATCGCGGCAATCGCGCCCGCCTCGGCACAGGTGCCTTCGGGATAGGCCACGTTCTCGACATTCACACCGCGATAGATCTGCCCGGATTTGCCACGCACCGCCGCGCCCACCTTGAATTTCGAATAGGGCGCATAGGCATTTTCACGCACCGCCTGCGCAGCTTCCAAAAGCGACATGACCCGGATCTCCTGCCTGATTTATCCAACCGTTCAGTTTTTCCAATCCTGCGCCGGGCGCGCGCGCGATGCAAGCGTGGCCATGCCCGCCATGCACAGGCCGCAACCAGCCGTTGCGATCCGCGCGTGACCAGCCTATTCCCACGGCAAAACAAATAGTTTAAAGCTAAACCAGTTTCAGGGAGAACCTTATGGACGAGCCACGGCACGACACCGCGCGTCATCCGGCGCTGGATTACCACGAATTCCCCAAGCCCGGGAAGCTCGAGATCCGCGCCACAAAACCGCTGGCCAACGGGCGCGACCTGAGCCGCGCCTATTCCCCGGGCGTGGCCGAGGCCTGCATGGAAATCAAGGCCAATCCCGCCGATGCCGCCCGCTATACCGCGCGCGGCAATCTGGTGGCGGTGGTGACCAACGGCACCGCCGTGCTGGGCCTGGGCAATATCGGCCCTCTGGCGTCAAAGCCGGTGATGGAAGGCAAGGCGGTTCTGTTCAAGAAATTCGCCAATATCGACTGTTTCGATCTGGAGCTGGACGAGCCCGACCCGGTCAAGCTGGCCGAGATCGTCTGCGCCCTGGAACCCAGCTTCGGCGCGATCAACCTTGAAGACATCAAGGCCCCCGACTGCTTCATCGTCGAAAAAATCTGCCGCGAGCGGATGAATATTCCGGTGTTCCACGATGACCAGCATGGCACCGCCATCGTGGTGGGCGCTGCGGCGACCAATGCGCTGCGCATTGCGGGCAAGACTTTCGAAGATATCAAGATCGTCTCGACCGGCGGCGGGGCGGCGGGGATCGCCTGTCTGAACATGTTGCTGAAACTGGGCGTGAAACGCGAGAACGTCTGGCTGTGTGATGTGCACGGGCTGGTCTATGCGGGCCGCGAGTTGGACATGAACCCGCAAAAGGCGGCCTATGCGCAAGCGTCCGACAAGCGCACGCTGGATGAGGTGATCGGCGGTGCCGACATGTTCCTGGGCCTGTCCGGCCCGGGCGTTTTGACACCTGAAATGGTGGCGAAAATGACCCCGCGCCCGATTGTCTTTGCGCTGGCCAACCCGACGCCGGAAATCCTGCCCGATGCGGTGCGCACGGTCGCCCCCGATGCGATCATCGCCACCGGGCGCAGCGATTTCCCCAATCAGGTCAATAACGTGCTGTGCTTTCCGTTCATCTTCCGGGCGGCGCTGGACGTTGGGGCCACGACGATCAACGACGAAATGCAGATCGCCTGCATCGAGGGCATCGCGGCGCTGGCGCGGGCCACCACCTCGGCCGAGGCGGCGGCGGCCTATCGCGGCGAAAAGCTGACCTTCGGGCCGGATTACCTGATCCCGAAACCGTTTGACCCACGGCTGATCGGCACCGTCGCCAAGGCGGTGGCCAAGGCCGCGATGGCAACCGGGGTGGCCACCCGCACCATCGACGATCTGGATGTCTATAAACGCAAGCTCGACGGCTCGGTCTTCAAATCGGCGCTGCTGATGCGCCCGGTGTTCGAAGCCGCCGCCACCGTCAGCCGCCGCATCGTTTTCGCCGAAGGCGAGGATGAACGCGTGCTGCGCGCCGCCAACGGCATGATCGAGGAAACCACCGACCGCCCGATCCTGATCGGCCGTCCCGACGTGATCGCGGCACGTTGCGAACGCGCGGGCCTGCCCATCCGACCAGGCACCGATTTCGAGATCGTGAACCCCGAAAACGACCCCCGCTATCGCGACTATTGGGAAACCTATCACCGGCTGATGGCACGCCGCGGCGTGACGCCCGATCTGGCGCGCGCGATCATGCGCACCAACACCACCGCGATCGGCGCGATCATGGTGCACCGCGACGAGGCCGACAGCCTGATCTGCGGCACCTTCGGGCAATATCTGTGGCACCTGAACTATGTCCGGCAAGTGCTGGCGCGCGGCGGGCTGCACCCGGTCGGTGCGCTGAGCCTGATGATTTTGGAAGACGGGCCGTTGTTCATCGCCGACACCCATGTGCACCCCGAACCGACACCCGAGCAGATCATGGAAACCGTGATCGGCGCTGCGCGCCATGTGCGCCGTTTCGGCCTGGTGCCCAAGGTGGCGCTGTGCAGCCATTCGCAATTTGGCAACCTCGACAGCGACTCGGGGCGGCGGATGCGGGCGGCGATGGTGCTGCTGGAACAGCGCGAGGTCGATTTCGCGTTCGAAGGCGAGATGCACGTCGATGCCGCGCTTGATCAGGCGACGCGCGAACGGCTGCTGCCCGATGCGCGGTTTGAAGGCACCGCGAATGTGCTGGTCTTTGCCAATAACGACGCGGCCTCGGGGGTGCGCAACATCCTGAAGATGAAGGCGGGCGGGCTTGAGGTCGGGCCGATCCTGATGGGTATGGGCAACAAGGCGCATGTCGTCACCTCGTCGATCACGGCGCGCGGGCTGCTGAACATGTCGGCCATCGCGGGCACGCCGGTCGCGCATTACGGCTAGCCCCCACAGCGGGCGCAAGACCGATATGACAGGGCCGCAGGGGCAGATGCCTTTGCGGCCCTGCAAACAGGCGAAAGTTTGCAAACTGCGCCACAGGCACGCGCATCATGTAAAAATTCAGGCTATTTGCAAAAGTTTGCGCAACCGCACGGCACATTTCTGCAAATATTTTGTGCCAAAATGCCCCTACGGGCGGTAACAATCTTGCGGGAATCTTTCAGCCTGCCTAACAAGCCTGCAAGCTTGGAGGAGGCACACTATGGGGTACGATAAGGTCTACTCCGCCTGGAAAGCAGACCCGAACGGGTTCTGGATGCAGGCGGCCGAAGCGATCGACTGGGACACGCAGCCGTCGAAGGCGCTGTTTGATGAAAATCCGCCGATGTATGAATGGTTCTCGGACGGCATGGTCAACACCTGCTGGAACGCCGTGGACCGCCATGTCGAGGCCGGGCGCGGCGATCAGATCGCCATCATGCACGAAAGCCCGATCACCCATTCGACCAAGGGCATCACCTACAAGGAACTGCAAACCCGCGTTGCCAGTCTGGCCGGTGCGCTGCGCATGCGCGGCGTCGAAAAGGGCGACCGCGTCATCATCTACATGCCGATGATCCCCGAAGCGCTGGAAGCGATGCTGGCCTGTGCCCGTCTGGGCGCGGTGCATTCGGTCGTGTTCGGCGGCTTTGCCGCGCATGAGCTGGCCGTGCGGATTGACGACTGCACGCCCAAGGCGATCATCGCGGCCTCCTGCGGGTTGGAGCCCAACCGCGTGGTGCATTACAAACCGCTGCTGGACGCGGCCATTGATCAGGCCGAGCATAAGCCTGAATTCTGCGTCATCTTCCAACGCGAACAGGAAGTGGCGAAACTGATCGAGGGCCGCGATTTCAGCTGGCACGGCTTCCAATACGGCGTGAAGCCCGCCGCCTGCGTCCCGGTCGAGGGCAATCACCCGGCCTATATCCTCTATACCTCGGGCACCACTGGCCAGCCGAAGGGCGTCGTGCGTCACACCGGCGGCCATCTGGTGGCGCTCAGCTGGACGATGAAGAACATCTACAACATCGAGGCGGGCGACAGGTTCTGGGCCGCATCCGATGTGGGTTGGGTCGTGGGCCACAGCTATATCTGCTATGGGCCGCTGATCGCGGGCGCCACCACCGTGGTGTTCGAGGGCAAGCCGGTGGGCACGCCCCACCCCGGCGTGTTCTGGCGTATAATCCAGAACCACCGCATCAAGTCGTTCTTCACCGCCCCCACCGCGCTGCGCGCGATCAAGCGCGAAGACCCGACCGGCGAGTGGATCAAGCGCTACAAGCTGCATGACCTGCAGGCGCTGTTTCTGGCAGGCGAACGCGCCGACCCGGACACCGTGAAATGGGCGCAAGACCATCTGGGCGTGCCGGTGGTCGATCACTGGTGGCAAACCGAAACCGGCTGGGCCATTGCGGCCAACCCGATCGGCATCGAAGAACTGCCGACCAAGATCGGCAGCCCCACCGTGCCGATGCCGGGCTATGATGTGCAGGTTCTGGACGAAGGCGGCCACCCGGTAGAGCCCGGCCAACTGGGCGCCATCGTGATCAAGCTGCCGCTGCCGCCCGGCACCTTGCCGACGCTGTGGAACGCCGAGGCACGTTTCAAGAAAAGCTATCTTGAGCATTTCCCCGGATATTACGAAACCGGCGACGCGGGCTATCTGGATGAAGACGGCTATGTCTACATCATGGCGCGCACCGATGACGTGATCAACGTCGCGGGCCACCGCCTGTCCACCGGCGCGATGGAAGAGGTTCTGGCCAGCCACCCCGATGTTGCGGAATGCGCGGTGATCGGGATTTCGGACACCCTGAAAGGCCAGCAGCCGCTGGGCTTTGTGTGCCTGAACAAGGGCTGCACCCGTTCCGAGGCTGATATCGTCAAGGATTGTGTGAAACTGGTGCGTGACCAGATCGGCCCGGTTGCGGCGTTCAAGCTGGCCTGTGTCGTGGACCGCCTGCCGAAGACCCGCTCGGGCAAAATCCTGCGGGGCACGATGGTGGCCATCGCCGATGGCAAACCGTTCAAGATGCCTGCCACAATCGACGATCCGGCGATTCTTGACGAGATCACCGTGGCCCTGAAAAAGCTGGGCTTCCCGGCAGCCTGACGCCCATGTTACCGGGGCGGAAACCGTTTTCGCTTTCCGCCCCGACCGTTCCCCTGCGTTACTTTGTATTCGAGTAAAATACGCGGCATTCGTCACGCACAGCTTGCAATGGAACCGCACACCCGGGATGATCCGGGAAAGGTTTCATCATGAATACATCTATACAGTCACCGGCCCACCTTACGGGCGCCTCTGAAGATCAAGCGCTCCGCGCTCGTATCTCGCTTTTGGGTCACGACCTTCGCGCCGCGGTTTCCGATATTCTCGGCGGGCTGCGGCTGGTTGCGCCGGACTCTCTGGACGATAACACCCGACTGCAATTTGAACGCGTGCGCGCCGCGGGCGAGGTGATGGCCCGCCTGCTGGAAGAAGGGCTGCTGCTGGTCGCCGAACAGACCGGCGCGGGCGAAGGCACGCCGGTGCCCGTAGCGCGGCTGCTGTATGACCTGGAAATGCGTTGGGCCCCCCGCGCGCAGGAAAAGGCGCTGGATCTGCAAATTGCGCTGGCACCCGATGTGCCGCCGGTTCTGGTGCTGGACCGGATCGCACTGGAACGGGTGCTGGCCAATATCCTGTCGAACGCGATCAAATATTCTGACGGTGGGGCGGTGCGGATTTCGGTCACGCTCGACAGTTGCGACGAGATGCGGTTCACGGTGACCGATGACGGCCCGGGCTTCGCCCCAGAGGTGCTGGCGCGGCTGTTCCAGCCCGGTGCGCGCCACACCGGCTGCGACAAACCCGGCCAGGGTCTGGGCATGTTTATCACCAAGGATATGACCGCCCGGCTTGGCGGTACGATTGCGGTCGTCAACCGGGCCGAGGGCGGGGCCTGCGTGACCCTTGCGCTGCCGGTGCGCCGACCCGTCCCCGCCGAGCTGCCCCACGCCCAGCCGCTGCCCGATTTGACCGGGCTGCATGTGTTGGTGGCCGAGGACAGCGAAACCAATCAGGCGGTCATCGGCCATATGCTGACGGCGATGGGCGCGACCTTCGATCTGGCCGCAGATGGCCGCGCGGCGCTGGTGCTATTGCAGCGCACGCCCTTCGATCTGGCCATCATCGACATTGAAATGCCTCTCATGTCGGGGTTGGAACTGATGCGCGTTCTGCGGGCCCGCGAGGGCGCGCCGGCGCATCTGCCGATTGTCGCCTGCACCGCCTATGTCCTGCGTGCCAACCGCGAGGCGATCTATGCGGCGGGCGCCGATTCCATCGTCGCCAAGCCGCTGGTCGGGATAGAGCCGTTGAGCCATGCGATCACCCGGGCGCGGGCCCGGATAGCGCGCGAGATGAGCCCCGGCATGGCACTGCCCGCCTGCGACGCCGCCGAACTGAACAATGTGCTGTTCGCGCAGTTGATGGAGGCCGCGGGCCCCGACGGCGCGCAGGAACTGCTGTCGCGCCTGATCGCCGATCTGGCCCGGATCGAACGCGGGCTCGTCACCGCCCTGTCGAAGCCCGATTTCGACGCAATCCGCGCTGACACCCATGTGCTGATCGCGATTTCCGGGGCCGTCGGCGCCGAGCAGCTGCAAAAGCAGGCCGAAGCGCTCAATTCCGCTGCCCATGCGCGCAACCGTTCCGGGATCGAGGCCCTCGGGCGCGCGGTGCTGTCGCATGTTGACCGGCTGATCCACTTCGCCACCAAGGAAACCGTCCGCCGCGAGGGCCCAACCCCATGATCGGCCCGACGTTGCGCCCCGATCCGGGCCCGGCCCCGGACATCTTGCTGGTCGAGGACACCTCGAGCCTGCGGGCGATTTATGAGGCGCATCTGCGCGGCCTCGGGCGCACCGTGCTGTCCGCTGCGACCGCCGCCGAGGGGCTGGCGCTGTTTGGCGAATATGGCGCCTCGGTGGTGCTGCTGGACCTGATGCTGCCCGACCGCGACGGGATCGAATTGCTGGCCGATATGCTGGCGCTGCGCCCGGGCACGGCGATCGTGGTGATCACCGCCGACCGCTCGATCGACCGGGCGGTGGCCGCGATGCGGGCGGGGGCGCAGGATTTTCTGGTCAAACCGGTGAACGAAGCCCGTCTGATGGCGGCGATCGAAAACGCGCGTCAGGCCGCGCAACTGGCGCTGCCGCCGGATGCCGCGCAAACCCGCCACCCGATGGGCGATTTCATTGGCGATTCCGAACCGATGCAGGCCGTCTACACCCGGATCCGCTCGGCCGCGCGGTCGATGGCGCCGGTCTTCATCACCGGCGAAAGCGGCACCGGCAAGGAAATGTGCGCGCAGTCGATCCATGCGCTGTCGCCGCGTGCCAGTGCGCCGTTCATCACCCTCGATTGCGGCGCGGTTCCCGTGGACCGGCTTGAATCCGAGGTCTTCGGCCATTTGCGCGGCTCGTTTCCCGGCGCGGTCACCGACAAACCGGGCGCGGCCCTGCTGGCCGATGGCGGCACGCTGTTTCTGGATGAAATCGGCGGGCTCGACCCCGGGCTGCAAACCAAATTGCTGCGTTTCCTGCAAACCGCGCAGATCCGTCCACTGGGCGCCGCCGAACCGCGCAAGGTCAATATTCGCATCATCAGCGCCTCGAGCTTGCCGCCCTTGCAAGCGGTGCGCGAGGGGCGCCTGCGCGAAGATCTGTATTATCGCCTGCATGTCGTGCCGATCCACATGCCACCGCTGCGCGCCCGTCGTCAGGATATTCCCGCGCTGGCCCATGCCGCGCTGCGTCATTACGCGATGCTTGAAGCGCGCAGTTTTCGCGCGATCAGCCCGCAGGCCGAAGCCGTGTTGCGCGCGCAGGATTGGCCGGGCAACGTGCGCCAGCTGATGAATGTGCTCCGCTCGGCCATCGTGATGCATGACGGCGCCGAACTGACCGACACCATGCTGCCCGCAGACCTGTCGCAAATGGCCCGCGTCGATACGGCCCCCGAACCGCCCGCGCCCGGCCTGCCCGCGCTGGCCGGGCGCACGCTGGCGGAAATCGAGCGGATGGTGATCGAGGATGCGCTGGCACGTCAGGGCGGATCGGTGCCGCGTGCGGCGCGTGAGTTGGGCGTGGCGCCTTCGACCCTGTATCGCAAGATCGAAGGCTGGAAAGCGCCCTGAGCGATCAGGAAAACTGTTCTCTCATCAGCCGTTCTTCCAGACCATGGCCCGGGTCGAACAATATCCGATGGCTGACCGAGGGTTCCGAACGGATTTCGACCCAGATCACCGGCTTGACCGAACGGCTGTCGGCATCGGCCATCACCGGGCGCTTTTCGGCCTCCAGCACATCGAACCGCACCACCGCGCTGCGCGGCAGGATCGCGCCTTGCCAGCGCCGGGGCCGGAAACTGGCGATGCCGGTCAGCGCCAGCACATCAGACCCGATCGGCAGGATCGGCCCATGCGCCGAATAGTTATAGGCGGTGGACCCGGCCGGTGTGGACAGGATCGCCCCGTCGCACAGCAATTCGGGCATCCGCACCTTGCCATTGATCGAAATCCGCAGCTTGGCCGCCTGCGGCCCCGCGCGCAGCAGCGCCACCTCGTTGATCGCCAGGGCCTCGTGCATCCGCCCGTCGGCGGTTTGCGCGCGCATCGCCAGCGGGTTGATCAGCGCCTCTTCGGCAGCGGCCAACCGCGCGGGCAGATCCTCGGGGGAATAATCGTTCATCAGAAAACCGACGGTGCCGCGGTTCATGCCGTAAACCGGCAGGCCGGACCCGTCATGCAGACATTGCAACATGAAGCCATCGCCGCCCAATGCCACGATCACATCAGCCGCATAGCGCGGCACCTGCCCGTAACGCGCAATCAGATCCGCCTTCGCGTCCTGTGCAATCTCGCTGCCCGAGGCCGCAAAATGGATATGGTTCGGTTTGTTCACGCCCGCACCCTTGGTTTCCCCAAAGGTGTGGCAAGCGCCGATAGGAAACACAAGCACCAATCGCGGCGCCCTTGTGCCGCGCCAAATTGCCTTTTGGTCGTTTTGAGCGCTTCCTGCCCTGGAATTTCTGCGATAAACGGGCGGCGATGACCCTTTGAGGAGACGCCCATGACCGCCCAACGCGACGAAGGCTTTTTCACCGAAAGCCTTGCCACCCGTGACCCGGAACTCTTTGGCTCGATCCAGAACGAGCTTGGCCGCCAGCGCGACGAGATCGAGCTGATCGCCTCGGAGAACATTGTCTCTGCCGCCGTGATGGAAGCGCAGGGCTCGGTGATGACCAACAAATATGCCGAAGGCTACCCGGGCAAACGCTATTACGGTGGCTGCCAGTTCGTGGACGTGGCCGAAACGCTGGCCATCGAGCGCGCGAAACAGCTGTTTGGCTGTGAGTTCGCCAACGTGCAGCCGAATTCGGGATCGCAGGCCAACCAGGGCGTGTTCCAGGCGCTGGTGAAACCGGGCGACACCATTTTGGGGATGAACCTGGCCTCGGGCGGTCACCTGACCCACGGTGCGGCCCCCAACCAGTCGGGCAAATGGTTCAACGCCGTGCAATACGGTGTGCGCAAGCAAGATAGCCGCATCGACTATGACGAAGTGCGCGCGCTGGCGGTCGAGCATCAGCCCAAGCTGATCATCGCCGGTGGCTCGGCCATTCCGCGTCAGATCGACTTTGCCAAATTCCGCGAAATCGCGGATGAGGTCGGCGCCTATCTGATGGTGGACATGGCCCACTTTGCCGGTCTGGTTGCGGGCGGCGAACACCCCTCGCCCTTCCCCTATGCCGACGTGGCGACCACCACGACGCATAAAACCCTGCGCGGGCCGCGCGGCGGGATGATCCTGACCAACAACGAGGAAATCGCCAAAAAGGTGAACTCGGCCATCTTCCCGGGGATTCAGGGCGGGCCGCTGATGCATGTGATCGCCGCGAAAGCCGTGGCGTTCGGTGAAGCGCTGCGTCCCGAATTCAAGGTCTATGCCAAGCAGGTCATCGCCAATGCGCAAGCGCTGGCCGATGAGTTGATGAAAGGTGGCCTTGATATCGTCACCGGCGGCACCGACACCCATGTGATGCTGGTCGATTTGCGCCCGAAAGGCGTGAAGGGCAACGCGACCGACAAGGCGCTCGGCCGCGCCCACATCACCTGCAACAAGAACGGCATCCCGTTTGACCCGGAAAAACCGACCGTGACCTCGGGGATCCGTCTGGGCACGCCCGCCGGCACCACCCGCGGCTTCAAGGAAGAAGAATTCCGTCAGATCGCGCGGATGATCGTCAAGGTTGTCGATGGTCTGGCCGCGAATGGCGAGGATGACAACGACGCCGCCGAAGCCGAAGTTCGCGCCGAAGTCGCCGCCCTTTGCGCGCGCTTCCCGCTGTATCCGAACCTGTGATCTCGACCTGAGATCACTGCGAAAGGGCCCCGCACGGGGCCCTTTCGATTACAGCAACCCGCGCCAGGTCATCACCCCCAGCACCGCCGCCGCCGTCACCAGCAGCGCAAACAGCACCGAGGCGGCAATACTCAGTGCCTGCCCGCGCAACCGTGCCCCCGACCCCAGCGGCTGCAGATAGCGCAAGCACAGATCATAGGCTTTGGAAATCTCTTCCATATCGACCTGACGGATCATCTTGGGCGATGCCGCCAGCGCCTCGGCCCGGACCAGCAATTCCACCGCCCGGCGCACCCTGCGCGGCAGCGCGCGCGTCCGGCTTTGCAACCGCGCCTGCAGCGTATGCCCCTTGGCCCCCAACCGCTGCACCAGCAGTTGCGAGACACGTTCAGTCATCTGATGCACGGTGGTCGGGTTCATTGCGGGCCCTCCTGTCGGGGCAACCTAGCGGCCACAGGGGTTCGGCGCAACTGCGGCCAAAGCCACTGGAAAGCGGCGGCGCCCCACGCTATCTGTGGCCCATGCTGAACACACAAATCCATGGCTCACCCACCGAGCAACCGCCGCTTCTGATCGTGCACGGGCTGTTTGGCTCGGCGCGGAACTGGGGCGTGATCGCCCGCCGCCTGTCATCAGACCGCGAGGTGATCGCCGTTGATCAACGCAATCACGGTGACAGCCCCTGGACCGAGACCCACAGCTATGCCGATATGGCCGCCGATCTGGCGCGGGTGATCGCTGCCCATGGCGGGCGTGCCGATGTGCTGGGCCATTCGATGGGGGGCAAGGCCGCAATGATGCTGGCACTGACCCATCCCGATCTGGTGCGCCGTCTGGTGGTGGCCGACATGGCGCCGGTCGCCTATGACCACGGCCATTCTCATGCGGGTTTCATCGACGCGATGCAGAAGCTGGATCTTACGGGCGTCACGCTGCGCTCTGAAGCCGACCGTCGGCTGGCCGCCCGTATCCCGAGCGAACAGGTCCGCGCATTTTTGCTGCAATCGCTGGACCTCAAGGCCGATCCGCCGCGCTGGAAGCTCAACCTCGATGTGCTGGAGTCGCATTTGGCCGAAATCCTTGACTGGCCCGCGACACCGGGGCAGTTCGACGGCCCCGCGCTTTTCGTTCATGGCGCGCAGTCAGATTACGTGAAACCCGAATATCGCCCGGCGATCCTGGCGCAATTCCCCGCCGCCGAATTCGCGGCCATCGAGGGCGCGGGGCATTGGCTGCATGCCGAACGCCCGCGTGAATTCGAATCCGTCGTGGCCGACTTCATCGCATGAAAAAGGCCCCGGATCGCTCCGGGGCCCTTTGCGTTTGCAGGTATCCTCAGACGCTCGGCGTGCGCATCCGGTCGATGATGTTGGTCTTCGCCACGAACTGCTGATACAGCGCGCCGACGATGTGCAGACCCACCAGGATCAGCAGTGCCGTGGTCAGCGCCCCATGCAGATCGCCCGCGGTCTCGCTGCTGCCGAACCACGCGATCGAGCCGGTGACCGCAGTCAGGATCAGCACCAGATACAGCGCCAGATGAGTGCCCGCAGCGATCAGTTTCTGCACGGCGGATTCGCTGGCAGGCGCCGCAGGAACGCCATTTTTGATCCGCAGCGCGATGCGCCACAGCACGGCAATCACAATCGCCGCCCCGCACACAATGTGCAGCAGGCCCACCAAGCCCGGCTCGGCGGCATTGCCTTCCAGCCCGGCATCGAAAGCCTCGGCGATGGTTTCGTTGAGCAGGAATTGCGGCACGATCAGCACGGCAACAAGCCAGTGCAGCGCGATGTGCAGACGGGAATAGCCTTGGGGAGACGACATGACGACCTCATAAGAGAGAACAGCTTCGTCCCCTCTGGTTGCACGCAGCTTAAAATGCCGCAATACAGCATTCGGTGTGCTTCCCCGCTCTGCAACCCCAGTTGCAGGGCGCAAACGCCCGCTTTGCGGCGAAAACGGGCGCCCGCCGATCAGGCGTTTTCGTTGATTTGCTTGGCCACGATCCAAGCGACCGGGATCGCGACAACAAAGCCCGCAGCCGCCGAATAGATCATCGACATCGTGTCAAACTTGTTCATGGTCAGCGCCGCGGTAATGATGATCCCTGCAAGCGTCGGACCGGCGAGAGCGTAAATAATGCCAAAAAGGCGGAACATGGGTGTCTCCATCTGGGACGCGTTTCATGCATTCATGAATCACATTTCTGGAATGCGATCCTTGATCTGAGTCATCTGCGCGCGCCCACAGGCGCGGCAGGCTGTCGCAGGCCTGACGTAAAATCAACAGCTTAGCATTTCAGACGAAAGCGTGCCTCGCCAGTGTCGCCAGGCAGCGCGGGCGAGCGCTCCCGCCCCAACGAGACACCGCGCACGGTGCAGCCAGTGGTCAATTTGACCGCCTGCACCATCAGTGCGGGCACCGGCTCGCGTTCGGCCCGACGCAGATAGCCAAGCCGGATCACCTCGGCATCAACGCCTTTGTGGAACACCACGAAGTCATACCCATCAAGCGTAACCTCATGCCGCGTGGCACCAAAAAACTGCGGAGCGGGTGAGGCGCCACAAGCGCCGAGCGCCAGAATTGTCAAAATACCACACAGACGCATCGTCGCCCCACAGTCCTGAATGAACCCGGGCAGGATCGGCCAATGTGGTTAAGAAAGTGCTAACGCGGTTACCAGAGCAGCGCGTGCCGCGTCGGGCCCATTTCCGACAGACGTTTGACGTTCCCCGAGGTGTGGCGCCCGATTTCGCGCATCCCCGCCTGCATCACTTTGTCGGCGCTATGCCCCGACAACGCCGCATGCGTCGCCGCCTGAATCGCCTCGACCACAGCTTGCGGTTTTTCCGACACCATGCGCGTCATCTCTTCGGGCGACGTGTCCCACAGGCCTGCCATACCGGCCACGCGCAAGGCGATTACGGCCTGTGCCTCCATCCCGATACGCGTTGCCTCAAACGACAAAAGCCAGGGAGCGAGGGGGTTCATGAACATCGGCAACCTTTCCGGCAGTGTCCGCGTGGGTGCCAGACATGGGGCCCGGACCAGACATTCAGCTTACACTGCAATGTGTTAATAGGTGCTTATGCGCGTAATCCCTGCAACACGAAACCCCTACCAACGCATAGCTCCCTTGCGTCAACATGCGGCAAATGCGCAATTGCACGCACATCCCACAGACTATGCGCACCACCGCACAGACTTCAACGCAGGGATTGCTTGTTATCACCGTTTCGTGCCCCACATCCTCACAGCCAGGTGATTGACTTCGCGCTCGGCTTCTGAACTATTCGGTTCAGGAGGGGGCCAGTGGGCGCGATGCGTCACACTGGCTTTGCCATTTGAACGATCCGCCGCCAAAACGTCGCGTGACAGACCCGGAGATACCATGATCAAGCGCTTCATTATTGCCATTCTGCTGCTGGGCCTCGTCGGCGGCGGAATCGTCGGTTTCAACCTGTTTCGCGCGAAGATGATCGGCCAGTTCTTCGCCACGATGAAACCCGCCCCCGTGCCGGTGTCGGTGACCGAGGTCACCGCAGCGCCATGGACCCCGGGGCTGGAGGCGATCGGCACCGCCACCGCCGCGCAGGGCGTCGATCTGGCGGCCGAAGCGGCCGGGATCGTGCGTGAAATCCGGTTCCAGGCAAACGACCAGGTCGAGAAAGGCCAGCTGCTGGTGCAGATCGACGACCGCACCGAACGCGCCAATCTGGCCTCGGCCGAAGCCGCGCGCGATCTGGCCGAAACCTCGTTGACCCGGGCGCGCGAGTTGCGCGACCGTGGCGTATCGGCGACCACCACGCTCGATCAGGCCGAAGCGGCCGCGATTGACGCGCGCTCGACCGTGGCGAAATTGCAAGCGGCGCTGGAAACCAAACAGCTGACCGCGCCATTTGCCGGCACCATCGGGATTCCGCAAATCGACCAAGGCCAATATGTCACCGCTGGCACGCTCTATGCGACGCTGCAGGATCGCAGCCACATGCGGGTCGATTTCACCTTGTCGGAACAACAGGCGGGGCTGGTCGCGCCGGGCCAGCCGGTCATCGTGACCTCGGAAGTGGGCGATCTGTCGCTGAATGGCGCCGTGACCGGGATCGAACCGAAGATCGACGCCAACTCGCGCCTGGTCACGATCCGTGCCGAGGTGCCCAATGCCGACGACCGCCTGACGCCGGGCCAATTCCTGCGCGTGCGCGTGGTTCTGCCCGAAGAGGACGGCATCATTGCGCTGCCGCAGACGGTGGTCAGCTCGAACCTCTATGGTGACTCGGTCTTTGTGGTGCGCGAGGAAACCCCCGAAGGCGGAGAGCCCACGCTGATCGCCAAACAGGTGTTTGTGAAACTGGGGCGCCACTCGGACGCGCTGATCGAGATCACCGATGGTCTGAAAGCGGGCGACAAGGTTGTGAACGCGGGTCAGAACCGGCTGAGTTCAGGCGCCACCGTCACCATCGACAACAGCCTCGCGCCCGTCGCGGCGACGAACTGAGGGACGGACGATGCATTTCACCGAACTCTTCATCCGCCGCCCGGTGCTGTCCACCGTGCTGGGCGCCTTCATGCTGCTGTTGGGCATTCAGGCCTTCTTCAACCTGCCGGTGCGGCAATATCCCAAGGTGGATGAAACGGTGGTCACGATCACCACCACCTATCCGGGCGCCGCGCCTGAACTGATCCAGGGTTTCATCACCGCGCCAATTTCGGCTGCCGTGGCGACCACGGAAAACATCGACTATGTCACCTCGTCGTCGCGGCCTTCGGCCTCGGTGGTGTCGGTAAACATGAAGCTGGGCGCCGACCCGGATGTGGCGCTGACCGAAGTGCTGGCCAAGGTTCAGCAGGTGCGCGGTGATCTGCCCGATGACGCCAATGATCCGATCATCGTCAAGGGCACGGGGCAGACCTTCGCGCTGATGTATCTGGCCGCGCTGAACCCGAACATGACGCCCGAGCAGCTGACCGAATACCTGGAACGGGTGATCCGGCCGCGGATGTCCACGATCCCGGGCGTGGCCCAGATCGAGGTGATCGGTGCGTCGAATTACGCAATGCGCGTCTGGCTGGACCCGAACAAACTGGCCGCGCGGGGCGTCACCGCCTCCGAAGTGCTGGTGGCGATCCGGGCGTCGAACTTCCTGTCGGCGCCGGGCAAGACCGAAAACGAATTCGTCGCCCAGTCGATCACGTTGAAATCAACGCTGCAAACCCCTGATGCCTTTGGCGCGCTGCCGATCCGCGCCTCTGGCGATGCGGTGGTGCGGCTGCGCGACGTGGCCGAGGTCACGCTGGCCTCGGATGAGTCCGGGGAAATCGTCACCTTCAACGGCCAGCCGGGCACCTTTATCGCGGTCTATCCGACGCCTGCGGCCAACCCGCTCGATACCGCCGCCGCGGTCGTCGATGAATTGCCCGCGATCAACGCAGCTCTGCCCGAAGGCATGGGAATCGAACTGGTCTACGATTCGACCGAAACGATTTCGGCCTCGATCGACGAGGTGTTCAAAACCATCGCCGAAGCCGTGGCGATTGTGGTCGTTGTGATCTTGCTGTTCCTCGGCTCGATCCGCTCGGTGGTGATGCCCATCGTCACGATCCCGCTGTCGCTGATCGGGGTGATGGCGGTGCTGCTGGCCTTGGGCTATTCGATCAACCTGCTGACCCTGCTGGCGATGGTTCTGGCCATCGGTCTGGTGGTCGATGACGCTATCGTCGTGGTCGAAAACATCCACCGCCACATGGAAGACGGGATGAAACCGATCCCGGCCGCCGTGCAGGGCATGCGCGAAATCACCGGCCCGGTGATCGCGATGACCATCACCCTGGCCGCCGTGCTGGCGCCGTTGGCCTTCACCGGCGGTCTGACCGGGGCGCTGTTCTCGGAATTCGCCTTCACCCTTGCGGGCGCGGTGATCCTGTCAGGGATCATCGCACTGACAATCACGCCGATGATGTCGGGGCGGATTCTGAAGGAAGGCCACGCCTCGGGATTTCAGGCCTGGGTGGACCGCACCTTTGAACGCTTCTCTGGGTGGTATGAGCGCCGGGTCGATTCTTCGCTCGACTACCGTCCGGTGACGAGTTTCATGGTGCTGGTGCTGGCGGGGGTGACGGGGTTCATGTTCCTCAACACCTCGACCGAGCTGGCCCCGGAAGAAGACCAGGGCGCACTGTTCGCGATCCTGAATGGCCCGCGTTATGCCACCTCGGACTATACGCAGATGTATATCGACGATCTGGGCCGCGCGACCGCCGATATCCCCGAAGTGCGCACCGATTTCTCGATTGCGGGCTTTGGCGGGTCGGACAGTCAGGGCATCTATATCTGGGCGCTGAAAGACTGGGCGGACCGGTCGCGTTCGCAGGCTGAAATCCAGACCCAGATTCAGGGTGCGCTGGATAAATCCACCGGTCTGAAAGGCTTTGCCTTCGCGCCGCCGACCCTGCCGGGCACCGGTGGGGGGCTGCCGATTGCGGTGGTGATCCAGTCGATCCACAGCCCCGAACGCGTCGCCGAAGTGTCCGAGGAAATCCGCCTGAAGGCGCAGAAATCGGGCAAGTTCATCGTCGTGCAAAACTCGCTGGCCTTCGACGCCCCCGAGGTTCGCGTGACGATCGACCGTGACCGGGCCGCCACACTGAACGTGCCGGTTTCCGATATCGGGGCAACGCTGGGGCTGCTGGTGGGCGGTGGGGCCGTCGCGCAATTCGACCGCGACAGCAACAGCTACGACATCATCACGCAGGTGCCGCAGAGCTTCCGGTCCAATCCCGAACAACTGGGCAGCTATTTCGTGCGTGCCTCGACCGGGGACATGGTGCCGCTGTCTTCGGTGGTCAGCATCGAGACCGGCGTCGCCGCCGCCTCGGTCGAACAGTTCAACCAGCTGAACTCGGCCACCATCTCGGCGCTGCCGCTGCCCGGTCAATCAACCGGCGACGGTCTGGCCGAAATCGTGCGGATCGCCAACGAAACCATGCCCGAAGGCTTCTTCGTGGATTATTCGGGCCAGTCGCGGCTCGAGGTGAAACAGGGCAACACGATCCTGATCGCCTTTGGCGCCGCCGTGCTGGTGATCTATCTGGTGCTGGCCGCGCAATTCGAGAGCCTGCGTGACCCGTTCATCATCCTGATGTCGGTGCCGCTGACGATCTTCGGTGCGGTGCTGCCGCTGAACCTCGGGCTTGGCACGCTGAACATCTATAGCCAGGTCGGGCTGATCACGCTGGTCGGGCTGATTACGAAGCACGGCATCCTGATGGTGGAATTCGCCAATCAGCAGCGCCACGACCATGCGCTGACCCGGCGCGCAGCGATCGTGGCCGCGGCCAAAACCCGGCTGCGCCCGATCCTGATGACCACCGCCGCCATGGCGCTGGCGGTGGTGCCCCTAGTGATGGCCAAAGGCGCCGGGGCTGCTGCCCGGGAAGCGATGGGGATCGTGATGTTCTCGGGGCTGATGATCGGCACGATGTTCACCCTGTTCGTGGTGCCGATGTTCTACACCTTCATCTCGCCCTCGGACAAAGCCTGGCGCGAGGCAAACGAACGCCGCATCGCCGCGGGTTGAGATCTGCAACCGACACAAGAACAAACGGGGGGCCTTGCGCTCCCCGTTTCGCATTCAGGCAACATTCAGAGCCTCCGGCGGGAGTATTTTCGCCAAGAAGAAATCCCCCCTTCTTCTTGGCAAAAATACTCCGGGGGGGGCTGCGGCACGCAGCCGGGGGCAGCGCCCCCTGCCCCGCCCGTCAGCCGCGCGCGTCTTCCAAAATCATCGCGGCCGCCTTTTCCGCGATCAGCATCGTCGGCGCATTGGTATTGCCGCTGGTAATCGTCGGCATCACCGAGGCATCGGCGATCCGCAGGCCCGCCAACCCGCGCAACCGCAGCCGCGGATCAACAACCGATCCCGGATCGGCGCCCATCCGGCAGGTGCCGACAGGATGGAAGATCGTGGTGCCGATCTCGCCCGCCGCGCGGACCAGATCGGCCTCGGTCTCATAGCTTGGGCCGGGTTTGAATTCTTCGGGGTAGAAGCGCGCGAAAGCGGGCTGCGCCGCGATCTGCCGGGTCAGCCGGATCGACTGCGCCGCCACGCGTCGGTCGCCATCGGTGGACAGGTAG
>JAQTYE010000146.1 GCA_028749255.1 Paracoccaceae bacterium | reverse complement strand
TCTGGTCGCTGGCGCTGTTCATGAAGGACGACTATTCCAACGCTGGCGTGCCGATGCTGACGGTGACGCATGGCCGCCGGGTGACCCGCGGACAGATCTTGCTCTATACGCTGATCCTGGCGCCGGTGGCGATCGGCACCGCGTTCACCTCGATTGGCGGGCCGGTCTATCTGGCTGTGGCGCTGATGTTGAACGCGCTGTTCATTCGGGGTGCGATCCGGCTGTGGCGGCGCGACGATGCGGTGGCTGTGGCCGAAAAATTCGCCACGGAAAAACGGTTCTTCTATTTCTCGCTGCTCTATCTGTTCGGGCATTTTCTGGCGCTGCTGGCCGAAAAGGGCCTGGGCTTGTTTGGCATGGGGGGCTGGTGATGGCTTTTGCGCGCGATCACGAATTGCACCGCCGCCGGTTTGGCCGCAACGCGGGGCTTGGGCTGGTGCTGATCGGCTTTGTGGCGCTGGTGTTCGGGCTGACCATCGTCAAGGTCCAGCGTGGTGACAAGATGCAGGCCTATGACCATCAGCCGCGCGTCAGCATGCTGCCCGCGTCCGACCCCGCGCCCGCGCGGCCCGCGAAAATCGCCCCCGGCGCGCCGATTGCGCAGGTGAGCGAATGAGCACCCCCCCCCAATCCAACCGTCGCATCGTGTTGCAGCTGCTGGCTGTCGTCGCTGTGATGGGGGCGGGCGCCTGGGCGGCAGTGCCGTTTTACAGCTGGTTTTGCCGCACCACCGGATTCGCGGGCACCACGCAAGTGTCGAAAACCGCCCCGGATGTGATTTTGGACGAAACCGTCACCATCCGGTTTGACGCCAATGTGGCGCGCGGCATGCCGTGGAAATTCCGCCCGATGCAAAATGAAATGACCCTGCGGATCGGCGAAACCGGGCTTGCCTATTTCGAGGCTTACAATCCCAGCGACCGGGGGGTCGCCGGCACCGCCAGCTATAACGTCGCCCCCGATCAGGCGGGTGGGTTCTTCGACAAGATCGAATGCTTTTGCTTCACCGAACAGGTATTGCAGCCGGGCGAACGTGTCGAAATGCCGGTGTCGTTCTTTGTCGATCCGGCGCTGGTGACCGACCGTGACGCGGGTCGGATCCGCAACATCACGCTGTCTTATACCTTCTTCGAAACCGAACTGCCTTCGCAGCAGGCCGCGCTTGCGCCCGTTGCGAAGATCCCCGTCAACTGAGGCCGACAGGAAACCCAAATGGCGCATGCAAAGAACCACGACTATCACATCCTGCCCCCCTCGATCTGGCCGCTGCTGAGCGCACTGGGCGCGTTTGTCATGCTGTTCGGGGCGGTGATGTGGATGACCAAGGTCACCCCCTTCATCTTCTTCGCGGGGCTGCTGCTGGTGCTGTATTGCATGTATGGCTGGTGGTCCGATGTCGTGGCCGAGGGCGAGCGGCACGAACATACCCCGGTGATCCGCATCGGTCTGCGCTATGGCTTCATCTTGTTCATCATGTCCGAGGTGATGTTCTTTGCCGCCTGGTTCTGGAGCTTTTTCAAACACGCGATGTATCCGATGGGGCCGCTCAGCCCGGCGGTGGATGGCGTCTGGCCGCCTGCGGGGATTGAAACCTTCGACCCCTGGCACCTGCCGCTGATCAACACGGTCATCTTGCTGCTGTCGGGGGTCACGCTGACCTGGGCGCACCACGCCTTGGTGCATGAAAACAACCGCAAGGACGTGAAAACCGGGCTGATCCTGACGGTGATGCTGGGCGCGCTGTTCACCTGTTTCCAGGCCTATGAATACAGCCATGCGGCCTTTGGTCTGTCGGGCAATATCTATGGCGCGAACTTCTTCATGGCGACGGGGTTCCACGGGCTGCACGTCATCATCGGCACGATCTTCCTGCTGGTCTGCCTGATCCGGGTGATGAAGGGCCAGTTCACCCCCGACGAACATGTCGGCTTCGAAGCTGCCGCCTGGTATTGGCACTTTGTCGATGTGGTCTGGCTGTTCCTGTTCGCTTCGATCTATATCTGGGGCAGCGCGTAAGCGCCCCCCTCCGATCTGAATTGCGCGGCGCGGGGGCACAGCTCTCGCGCCGAAATCTTTGGAGGGGCGATGAAACGCTATATCTTTCCGGTGATCCTTGGGGTGGTGGGCTGTGCTATTTTGCTGAGCCTCGGGGTCTGGCAGCTGCGCCGTCTGGCCTGGAAAGAAGAGATGCTGTCGCAGATCACGGCGCAGATTGCGGGGCCGGTGCAGGATCTGCCGCCCGAAGGCACCGATGTGCAGGCGTTGAAGTACACCCCGGTGATGATGGCGGGCGCCACCACCGGCGAAGAAATTCTGGTGCTGTCTGGGCAAAAGGGGGGGGGGCCGGGCTACGAGGTGATCTCGGCCTTTGAAACGGGTGACGGGCGGCGCGTGTTGCTGGACCGTGGCTTCATCCCCGAAGCGGCGCGGCGCAGCCCGCGCCCGGGCACCGCGCTGATCGTCACCGGCAATCTGCATTGGCCCAACGAGGTGGACAGCTACACCCCCGCGCCCGATCTGGCGGCGCAGGTCTGGTATGCCCGCGACGTGCCCGCGATGGCCACGCATCTGGGGGCCGAGCCGCTTTTGGTCGTCGCCGCCCGGGTCGATGGCGACCCGCAGGGGGTGGAACCCCAGCCGATTGCCATCACCGGCATTCCAAATGACCATCTGAACTATGCAATCACGTGGTTTTCGCTCGCAATCGTCTGGGCGGGGATGACAGCGTTCCTGTTGTGGCGTATCAGGCGGCAACAGATCTGAGGGTGACTGATGCGGTATATCTCGACCCGGGGGCAGGCCCCCGAGCTGACGTTTGGTGAAGCGATGTTGACGGGGCTGGCGCGCGATGGCGGGCTGTATGTGCCGCAAACCGTGCCGGTGATGAGCGCGGATGACATCGCGGCGCTGGCGGGCCAAAGCTATGAAGAGGTCGCCTTCCGTGTGATGTTCCCCTTCGTGGGGGAAACCTTCAGCGAAACCGAACTGCGCGGTGCCATCGCGCGTGCCTATGCGGGCTTTGGCCATGTTGCGCGCGCACCGCTGGTGCAGCTTGATCAGGGGCATTTCCTGCTCGAACTGTTCCACGGGCCGACGCTGGCGTTCAAAGATTTCGCGATGCAGATCATCGGCCAGCTGTTCCAGATCGAACTGGCCAAGCAGGGCAAACGCGTGACCATCGTCGGTGCCACCTCGGGCGATACCGGCTCGGCCGCGATCGAGGCCTTCAAGGGCCTGGAAAACGTCGATGTCTTCATCCTGTTCCCGCATGGTCGCGTCAGCGAAGTGCAGCGTCGTCAGATGACCACGCCGACCGAGGCGAACGTGCATGCGCTGGCGATGGATGGCACGTTCGACGATTGCCAGAACCGCCTGAAAGACATGTTCAACCATTTCGAATTCCGGGATGCGGTGGGGCTTGCAGGCGTCAACAGCATCAACTGGGCGCGGGTTCTGGCGCAGGTGGTCTATTACTTCACCGCCGCAGTCAGCCTGGGCGCGCCCGGCCGCAAGATCAGCTTCACCGTGCCCACCGGCAATTTTGGTGACATCTTCGCGGGCTTCATCGCGCGCGAGATGGGCTTGCCGATCGAGAAACTGGTGATTGCCACCAACCAGAACGACATTCTGCATCGCTGCCTGACCACGGGCGAGTATCGGATGGACGGGGTGAAACCCTCGATCAGCCCGTCGATGGATATTCAGATTTCCTCGAATTTCGAGCGCGCGCTGTTCTGGGCCTATGGCCGCGACGGTGCCGCTGTGGCGCAGCTGATGGACGAGCTGAAAACCCAAGGCGGGTTCAGCGTCAGCCAGGGTGCGTTGCAGGGCCTGCGCGAGATCTATGTCTCGGGCCGCGTGTCCGAGGATGAGACCAGCGAAACGATTGCGCAGGAACTGGCGCGTTCGGGCGAATTGTTGTGCCCGCATTCGGCGGTGGGGGTGCGCGTGGGCGCGGCCCATGTCGCGGCCCCGGTGCCGATGGTGACGCTGGCCACCGCACATCCCGCCAAATTCCCCGATGCGGTCGAGGCGGCGACCGGCATTCGCCCGGGCCTGCCGCCGCGGATGGCCGATCTGTTTGATCGCCCCGAACGGGTGACCCGTGTGCCCAATGATCTGGCCGCCCTTGAGGCGCTGATCGAAGCGGGGCGGCGCAAGTGATCCAGACCACGACGCTGCCGAACGGTCTGCGGATCATCACCGAGGCGATGCCGGGGCTGGCCTCGGCCACGGTGGGCATTTGGGTGACCGCGGGCGGGCGCCACGAACGCCCCGAGCAAAACGGGATCGCGCATTTCCTGGAACATATGGCGTTCAAGGGCACGCAAACCCGCACCGCGCTGCAAATCGCCGAGGCGATCGAGGATGTGGGCGGCTATATCAACGCCTATACCTCGCGCGAGATGACGGCCTATTACGCGCGCGTGCTGGGCGCCGATGTGCCGCTGGCGCTGGATGTGATTTGCGATATCGTGCTGAACCCGATCTTCGATCCGCGTGAAATCGAGGTCGAGCGGCACGTGATCTTGCAGGAAATCGGTCAGGCGCTTGATACGCCCGACGACATCATCTTCGACTGGCTGCAAGAGGCGGCCTATCCCGATCAGGCGATGGGGCGCACGATCCTGGGCCCGGCAGAACGGGTTCAGGCCTTTGGCCGCGCCGATCTGGCGGGGTTTGTGGCCGAACATTACGGCCCCGATCAGATGATCCTGTCGGCGGCGGGGGCGGTTGATCACGACGCTATCGTCAAACAGGCCGAGGCCGCCTTTGGCGGGCTGGCGCCGGTGGGTGATCTGGGCGTGCAGGCGGCGCGCTGGCAGGGATCGGAACGGCGCGAGACCAAGGATCTGGAGCAGGTGCATTTCGCGCTGGCCTTCGAAGGCCCGGGCTATCGCGATGCCGATCTGTACACCGCGCAGGTCTATGCCACCGCGATGGGCGGCGGCATGTCGAGCCGTCTGTTCCAGAAGATCCGCGAAGAACGCGGTCTGTGCTATTCGATCTTTGCGCAGGCTGGCGCCTATGACGATACCGGCATGGTGACGGTCTATGCCGGCACATCCGAGGAAGAGATCGGCGCGTTGTGCGGGCTGACCATCGACGAGCTGAAACGCGCCGCTGACGACATGTCCGAGGCCGAGGTGGCGCGGGCGCGGGCGCAGATGAAGGCGGGCATGTTGATGGGGCTGGAAAGTGCATCCAGCCGGGCCGAACGGATGGCGCGCAACCTGTCGATCTGGGGTCGGGTGCCGGGGCTGGAAGAAGTTTCCGAACGGATCGACGCGGTCAGCTGCGATGCGGTGCGCGATTATGCCGGACGCCTGGTCGGTTCGGGGCGGTCGGCGCTGGCGCTGTATGGTCCGGTGGGCGATGCGCCCACCTTGGCGACGTTGCGCGACAGGCTTGCCAGCTGATGCTCGGGCGTCGTCGGAAGCCTGTGGTGGAAACGGCGCGGATGGTGCTGCGTCTGCCAATGCATTCCGATTACCGCGACTGGGCGCTGCTGCGCGAGGAAAGCCGTGATTTCCTGATGCCTTGGGAACCTGCCTGGGCGTCCGACCATCTGAGCCGCAAGGCCTTTGCCGACCGGGTCTATTGGGCGGCGCGGGCCGAGGGCTCGGGCACGGCGCTGCCGTTTTTCATGATCCGGCAGCACGATGCCCGGGTGCTGGGGGCGATCACGCTTGACAGTATCCGGCGCGGACCGGCGCAGGCGGGCACGCTGGGGTATTGGGTCGGGCAGCGCTATGCCCGGCAGGGATACATGCGCGAGGCGATTGGCGCGGTGGTGGATTACGCTTTCGGGGTGATGGATCTGAGCCGGATCGAGGCCGCCTGTCTGCCTGAAAACGTGGCGTCGCGCGGGGCGCTGGAAAAATCCGGTTTCAAATACGAAGGCGTCGCGCAGAGCTATTTGCAGATCAACGGGCGCTGGCGCAATCATGTGCTGTATTCCAATTTGCGTCCCGACCGGCGCGGGCGCACCGATATCGGCTAGCGCCGGGGGCCAGCCCCCGGACCCCCGGAGTATTTGCACCAGGAGAAGAGGCAAGACATGCTCAACCCCGCAGATCAGGCGTTTTGTTCGGTTTTGGCGCAGGCGGTGCCCGGTTTGTCGATGACGGCGCCCGAACCGCGGTATCTGGAAGAGCCGCGTGGTCTGTTGGCGGGGCTGGCGGGGGTGGTGGTGAAGCCTGTCACGACCACGCAGGTGGCAGGGGTTATGCGGGCCTGTCATGCCGCGCGTGTCGGGGTCGTGCCCTATGGCGGCGGGACCGGGTTGGTTGGCGCACAGGTGCAGACCGAAGGTGCGGCGCCGGTGATCCTGAGCCTGGAGAAGATGGCTGCGGTCCGGGCGGTGGACGACCATGTTCTGGTGATCGAGGCGGGCGCCACGCTGGCCGAGACACAGGCGGCGGCTGCCGCGCAGGGGCGGTTGTTTCCACTGACGCTGGCCAGCCAGGGCACGGCCCGGATCGGGGGCTGTCTTGCGACCAATGCAGGCGGCGTGAACGTGCTGCGCTATGGCAATGCGCGCGAGCTGTGTCTGGGGGTCGAGGCGGTGCTGGCCGATGGCACGGTGATGGCCGGGCTGAAACGTCTGCGCAAGGACAACACCGGCTATGATATCAAGGATTTGCTGATTGGCGCCGAGGGCACATTGGGGGTGATCACTGCGGCCAGCCTGCGGTTGTTTCCGCAGCCCGCAAGTCAGGGAACGGCGATGTTTGTGGTGCCATCCCCTGCTGCCGCGCTGGATCTGCTGGCGCTGGCCGAGGCGCGGATGCCGGGCTGTATCAGCGCGTTCGAACTGATTGCGCGGCAGGGGCTGGAGTTTCTGGACGAGGTCGGCCCGCCCGTGCATCAGCCCTTTGCGACGCGGCCGGACTGGATGATCCTGCTGGAAATCGGCCTGCCCGAGGGGATCGACGCCGAAGAGGCGCTGGCCGGGCTGTTCGAGGCGGCGGGCACACTGGTCGAGGATGGGGTGATCGCGCAATCGGGTGCGCAGCGGGTGCAGATGTGGGCCCTGCGCGAGGCCCTGCCCGAGGCGAACAAGCGGATCGGGTCAATCTCCAGCCACGATATTTCGGTGCCCTTGCCCGATCTGCCGCGCTTCATTGCGCAGGCCAGCGCGGCGGTGCAGGCGGCTGGCGATTTTCGGATCAACTGCTTTGGTCATGTGGGCGACGGCAATCTGCATTACAACGTGTTCCCTGCGCAGGGCCGCGCACGTGCCGAATATGCCAATGCGCGCGGTCGCGTGAAGGATATGGTCCATGAGATTGTTGATGGGTTCGGCGGCTCTGTGTCGGCCGAGCATGGCATCGGGCGGCTGAAGGTGGATGATCTGGAACGCTTTGCCGACCCGGGCAAGCTGGCCGCGATGCGGGCGATCAAGGCGGCGCTGGACCCGCTTGGCATCATGAACCCGGGCGCAGTGCTGCGTTGAACGAAAAGCGCCCTGCCGGGGGAGGCAGGGCGCCGCACTTTTGGTTCACGTGTTTGCAAGCAGCCGAACCATCAGGCCTGCTCTGGATAGCGTGATTCCCGTTTAGAAAGGGTTACCGCCGCCGTTAAACCCCGTCGAACTCGCACAGGACGTTGACCTGCATGCCCAGACTTTCCAGCAGCTTGCGCCCGCCAAGTTCGGGCAGATCGACGATAAAGGAACAGCCGACGATTTCGGCGCCCAGCCGTTCGATCAACTTGATCGACGCCTCGCAGGTGCCGCCGGTGGCCAGCAGGTCATCGACGACCAGCACCCGTTCGCCCGGTTGCAGCGCGTCTTCGTGGATCTCCATGATCGCCTCGCCATATTCCAGCTTGTAGGCTTGGCTGATAGTCTGGCCGGGCAGCTTGCCCTTTTTGCGGATCGGCACAAAACCTTTGGACAGCTGGTGCGCGATCGCCCCGCCAATGATGAACCCGCGTGCCTCGAGGCCGATCACCTTGTCGATCCGTTCGCCCGCCCAAGGGTGCAGCATCTGGTCAATCGCCATGCGAAAACCACGCGGATCGGCAAACAGCGAGGTGACATCGCGAAACAGGATCCCCTCATGCGGGAAATCGGCGATGGTGCGGATGTAATCCTTGACGGTCTTCATGGGGTTCAGCCTTTCAGGAAGCGGCCGGCAACGACCGAGAGTTTCGCCATCACGCCCGCATCGCGTTTGCCCGGCGCGGTCATGATTGCACTGTCGAGCGCGCGGGTGCAGCCGCAGGGGCAATCGGTTAGCGCCCCGGTCAGCAATTCGGGGAGTGCCGCGACCAGCGCGCGGGCCTTGTCTGCGTTCTTCATCGCGGTGGCAACCACTTGCGCCACGTCAACCGCGTCATGGTCCGGGTGCCAGCAGTCGTAATCGGTGATCATTGCGACGCAGGCATAGCAAATCTCGGCCTCGCGGGCCAGTTTCGCCTCGGGCATGCCGGTCATGCCGATCACATCGGCGCCCCAGCTGCGATAGAGCCGACTTTCGGCCAGAGTCGAAAACTGCGGCCCTTCCATCGCAATATAGGTGCCCCCCTCATGGACCTGCACCCCGGTGCCTCGCGCGGCCTGTGCACAGGCGGCTGACAGCCGTGCACAGGTCGGATGCGCGACCGAGACATGGCCCACCAGCCCCGGTTCGAAGAAGGACTTCTCGCGTGCGAAGGTGCGGTCAATGTATTGATCCACAATCAGAAAATCACCCGGTGCATAGGCCTCTTTCAGGCTGCCCACGGCGGAAACCGCAACCAGATCGGTGACGCCGAGCGCCTTCATCGCATGGATATTGGCGCGGTAGGGCACGGTTGTCGGGGTGTGCACATGGCCGCGCCCGTGCCGCGGCAGGAAGGCCATCTTCACCCCGTTCAGCGTTCCGGTGAACAGTTGATCCGAAGGCGCCCCCCAAGGCGTATCGACGCTGACCCAAGCGGCATTTTCCAGCCCGGCGATCTCGTAAACCCCCGAGCCACCAATCACGCCGATCATCTTATCCATCAGGTCCTCCTGCGCTGCACCGCCGCAAGACTAGGCCCCACGCGGCGTAGTGAAAAGGGCATATTCATTGCCGCAATTTTCACCCATAGTCGCCGCGAAACGGCACAGGCGGGCAGGCATTGGAAAACATCCGGGGATCGGTTTTGATGACACTGGCCATGGCGGCCTTCGCGGTCGAGGATACGTTTATCAAACGCGCCACGACGGGCCTTGCCGTGGGCGAGGTGCTGATCCTGTTCGGTCTGGGCGGCATGCTGTGTTTCATGGTGCTGACGCGCGCCTCGGGGCAGCCGATCTGGCATCCGGCGGTGGTCAGCCCGCTGTTGCTGATGAAGGCCGGGTTCGAGGTGACGGGGCGGCTGGGCTACACGCTGGGCATCGCGTTGACACCTCTGTCGAACGCGTCGGCGATCTTGCAGGCCACACCGCTGGTTGTGGTGGCGGGGGCTGCGATTTTTTTCCGCGAACGGGTCGGGCCGCGGCGTTGGGCGGCGATTGGCGTGGGTTTCATCGGTGTTCTGGTGATCTTGCGCCCGGGGCTGGATGGCTTCGTGCCTGCTGCCCTGTGGACGGTGATCGGGCTCTTGGGCTTTGCCGGACGTGATCTGGCGACCCGGGCCGCGCCGAAAGTGCTG
>JAQTYE010000145.1 GCA_028749255.1 Paracoccaceae bacterium | reverse complement strand
GTGCCCGTGACCCATGAAGAGGTCAAGATCGGCTTCCAGCACGTCAATCCGGTGGCGCGCGAGATCATCGACCGGGGCCAGAACTGGAAACGCTGGGTGCTGTGTGATCGTGACCCGGTGGACAACTGGGTTGACGGGCGCGTGGCGTTGCTGGGCGATGCGGCGCATCCGATGCTGCAATATTTTGCCCAAGGCGCCTGCATGGCGATGGAAGACGCGGTCGCCCTGGCCGCCGAGTTGGAGCGAACCGCCGATCTGGAAACCGCGCTGCAGAACTATCAGGGCTTGCGCAAGCTGCGCACCGCCCGGGTGCAGTTGCAATCGCGCGAAATCGGCCAGCATGTCTATCACCCCGCGGGTGCGCATGCGGCACTGCGCAATGCGGTGATGCAGGCGAAAACCCCGGCGGATTGGTATGATGCGGTTGAATGGCTTTATGGCTCGACCGGGCTGGAGGGCGTGGTCTCGCCCGAAACCCGCCGCGCCGCCAAAGCCGCGCGCTGAGCCCTGAGCGCCCCCGCAGAGCCGGGGGCGTTTTCCTGTCCATTCGGGTCATATCCCGCGTCGGAAATCTGCCCGCCTCGCGTATAAACAGATTATCCCTGCGGGGACCTGCGTGAACCGAGGACCGTTATGCCCAAGCAATCCAGCGAAGAGATCGCCAAAACCATTGCCGCCGCCAAGCAAAAACACGGGGGCTGGCGTTGGGGGGTGCTGGCGGTTGTGCTGATTGCGGCGCTGGGTGGCTGGGTCTGGCTGAGTCGCGCGCAAACTGCGGCGGGCGTCACCTATACCACCGAAGCGGTGATCCGCGGCGCGTTGACTGTCACCGTCACCGCCACCGGCACTGTGCAGCCGACGACCGAGGTCGAGGTGTCGTCCGAGCTGTCGGGGATGCTGGCGTCGGTCGAGGTCGATTATAACGACGAGGTCGAAGTCAAACAGGTTCTGGCACGGCTGGACGACACGAAATTCAAGGCTCAGGTCGCCAATGCGACGGCCTCGCTGGCGGCGGCAAAGGCCCAGTTGGTGCAGGCCGAGGCGACGGCCCGTGAGGCCGAGGCGATCTATGATGCGCAAAAGGAGCTTGATCGGCGCGGGGTGGTGAAACACACGGATTTCGTGACCTACACCGCCAACCATGAACGCGCGCAAGCCGCAGTCGATGCGGCAAGGGCCGCGCTGACATTGGCCGAGGCCAATCTGGAACTGGAGCAGGCCGATCTGGACAAATCGGTGATCCGTTCGCCGATCAAGGGGGTGGTTCTGGATCGTGCCTATTCGGCGGGGCAGATCGTGGCCGCCTCGCTGTCGGCGCCGACGCTGTTCACGCTGGCCGAAGATCTGACCCGGATGGAATTGCAGGTCGATATCGACGAGGCAGACATCGGGCAGGTGGTGACGGGCAACACCGCGCGCTTTACCGTTGACGCCTATTCCGGCCAAAGCTTCCCGGCGACGATCACGCAGGTGCGCTATGCCCCCGAGGAAACCGACGATGTGGTGACCTACAAGGCGGTGCTGGCGGTGGATAACGATGCCAAGCTGCTGCGCCCGGGGATGACCGCAACCGCGACGATCACCGTGGCCAAGGTGGATGATGCGCTTCAGGTGCCCAATGCCGCGCTGCGCTATGCGCCGCCGCAGGTGGCAGAAGGCAGCAGTTCGGGCGCAGGCGGTCTGCTGGGGTTGATCATGCCGAGCCCGTCCGGCGGTGGTTCGGGCACCAAGGCTACGGCGAAAACCGTTTGGGTGCTGAAAGACGGTGTGCCGACCGAGGTTGAGGTGATCCCGGGCGAAAGCGATGGCAAACGCACGATCATCACCGCAGGTGATCTGGCTGCGGGCGATCTGGTGATCACCGACCAGCATGAGGCGCAGTGATGTCTGCGCCGCTGATCGAATTGCGCGGCATCACCCGCACCTATGGCGAGGGCGAGGCGATGGTGCGCGCGCTTGACGGGGTCGATCTGATCATCCGCGAGGGCGAGTTCGTGGCGATCATGGGCCCCTCTGGTTCGGGCAAATCGACCGCGATGAATATTATCGGCTGCCTCGACCGACCCTCGGACGGGCACTACCTGTTCAACGGGGTCGAAGTCGCGACGCTGGATCAGGATCAGCGGGCACTGCTGCGGCGCAACTACCTTGGCTTCGTGTTTCAGGGGTTCAATCTGCTGGCGCGGACCACGGCGCTGGAAAACGTCGAGCTGCCTCTGATCTACAAGGGCCAGCCGCGGGCCGAACGGGTGGCGCGTGCAGGCGCGGCGCTGATGCGTGTGGGGCTTGAAGGGCGCGAAGATCACGCGCCTTCGCAACTGTCGGGCGGCCAGCAGCAGCGGGTGGCGATTGCCCGCGCGCTGGTGGGCGAACCGATGGTGATGCTGGCGGATGAGCCGACCGGGAACCTTGATACCAAGCGCTCGGTCGAGATCATGGAGTTGTTGCGCCAGCTGAACCGCGACGAGGGGCTGACCATCGTCATGGTCACCCACGAGGAAGACATGGCCGCCTATGCCAGCCGCCTTGTGGTGTTTACCGATGGGCGCGTGGTGCGCGACGAACCCGTGACAGAGGGGGCCGCCTGATGCTGTGGGAAACCGTTCGTCTGGCCTTTACGGCGATCATCCGCAACGTGCTGCGGTCATTTCTGACGGTGCTGGGCGTGGTGATCGGCGTGGCCGCGGTGATCGCGATGGTCACCGTGGGCCAGGGCTCGTCTGTGCAGGTCTCGTCCAATGTCGAAAGCCTGGGCACCAATGTGTTGGTGCTGCGGTCCGGTGCACGAATGATGGGGCCGGGCACGCGGGATACCGCGCCCGCCTTCAAGCTGAGCGATGTCGAGGCGCTGCGCGAGTTGACCGTGTTGTCGGCGGTGGCGCCGGTGGTCAGCACTTCGGAAACGGCTGTTTATGGTAATACCAACCGTGCAACCTCGATCACCGGCACGACCGCGGCCTATCTGGATATCGGCGGCTGGGAGATCGCGCGGGGCCGCAGCTTCACCACGCTTGAGGATAAATCCGGTGCCAACGTCTGTATCATCGGGGAAACCGTGCGCACGGCGCTGTTTGGCGCCACCGACCCCACGGGCGAAACGATCCGGGTGAAAACCATTTCCTGCGAGGTGATCGGACTTTTGGTCGCCAAGGGCGCGGGATCTTTCGGGCAGGATCAGGACGACATCATCCTGATGCCGGTGCGCACCGTGCAGCGGCGCCTGATCGGTGATCAGGATGTGGCCTCGGTTTCGATGAAGTTGGCCTCGGGCGTGTCCTCGGATCGCGGGATTTCGGAAATCGAGACCCTGATGCGCGAACGCCGCCGTATCGCCATCGGCGAGGATGACAATTTTTCGGTGACCGACATGAAGGAAATTGCCTCGATGCTGGGCTCGATCAACGCGGTGCTGACGGGGTTGTTGTCGTCGGTGGCGGCGGTCAGCCTGTTGGTGGGCGGCATCGGCATCATGAACATCATGCTGGTCTCGGTGACCGAGCGCACGCGTGAAATCGGCATTCGTCTGGCGGTGGGCGCGCAGGCGGGGCAGGTGCTGATGCAGTTTCTGGTCGAGGCGGTCGTTTTGTCGGTGATCGGCGGGGTGATCGGCATTCTGACAGGGCTGGGGCTGGCCTATGTTGCCTCGGGTTTCATGTCGATTCCCTTTTCGCCCAGTGTGTCGGTCGTGGCGCTGGCGTTCTTTTTCTCGGCGGTGGTGGGGGTTGTGTTCGGTTACTTCCCGGCGCGCGCTGCGGCCCGGCTGGATCCGATCGAGGCGCTGCGGCACCAGTAATGCAAACGGGCGCCCAAGGGCGCCCGTTGTTGGATTGCGTGCGTTGCGATCAGACGCCGGCGTCGATGATGGCGCGCGCCAGCAGCGGCACGGTTTTCGCGTTCAGCCCGGCGATGTTCAGCCGCGAATCGCCGACCATGTAGATCGCATTATCGACGCGCATCTTTTCCACCGCTTCGGGTGTGGCCCCCAGCCGCGAAAACATGCCGCGATGCTGCGCGATGAAATCGAACCGGTCCGAGTTCGACAGCTTGCGCAGTTCGGCGGCCAGTTGTTCGCGCAGGCCCAACATGCCTTGGCGCACTTCTTCCAGCTCGGCCTGCCATTCCGCACGCAGCGTCGGATCGGTCAGCACCATCGTCACCAGACGCGAGCCGTGATCGGGCGCGAAGGAATAGTTCTGGCGGTTCAGATAGGCCAGCGTGCCCTGCGTGACCGGCTGGCTGGCGGCATCGGACAGAACCAGCAGGCAGCCGGTGCGCTCGCGATAAATGCCGAAGTTCTTGGAACAGGACGCGGCGATCATCACTTCGGGCAGACGCGAGGCGATCAGGCGGGTGCCTGCGGCGTCTTCCTCCAGACCATCGCCAAAGCCCTGATAGGCCAGGTCGATCATCGGAATTGCGGATTTTGCCTCCAGCAGATCGGCGACGGCCGACCACTGATCCAGCGTCAGGTTGGCGCCGGTCGGATTGTGGCAGCAACCATGCAGCAGCACCACGTCGCCCGCCTGAACGCCATCCAGATCGGCCATCATCGCGTCGAAATCGACGGCGCGCGCGGCGTTGTCGAAATAGCGGTAGGGCTTGGTGGCCTGTTTCATGAAGGCCAGAATCGACAGATGGTTCGGCCAGGTCGGGTCCGACACCCAGATCGTGCAGCCCGGATTGGCCAGACGCGCCAGTTCAAACGCCTGACGGCAGGCGCCGGTGCCACCCACGGTGGCCAGCGCCGACAGACGGTCCGCCGGATAGCCCGCGCCCAGCACCATTTCGGCCATCGCCGCGTGGAACGCGGGTTCGCCCGCCAGCGCGGTATAAGTCTTGGTGGTTTCGGTTTCCCACAGCTTTTTCTCGGCGGCTTTGATCGCGCGCATCACCGGGGTATGGCCGTCGGCGTCTTTGTACACACCCACGCCCAGATCGACCTTGTCGGCCCGCGGATCGGCCTTGAACTGGCCCATCAGCGCCAGAATCTTGTCAGGCGCCTGCGGTTTGAGGGAATTGAACATCATGCTTCTCCGGTTGCGACGCGCAGGTCGTTATACATACCCCACTCCGACCACGAGCCGTCATAGATCGCGTGGTCGCGGTGTCCGATCAGTTCCAGCGCAAGGTCGATAACCGCCGAGGATACGCCCGAGCCGCAGGTGCAGATCGCGGGTTTCTGGGTGTTTACGCCCGCCGCCGCAAAGACCTCGCGCAGGGCGTCGGGCGATTTCATCGTGCCGTCGCCATTCAACAGCGCGTCCCAAGGCACGTTTTTCGAGCCCGGAATATGGCCCTGACGCAGGCCGGGGCGCGGCTCGGGGTCAACCCCGATGAACCGGCC
This sequence comes from Paracoccaceae bacterium, assembly GCA_028749255.1. Classification (GTDB taxonomy): domain Bacteria; phylum Pseudomonadota; class Alphaproteobacteria; order Rhodobacterales; family Rhodobacteraceae; genus Rhodobacter. Next base: position 4,312 of record JAQTYE010000145.1, on the reverse strand, counting down.
GCGCGCGCGGGCGTCGATGATTTCGTGATCGCCCAGTTTGGAGGCATGCGCGACTTGCGTGACGTCCTTGATCAGCCCGGCCTGACGCTGCACGGTGATGTGGCGGTCGCGCACCATCGGCGGCATGTCTTCGGTTTCGCGGCCTTCGGCGATCCATTTCGGCAGGCCGCCATCCAGCACGGCAATGTCCATCTTGCCCATCAGCCGGAAGGTCCACCACACACGCGGCGACGAGAACACGCCCATCTGGTCATAGACCACGACCTGATGGCCATCGCCGACGCCCATCGCGCGCATCCGGCTGACGAATTTCTCGACCGGGGGCGCCATATGCGGCAGATCCGAGCGCGAGTCCGAGATTTCGTCAATATCGAAAAACCGCGCGCCCGGGATATGCGCGGCGGCATAACCCGCGCGGGCATCACGGTTCATCGTGGGCAGAAACCACGACCCATCCAGAACCCGCAGGTCGGGGTCTTTCAGATGGGCTTCCAGCCAGTCGGTGGAAACAAGGGTTTTGGGGTCATCCATGGCCATCGCGCGCCTCCGTTTGTCCCTTTGTGCTTAGCCGCAACCGGGCGGGTGAGGCAAGGGCGGAAGCCGTGAAAATGGGGCCGCGGGCCTTGGTGTGCTGGTCTAGTGGCTTTGTTTCAGCAGGCGTTGTTTCTGGCGGTTCCAGTCACGCTTGGCCTCGGTCTCGCGCTTGTCGGCCAGCTTCTTGCCCTTGGCGACACCCAGCTTGATCTTCACGCGGCCACGTTCGTTGAAATACATCGACAGCGGGACGATGGTCATGCCCTCGCGCCCGATCGCCTGCCACAACCGGCTGAGTTCTTTTTTCGACACCAGCAGCTTGCGCCGCCGCCGTTCTTCGTGACCGAAAACGCCCGCCTGCATATAGGGGGCAATATAGGCGTTGATCAGCCACAGCTCACCATCTTCGACGCTGGCATAGCTTTCGGCAATATTCGACTGCCCGGTGCGCAGCGATTTCACTTCGGAGCCGGTCAGCATAATGCCTGCCTCCAGATCGCTCTGGATGGCGTAGTGATAGCGCGCCTGCCGGTTCTCGGCGATCAGCTTGGAATTGGGATCGGACTTCTTGTTCATGATCGCCCCGAAATAGGGCAGGGGGGGGCGTCTGTCCAGTGCGACAGCGTGGACCTTGACCGAAACGGTCGCGTCGCTATACGCGCGGTTCAGGGGAGAGCGCGGATGTTTCTACAGATATTTATCGGGTCGGTGATGATGGTGACGACGGTGGTCATCGCCGGGTTCGGCGCCTGGGCGATGGAATGGGCCTTTTCGCGGGCGCATTTCTGGCTGCTGCGCGAACCGCATCGGCCCAAGCTGATGCTGGTGGTTCTGGTCACTGCGATCTGGGCATTGACCATGGTCACCATTGGGGTCTGGCTCTGGGCCTTTTGTTTCCGCGCGCTGGGGATCTTTATCACCATGGAGGCGGCGGTCTATTTCGCGCTCGTCTCTTATACCACGCTGGGTTACGGCGACATCCTGCTGACCCACGAATGGCGTATCCTTGGCGGCATGGCCGCGGCGAATGGCCTGTTGAGTATCGGTCTGCTGACCGCAATGCTGGTAGAGGCCCTGCGCCATGTACGGCTGGGCCAGTTGCAGGCGCATCGCGGGCGCGATCAGGGCTGACCACGCGGAGGAGGGGCCCGCCCTGGGCCCCCGCCTTTATTCCTCCAGCATCAGCGCGTCGGCGACGATCCCGCCCAGCAGCTCTTCGACCTGATCCATCTCGCCTTCGGGGTAATCGCGGAAGCCTACGGTAATCACGCCGGGACGATCAGGTGTTTCATACAGAAAGACGTTATAGGGGCAGAACTGCACATTGGCCGGGTTGATCTCCATCACCGCGCGCGACACCGTGGCCGAGCAGAAGGAATAGATATCGGCCTGAGTGAAGATCACCTTGTCTGATCCGGTCGCAGGCCGCGTGCGTTCCAGCATCTCGCCAGTGTGGCTGACGTGATCGACCACCAGGCCCGCACCGATGATCGCATTTTCGACGGCAAAGCCGACATTCTCGAAACTGTCCTCGACTTCCCAGGTGTGGGCATCCTCGGCCCAGACAGGACCGCCAAGCGCCAGAGCGACCGCAGCCAGGCCTGCGGTGATAAACTGTTTCATGGGTCTCCCTTTCCCTCCCCGGCGCCGTGGCGCCGCCTCTTTTCCAATCTGGGGACAAAGCCGTCTCTGGTTCAAGGGGTAACAATGTCGCGACCTTTGTGCATTCCGGGCCGTTCGCTCCGTATTGCTTCTTATAGTCACTGCAACAGATGGAGAGAGCCATGCACAAGACCGCGCAACGACTGAGCTGGGCCGACGTGACCCCCCGGGCCGAGTGGATCAACCGGCGCGCCCTGATCGCCGGGGCGGGGGCGGCCATCGGGCTTGGTGCGCTGCCCGCGGCGGCCCGGATCGCGGCGGCGCCCTCGGCCTATTCCACAGATGCCACGCCCAACACGTTGCAAGAGATCACCTCCTATAACAACTTCTATGAATTCGGCTGGGACAAGACCGACCCGGCGAAATACGCGGGCAAGATGACCACTGACCCGTGGTCGGTGGAAATCGGTGGTCTGGTCGAACGTCCCGGCAGCTATGGCCTGGATGACATCTTGCGCAACGCGTCATTGGAAGAGCGGATCTATCGCTTCCGCTGTGTCGAGGCATGGGCGATGGTTATCCCCTGGATCGGCTTCACCCTGTCGAGCCTGCTGGAGCGGGCGGGCGTGCGACCGGGCGCGAAATACGTGGCCTTTGAAACCCTGCACCGCCCCGAGGAGATGCCGGGTCAGCGCAGCGGTGGTATCGACTGGCCCTATGTCGAAGGGCTGCGGCTGGACGAGGCGATGAACCCCTTGGCGATTTTGGCAACCGGCCTGTATGGCGAGGCGCTGCCCAATCAGAACGGCGCGCCGATCCGTCTGGTGGTGCCGTGGAAATATGGCTTCAAGTCTATCAAGAGCATCGTCAAGATCACCCTGACTGACAAAGAGCCGCCGACCACCTGGAACGTGCTGCAGCCGCGCGAGTATGGGTTTTACGCCAATGTGAACCCCGAGGTGGATCATCCGCGCTGGTCCCAGGCGAGCGAACGCAAGATCGGTGGCGGTCTGTTCGCATCGCGCCAGCCCACTCTGATGTTCAACGGCTATGCCGATCAGGTCGCCGGGCTTTATGCCGGGATGGATCTGGCGAAGTCCTACTGATGTTGGCCGCAGGGGTGAATGGCGCGCTGCGGCGTGTGCCCGCGTGGGTGGCCTATTTGTTGGGGGTGCTGCCCTTGGCATGGATTGTCTGGCTGGTGCTGTCGGGTGGGATCGGCGTTGACCCGGTAAAAGGGATCGAGCACCGTCTGGGCAAGGTCGCGCTGTGGTTTCTGGTGGGCGGTCTGGCGATCACGCCTCTGCGCCGGATCGCGGGGGTGAACCTGATCCGCTATCGCCGCGCGGTGGGATTGCTGGGCTTTGCCTATCTTGCGCTGCATCTGCTGGCCTGGGTGGTGCTGGATATGGGCATGCTCTGGGCGCAGGCGGCGGCTGACCTGCTCAAGCGGCCCTATCTGCTGCTGGGCATCACCGGCTTTGTGCTGCTGGTGCCGCTGGCGCTGACATCGAACAACGCTTCGGTGCGCAGGCTGGGGCGGAACTGGCGGCGCCTGCACTGGCTGGTCTATCCCGCGGTGATGCTGGGGGTCGTGCATTACCTGATGCAGATGAAGGTGATCTCGACCGAAGGCTGGGTCTGGGCCGCAGCGTTGTTCATGCTTCTGGCCCTGCGATTCTGGGGTCGACTCGGGATTTTGCGGGGTAACGCAGGGTGAGGCGGCTCAGAATGTTTCGTTGAATCGGGTGATTTGCGAAACATTCTTCCCAGAGCCATATTTGCGTTCTGCAGGTGCAAAAAGATGCGCGGCGAAAGGCCAGTAAAATAAGGGCCTCGGGGGGACTGTCACAAAAAATGGAAGTTTTTTCCCAAAAGCCTCTTGCGCCCCCCGGCCCTGATCCGTAAATACCGCCTCACCGAAGCGAAACACACCGCGACGGGATGCAGACAGAAGCGCAAGCAACTGAAAGCAAACGAAAATTTGGATACACGGTTGGCAGGTCGCGCCCCAAAGATTGAGGCGCCGCCGGTTAGTTTTGTCTCCGCGCTCTTTGACATTGCGAGATATCTGAAGAGATATGTGGGCGGTTTGGTCGTTTCGATGATTGGCCGACGCATATCGGGTCTCTAGGCTTTCGGGTCGATGATGAGATTGTCAGCTTCACTGTTTGTG
>JAQTYE010000144.1 GCA_028749255.1 Paracoccaceae bacterium | reverse complement strand
GGCCAGACCGCCATGAAGGATACGAAGACGGCATGAGCGATACGGACGGTAAAAAACCCTTGGGTCTTGGCGGCGCGCGCCCCGGTCAGGTGAAGCAGAGCTTCTCCCACGGCCGCACGAAAAGCGTTGTGGTCGAGACGAAACGCAAGAAGGTGGTCGTTCCGAAGCCGAGCGCTGCGGGCGGCAAACCTGCGGGTTCGCCCAATCTGGGTGATCCTTCGCGGCGCCCCGCCGGGATTTCCGACGCCGAGATGGAGCGTCGCCTGAAGGCATTGCATGCCGCCAAGGCGCGCGAAGTCGAAGAGGCAGCGCAGCGTCTGGCCGATGAAAAGGCCCGCGAAGAAGAGCGCGAGCGTCGTCGTGCCGAGATCGAAGCCAAAGAGCGTGAAGAGCGTGAGCGCGAAGAAGCGCTGCGGCTGAAGGCCGAAGAAGACGCCCGCAAGGCCCGTGAGGCCGAGCTGCGCGCCCAGAAAAAAGAAGAAGTCCGCAAGGCGCCCGCGAAATCGGATGCGCCCGCTGACCCGGCTGCGGCCGAGGCTGCGGCGGCCCGTGCGGCGACCAAAGGTGTCGTGGCGACTGGCCCGCGTAAAACCGACCGTGACCGTGACGAACGCGCCCCGGATCGCGATGCGCGCAATGCCAAGGGCAAAGGCGACGACAATGCGCGCCGCACCGGCAAGCTGTCGCTGTCTGACGCGTTGCATGGTGGCGAAGGCGGGCGTCAGCGTTCGCTCGCTGCGATGAAGCGCAAGCAGGAAAAAGCACGTCAAAAGGCGATGGGCTTTGGCCAAAGCACCGAGAAGATGGTGCGCGACGTGCAGTTGCCTGAAACCATTGTCGTCCAGGAACTGGCGAACCGGATGGCAGAACGTGCCGCCGATGTCGTCAAGTCGCTGATGAAAATGGGCATGATGGTTTCGGCCAACCAGGTGATTGACGCTGATACGGCCGAGCTGGTGATCGAAGAGTTCGGCCACAAAGCCGTGCGCGTGTCGGATGCCGACGTCGAGCAGGTGATCGACACGGTCAAAGACAAGGCCGAAGATCTGCAGACCCGTCCGCCGATCATCACGATCATGGGGCACGTCGATCACGGCAAGACCTCGCTGTTGGATGCGATTCGCAAGGCCAACGTCGTTTCGGGCGAAGCCGGGGGCATCACCCAGCATATCGGCGCCTACCAGGTGACGACCGACACCGGGGCCGTGCTGACCTTCCTCGACACGCCCGGCCACGCGGCGTTCACCTCGATGCGGGCACGCGGTGCACAGGTTACGGACATTGTCGTGCTGGTCGTGGCCGCTGACGATGCCGTGATGCCGCAGACGATCGAGGCGATCAACCACGCGAAAGCGGCGAAAGTGCCGATGATCGTGGCGATCAACAAATGCGACAAATACGGCGCGAACCCGCAAAAGGTGCGTACCGATCTGCTGCAGCACGAGGTCGTCGTCGAAGAGATGTCGGGCGATGTGCAGGACGTCGAAGTGTCGGCCAAGACCGGCATGGGTCTGGATACGCTGCTGGAAGCCATCGCGCTGCAGGCAGAGCTTCTGGAACTGCGCGCAAACCCGAGCCGCGCCGCGCAAGGTGCTGTTATCGAAGCGAAACTCGATGTGGGCCGTGGCCCCGTCGCGACCGTTCTGGTGCAGCACGGTACGCTCAAGCAGGGCGACATCTTCGTCGTTGGCGAAAAGTGGGGCAAGGTGCGTGCGCTGATCAACGACCGTGGCGAGCGCGTGACCGAGGCCGGTCCGTCGGTTCCGGTCGAGGTTCTGGGCCTGAACGGCACGCCCGAAGCGGGCGACGTTCTGAACGTGGTCGAGACTGAGGCACAGGCCCGCGAAATCGCGGATTATCGTGAGCAGACGACCAAAGACAAACGCGCCGCTGCCGGTGCCGCGACCACGCTGGAACAGCTGATGGCCAAGGCCAAGGCCGATCTGAACGTGGCTGAGCTGCCGGTTCTGGTGAAGGCCGATGTGCAGGGCTCTGCCGAGGCGATCGTGCAGGCGCTGGAAAAAGTCGGCAACGAAGAGGTGCGCGTGCGCGTGCTGCATTCGGGTGTTGGCGCGATCACCGAAAGCGATGTGGGTCTCGCCGAAGCCTCGGGGGCGCCGGTCATCGGCTTCAACGTGCGGGCCAATGCGCCGGCGCGCGCGGCCGCCAACCAGAAGGGTGTCGAGATCCGTTATTACTCGATCATCTACGATCTGGTTGACGACATCAAAGCGGCGGCTTCGGGCCTGCTGAAAAACGAAGTGCGCGAGCATTTCATCGGCTATGCGCAGATCAAAGAGGTCTTCAAGGTCTCGAACGTTGGCAAGGTGGCGGGTTGTATCGTTACCGAAGGCGTGGCGCGTCGGTCGGCAGGCGTGCGCCTGCTGCGCGACAACGTGGTGATCCACGAGGGCACGCTGAAGACGCTGAAACGCTTCAAGGACGAGGTCAAAGACGTTATTTCCGGTCAGGAATGCGGCATGGCCTTCGAGAATTACGAAGATATCCGCCCCGGCGATGTCATCGAGATTTTCGAGCGCGAAGAGGTCGAGCGTTCGCTGTAAGCCACAGCAAAAACGCACAGATGACTATGACAAGGGGGCCGGAAGGCCCCCTTCGTTTATCTGGAAAAGGCACCTGGCTCTGACCATAAAAAAGAGGGGCAATTGCCCCCCACGTTATCAGATGCTTTTGTGAATGTGCGCTCAGGCGGCCTTTTTCGAAACCGGGCGCCCGGCATAAAGACGATCATCCACACGGATGACGATTTTGCCATTATCAAGCTGAGCTTCGAACGTCCCCTGGACCGAAACGCAGCTGCCGACAACGATAGTGCGAAGCATCAGATATCCTCCCAAATCTCATCTGCTGACAAGATTAGTCGCAAAACCTTTACACAGAGTAAATGAAAAAGACGTGGTTTGGGCCGAATTGGGCAAAAAAACTGGCCGAATTGGTCTGTATTGCTGTCACAACCAGTCGCGCAGGATCGGAATCAGCGGCTCATCTGCAGGGGGCATCGGGTAATCGCGCAGGTTTTGCGCGCGCACCCAGGCCAGGGTTTGCCCCTCGCGCGGGCTCGGCGTGCCCTCCCAGCGGCGGCAGGCAAACAGCGGCATCAGCAGGTGAAAGTCGTCGTAGGAATGACTGGCGAAGGTCAGCGGCGCAAGACACGAGCGATAGGTGTCGATGCCCAGCTCTTCCTTCAACTCGCGGATCAGCGCGGCTTCGGGGGTTTCGCCGGGCTCGACCTTGCCACCCGGAAACTCCCACAGGCCCGCCAGAGATTTGCCCTCGGGGCGTTGTGCCAGCAAGATGCGGCCATCAACGTCGATCAGCGCAACGGCGGTAACCAGCAACACCCGCCCCGGTTCGGGGGCGGGCGCGATATCAGGGCCGCAGCCACCGCTCACGAACGATAATCCGCGTTGATGTCGATGTAGCGATGCGTCAGGTCGCAGGTCCAGACCGATTTCGCGGCCTTTCCGAGCCCCAGATCGACGCCGATCACCAGCTCTTGCCCCTTCATATAGGCCGAGGCGGCGTCTTCGTCGTAATCGGGCACGCGCCAGCCATTGGCAGCCAGCACCATGTCGCCGAAACGAATGGTCAGCCGGTCGCGGTCGGCCTTGGCGCCGGATTTGCCGACAGCGGCCACAACTCGGCCCCAGTTGGCATCCTCGCCCGCAACCGCAGTCTTCACCAGCGGTGAATTGGCGACGGCCATGGCGACCTTATGCGCGTCTTCGGCGGTCTCGGCGCCGGTCACGCGGACCTCAACGAATTTTGTAGCCCCCTCGCCATCCTTCACGACCTGATGCGCCAGATCCATCATCACGCCGCGCAGGGCAGCTTCGAAATCCTTGGCGACCTTCGACCGCAGATCGGTGATTTCCGCCGCCGTCGATTTGCCGGTAGCCGCGACGATCAGCGCGTCGGACGTCGAGGTGTCACTGTCCACGGTGATCGCGTTGAACGTGTCATCCACCTGACGCGACAGCATTTTTTGCAGGTTTTTGGCCGAGATTTTCGCGTCGGTAAAGATATAGACCAGCATCGTCGCCATATTCGGCGCGATCATCCCCGAGCCTTTGGCAATGCCCGCGATATGGATCGTGCCACCTTCGCCCTCGACTTCTGCTGCGGCACCTTTCGGGAAGGTATCGGTGGTCATGATCGCGCGGGCGGCGGCTTCCATGCCGGTCGGGTCAAGCGCGGCGGTAAGATCGGCAATCTTGGCGGTGATCCGCTCGAACGGCAGCGGCTCGCCGATCACGCCCGTCGAGGACGAGAACACACGGCTTGCAGGCATCCCCAGCGCCGCAGCCACGGCACCGGTCACGGCATCGACCGCCTCTTGCCCGCCAGCGCCGGTAAAGGCGTTGGCGTTGCCCGAATTTACGATGATCGCCGCGCCTGCGGTTTCATCGGGCTTGCCCGCCAGCTTGGCCTGACAATCCAGCACACAGGCCGCGCGGGTGGACGACGTGGTAAACACCCCCGCAATGGTTGATCCGGGCGCCACGCGTGCCAGCATCACATCGGTGCGGCCCGCATAGCGCACGCCCGCACCGATGGCGGCGAATTCGACGCCGTCAATCAGCGGCAGGGCAGGGAAGGACGCAGGCGCCAAAGGTGAAACCAACGCGGCCTTCTTGACCTTGGCTGCAACCTCGCCCACCACTTCGGTGACCTCTTCGACCGCCTCGGAGGCCAGATGCCCCAGCTGCGATTTCAGTTTCTTGACCTTGGTCTTGAGTTTTTCGACCTTGGCTTTCAACTCTTTGTCCTGCTTGGCCATGTCCCGCGCCTCCCTTGCCGTCACTCGCCCAGAATGCTGTCGTCTTTCAGGATGGCCGGGTCCACGCCCTCGGTCATCTTCTCGACCTTAGCGTTCGCGACGGTTTCGGTCACGCGCTCTTCGACGGCTTTCTGACGCAAATCGCCTTCCAGTTCGGCGCGCACGTCGTCGATGGTTGGCGCGGCAGCCAGACGCGATTCAAACAGCTTGACGACATGCCAGCCATATTCGGTCTGCACCGGCCCCTTGACCTCGCCATCCTTCATTCCGGCGATGGCCTCGGCGAAGGGTTGCACCATGGCGTCCAGACCGAACCAGCCCAGATCGCCACCGTTGGCCGCGGCGCCATCGGTCGATTTCGCTTTGGCGACCTCGGCGAAGTCGGCGCCGCCGTCGATTTCGGCTTTCACGGCCTTGGCCTCGTCTTCGGTCGCCACGATGATATGGGCGGCGTGATATTCGCGCGACGGCTCGGCCGCGGCGTATTTGGTTTTATAGGCGTCTTCGATCTGCGCCTCGGTCACCGCTTTCTTGGCGGTGTAATCCAGCAGCGACCCTGCCAGATAGGCGCGGCGGTCAACCTCCAGCGCCAGCTCGTCGCGGTGCGTCATCCGGCCTTCGCCGATTTCGGCCAGCGCGGTCTGCTGGATCAGCTGATCCAGAATGCCGTTGAACAGCACATCATCAGGCAGTTGCTGGTATTCAGCGGGCAGGCCTGCGCGCACCGTCAGCATGTGGCCAAGGGTGATTTCCTTGCCATTCACGGTGGCCAGAACGGTATCCACCTTCATTTCCGGTGCCGCCGGTTTCGGCGCCTCGGCCAATGCGGGGACGCTCAGGGCCAGCGAAATCGCGGTGGCGCCCAGAAATTGGATGAGTTTCGGCATCAATGCCACTCCTGCAGAGGGCCGCGGCACCCCGCGGCGTTGACACTCAGACGGCTGACCCTTACATCGCCAAGGGTCTAGTGAAGGCAGCGCCGCCCTTTTTTCTCAAGCCGTTCTAGGCGCGGGCGAAGGGCACGGCAAGGCCGCTTGTCACACGATTTGGTCAGACGAACCCGCGGAGAAAACATGCTGGGCCTCGGAACTATCGCGAAAAAGGTCTTCGGCACGCCGAATGATCGACAGGTAAAATCGGTGCGCCCGCTGGTCGCCAAGATCAACGCGCTCGAACCCGAGTTCGAGAAGCTGACCGACGATGAAATCAAAGCAAAAACGCGCGAGCTGCAGGCCCGCGCGCAGGGCGGCGAAAGTCTTGATGCCCTTTTGCCCGAAGCCTTTGCCAACTGCCGCGAAGGCGCGCGCCGGGCACTGGGGCTGCGGGCCTTTGACACGCAGCTGATGGGCGGGATCTTCCTGCACAAGGGCAATATCGCCGAGATGAAGACCGGCGAGGGCAAGACCCTGGTCGCGACCTTCCCGGCCTATCTGAACGCGCTGGCGGGCAAGGGCGTGCATATCGTCACCGTCAACGATTATCTGGCGCGGCGTGACTCGGACTGGATGGGCAAGGTCTATGGCCATCTGGGGCTGACCACCGGCGTTGTCGTGCCGTTCCAGCCCGATGACGAGAAACGCGCCGCCTATGCCGCTGACGTGACCTATGCCACCAACAACGAACTGGGCTTCGACTACCTGCGTGACAACATGAAGGGCTCGGTCGAGGAAATGGCGCAGCGCGGGCATTTCTATGCCATCGTCGATGAGGTGGATAGCATCCTGATCGACGAGGCGCGCACACCGCTGATCATTTCGGGCCCGTCGCAGGACCGTTCGGAACTGTATAACACGCTTGATAAATTCATCCCGGAAATCACCGAGGCGCATTTTACCCTCGATGAAAAGGGCCGCAACGCGACCTACACCGAGGAAGGCAACGAATACCTTGAACGGCGTCTGCACGAGGCGGGGATCCTGCCCGAGGGCCAGTCGCTGTATGACCCGGAAAGCACGACCATCGTGCACCACGTCACCCAGGCGCTGCGCGCCCACAAGCTGTTCCACAAGGATCAGAACTATGTGGTGATGGGGCAGGAAATCGTGCTGATCGACGAACACACCGGCCGCGCCATGAAAGGCCGCCGTCTGTCGGACGGTTTGCATCAGGCGATCGAGGCGAAAGAGGGCGTGCAAGTGCAGCCCGAGAACGTCACGCTGGCGTCGGTCACCTTCCAGAACTATTTCCGGCTGTATGAAAAGCTGGGCGGGATGACCGGCACCGCCGCGACCGAAGCCGAGGAATTCGCCGAAATCTACAAACTTGGCGTGGTCGAAATGCCGACCAACCGCCCGGTGCAGCGGATCGACGAACACGACCGCGTCTATCGCACCGCGCGCGAGAAATATATCGCCGTGATCGAGGCGCTGAAAGTGGCGCATGCCAAGGGGCAGCCGGTTCTGCTGGGCACCACTTCGATCGAGAAATCCGAGATGATTTCGGACATGCTCAAGGCCGAAGGCGTCCCGCATAACGTGCTGAACGCCCGCCAGCACGAGCAAGAGGCCAAGATCGTGGCCGATGCGGGCCGTCTGGGCGCGGTGACCATCGCCACCAACATGGCCGGTCGCGGCACCGACATTCAGCTTGGCGGCAACGTCGAGATGAAGGTGCTGGATGAGCTGGCCGCCAACCCCGAGGCGAACCCAGACGAGATCCGTGCGCGGATCGAAGCAGAACATGCCGAGGAAAAACAGAAGGTTCTGGACGCCGGAGGCCTGTTCGTTCTGGCGACCGAGCGCCACGAAAGCCGCCGCATCGACAACCAGCTGCGCGGCCGTTCGGGCCGTCAGGGCGACCCCGGTCGTTCCTTGTTCTTCCTGTCGCTGGAAGACGATCTGATGCGGATTTTTGGTTCGGACAAACTCGAGTCGGTGCTGTCGAAACTGGGCATGAAAGAGGGCGAGGCGATCATCCACCCTTGGGTGAACAAATCGCTTGAACGTGCGCAGGCCAAGGTCGAGGGGCGTAACTTCGACATCCGCAAGCAGTTGCTGAAATTCGACGACGTGATGAATGACCAGCGCAAGGCGATCTTCAGCCAGCGTCGCGAAATCATGGAAACCGATGATATCGGCGAGATTGCGCAGGACATGCGGTATCAGGTGATCGACGATCTGGTCGATCAATACGCGCCGCCGAAATCCTATGCGGATCAATGGAATGTCGCGGGGCTGCATCAGGCCGTCACCGAGGCGTTGAACATGGATCTGCCGGTTGCGGACTGGGCCGCCGAAGAGGGCGTGGATCAGGATGTTCTGCGCGAGCGGCTGGAACAGATGACTGACGGTTACATGGCGCAGAAGGCCGAAGGCTTCGGCGCCGACACGATGCGGATGATCGAAAAGCAGGTCTTGCTGCAAACCATCGACACCAAATGGCGCGAACATCTGGTGACGCTGGAACATCTGCGCTCGGTCGTGGGCTTCCGCGGCTATGCGCAGCGCGATCCGCTGTCCGAATACAAGACCGAGAGCTTCCAGCTGTTTGAAACCATGCTCGATGGGCTGCGCAGCGACGTGACCAAACGTCTGGCGCAGATCCGGCCGCTGACCGAAGAAGAGCGCGCCGCGATGCAGGCGCAGGTGCTGGGCGCGGTTGCGGTTCCTGATGCGGAGGCCGCACCCGGCGATGCAGCGCCCACTGCTCCTGCGGCGCCTGTCTCTGCGGCGGTGCCAGGGTTTGACGAATCCAACCCCGAGACCTGGGGGAACCCCTCGCGCAACGATCCGTGCCCCTGCGGTTCGGGCGAAAAATTCAAACACTGCCACGGTCGCCTCGTCTGACCGAACTACGGCAGAAACAGGGCGGCCCCGGAGTGATCCGGGGCCGCCTTTCCATATTTTGGGGCTTCGGGCGCATTTTAAACGAATTCACGCTTTAACCGTCGTTAACGATCTGGAAACACTGCCCAGATCCGGCCATCGCTTTGCCCTTTTCCGGGACTAGTCTGACGATACGTCCAAGACTGACCGGAGGCTGCAATGCGAAAGCAACAGATGCGCAATGTGATGATGGTGGGGGCAACTTTCCTGCTGGCTGCGGCCACGGGGCATGTGATGCAAAACACCTCGGGCGATGTGTCACTGGGCGCGGATGTGGCGGTCCATCGCGGCGGTGACGCCACCCCGCTGGTCCGGCCTGGCGCCACGACCGCAGCGGTTCCGGTCACCGGGGCGCGGATTTCCAACGTGGCCGAGTTGCCCCAACTGCCGCTGCGCCGGATGGTGCCGGATCAGGGGGCGCCGCTGGTGCCGCACGAACAACCCGTAACGACGGGGTTTGCCTCGGCCTGTGCACCTGCCGATCTGACGCTGAGTGCGGCGCCACAGGCGTCAATTCTGGTGGATCTACATGCGCCCTGCAACGCTGGTCAGTTGATCGAGGTGAGGCATCAGGGGCTGCGCTTCACGGCGAGCCTGGATGCGCAGGGCGATTGGCAGGGCCTTTTGCCGGCTTTGGCCTCTCAGGCCGCCGTTACCGCGTTGTTGCCCGATGGCGCGCAGGTCGGGGCCAGTGTCGCGGTGCCTGGGCTTGATGCATTTAACCGTATCGTGCTGAGCTGGCAGGGACCGGGCGATATGCATCTGAACGTCTTTGAATATGGCGCGGAGTTTGGCGGCGCCGGGCATATCAGTGCCGACACCCCGCGCAGCCCCGATACGCCGTTGGGCGGCTATATGCTGGCATTTGGCAGTCAAGCTGACGGTGCCAAATCCGAGGTCTATTCCGCACCTGCGACAATGACAGATCTGCGACTTGAACTCGACGCGCCAGTGGGGGTGCACAGCTGTGGGCGCGATCTGAGCGGGTCACTGCAACGCAGTCTTGCCACCACCCTGGAAGCCCCTACACCGCTGGTCCTGTCGCTGCCTGAGTGTGGTGATGCGGTCGGCGATGTGGTGATGGC
>JAQTYE010000143.1 GCA_028749255.1 Paracoccaceae bacterium | reverse complement strand
CGGCCAGTGCCGATGTCGCGGCGTTAGATGCAGCTGATGCGGCATCCGATGCTTTCTGGGCGGCACCCGCGATCTGTTCCGCACTGGGGCCGTTTTCAAGGCCAAGCCCGTCAGCACGGATGATCGGCACGCGGTTTGGCTCCGGGTCATAGGCGGCAAGCGCGGCTCGGCCGCGGATTGTGGCGCGCAGCTGTTCGCGCAATTCCTGCACGGCCATGGTCAGACGGTCAAGCTGGGCTTCCATGCCGACCTCGCGGTCGCCATAGCGTGCCTCCCAGCTCTGCATGGCAACAGTGTCGCGGTCAATCCACAGATCGCGGCCTGCATGCGTGGCCGCTGCGGCCGCGCTCAGCACGACATCACCCGTGCTGGCAGAACTGGCCGGCGTCACGGTAAAATCGTCTCCTTCGGTCAGTTGCATCGGCACCCCGTCAATGACGGCATGCACCCGGATCGCGCCCTCGATGTAGGGGCTCGAAATCTGATAGGGACCGACGCCGGCCACAACGAAAGGATCTGTCTGGACAAAGACATCAATGGTCATGGTGCAAAGTCTCCAAGGGCATTGGTAAGGTCTGGCAGGCGGTATGATTGATTTTCTCCGCGCGGCAGGAACGTCTGGGTGCCATAGTCCTTTTGCTGCTGGCGTTCTCGGCGGCGCCAATCGGCGCGCGCCTCCGGGTCCAGAAACTCCTGAATGGTGTCACTGACGGTCCTGTCGAATGCTGCGCGCGCATACCAAAGGCTTGACAGGACCGGCGTGTTCATGCGCTGGAACCGCGCAGCCGCACGACCCCAGTTCATGTCGCGTCCCTCAATGGCCGCCTGCGCAGGCGCGGCAACCAGGCGTCCTGCATCTCCGAACAGACCGAAGACCGGGCCACTCAGAGCCTCGCCAAGACCGCCGCCGGTGCGGCTGGCCTCGGCCGCGAAGAAATCCCCGAAAATGCCAAGGCCGCCGCTTTGGAACAGCGCAGCCCACCAGAACTTGCGGTCATCCATAGGGCGCGGATCATTGCCCTTGGCGACCTCCTTCAGCTGAATGGCCACAGCGCCCAGAAGGACCAGCGGCACAAGCAGGTTGGCGGCATATTCCGCCTTGGAGCCACGGCCAGACTGCTGCATAAAGCGGCGATACTGACCCATGGTCAGGCTGAGCGGATAGCCCTTGTAGCCGGTGGTCGAGCGCAGCATCTCGCCCGGGATTGATCCTGGTGCCGCATCCCCCTGAACACGGGCCTTGCCCTCGATCGACATCGTGGGCAGCGCGAATTCCAGCTCTTCGCGGATCGCCATTTGCAGGCGCATAGCGATGCCTTCCGCCTCCATCCGGGGCAGGGCGGTCTGGTGTTCCAGATACCAATGCGCAGAGATGAAATCGGCGCCGTCCTCGGTGACGAAGCGGGCCTCTGGCGCGCGCAGGTGATCCCAGTCCTGCGCGGTCAGCCCGCGCTTTTCCATCATGGCGCGCATCTTCGGGTCGATTTTGTCCCATGGCAGATCGGCCATATCCGCGAGCTTGGCCGATGTTTCCATCTGGAAGGCGATGCGGCGCATGTCGGTGACAAAGTTCAGGCCCGACGCGCGCAGGGTAAAGCCCGACAGGCGCGATGTGATGCCAGTGCCCAGCAGATCCCCGAAATAGCGCGCAGACCCACCACCGGCCTCACCAAGGGTTTGCGCCACATAGCCCAAGCGTGCGGCCTGTTTGCGTGTCATCCCGCTCATGCTCAGCGACATCGTGCGCGTCATGACATTGGACGGCTTCAGCCCGATGACCTTGGCCGCGACGCGGATCGTGGCCACGTCGGTGACCGATGACAGGATTGCGGATCCAAGCTGGGTTGACGCCAGAACGCCGCGCGTGCCGCTGAAGAGCGCGGCCCAGACGATGTTATCGGGCACACTGGCGGAGCCATCGACATGGGCCAGCATCACCTTTGCCAGTCTGCCCTGGGAATGCACCCGCGCCGCCATTTTCGCATCGCCCGCCATTTCGGCGCGCTTGATGCCGGTCTGGATCGCCAGCTCGAGCCCGCCGCGCGGGTTCGGCCCCAGCACACGCATCATCGCCACGTCGCGCGCCAGCCCGTGCAGGCTGTTGATCATGGCTGAAAAGGCATCCGCCTGGCCATAGGTCTGATTATAGGTCAGCCAGGTATCGCCATCGCGGAAGTGCAGCACGCGGTGATCGCCGCGCTGATTGTAAAGTGCCTTGCCGCCCGCCATCTGGCTGGGTGTGCGATCATCCCATCCGCGCGTGACGATCCCGTCGTAAATGTCCTTGAGGAACCGTTGCGCATCCGCGGGATCTGGAAGCGCGCCCTTGGCGGCCGCGAAGGGCTGACCGGTGCGCAAATCGACGATCCGGCTCCAGTCCAGCAGCGGCGTGATGTCGCGCGCCCATTTGTCAAATCCGTGCTTGATCAGCATTTCTGCGGAATGGGCGTGCGCAATGCCGTAATCGACCAGTTCACCGATGTCGCCGCCATAGGCATTGTAAAGCTGTCGCATCCGGCGCTGCGCTGCGCGCACGGCTTCGGCCAGTTTTTCGGCGGCGGCGTCGCCGGTCTTCTGGCCGTGCAGCTCACGGATCACGTTCATGAACCGCAGGCGGTTGCGCACCGATCCGATAACATTCAGCCCATGCTCTTGCAGCACCTCGGCCAGCGTGGCGTTGATGGTGTCGGTATAGGCTTCCATCAAACCGCGCACACTTTCGCCACGATAGCCGTCGCGGGTATGCCCCTCGATCATGTCGCGGATCACACGGCCTGGATCGTCAGCGGCATTCACTGCGTCGATCAGGCGTCTGGCGGCCTGCAATTCGTTCAGCACCTTGTGGGCGCGCGAACGGCTGGCGCGGCGCGTGGCCTCGCGCAGATCCTCTGCGGCCTTGGCCTGGGCTTGTGCCGCGGGGAAGATCTTTTCATAGCGCGCGACCAGCTGGTGATATGCATCCTGTGCGGCGCGGCCATGCACGGGGTTCAGATCCTTGGCGTCGATGGCGCGCTGAATGCAATCGGCGATACTGGTCATCAGGAAGCCCTCTTCATCAGGCAGGTGTCAATCGCCATTTCCAGCGTCTTGTCGTCATCGAGATCGGCAAGAATGTCGGAGACCCGGCGACCGTCCGGCATTTCGAAATCCTCCTTGGCGCGGGCGGCGGCGATCGCGGCGTCGATGTCGTTGCGCGCCTGCGCATCTGCCAGCTCGGCCTCTGGCCCCTGCGCGCCATCGGCGAATGCCTCGGGTGGCAGATCCTGCACCGACTGCGGCTCTGGCGGCGGTGGGTCGATTGGCGGGATGTCGTCGGGCAGATTGGCAAAGGCATTGCGGTCGATGGCGCGCAGCACCTGCGACGGGCTGGCCCCCAGAAGATCGCCGGTCTTTCCGACAGCGCGCGCCTCATCGGCGTAGCGCGTCAGAAAGCTTGCGATCTCGGCCTGTGGGGCCGCGCGGCCATCACGCCAGAACTTGCGCAGTAAGGCCAGTGAAAGCGGGTTCACCCCGGAAAATAGATCGCCCTGCGCCAGCACGGTGTCGATCGCCTCGGCAATCGTGCCACCCATTTTCGAGGCATCGCGGCGCGCCAGAACGATGACATGCAGCGCATCGAGGACATGTGCCGTGATGTCGAATTCCTGCCTGATCTGTCCCGCGTCTATTTCGGCGCGCATAGTGGCCCACGTTGGCGCCGCTTCTTCCAGCGCTGCCATCAGGGATTTCATCTCACCTGCGTCTTCCAGCTCGGCGTAGCGCATCAAAATGTCGCGTCCGATCGGGCCGTCATCGCTCCAGGCGCGGGCAAAAAATGCCTGCGCCAGTTTGCGCTTGCCTTCGGCATTCAATGCCCCGCCGTCGTCGAACAGCGCGTTGCGCTCGGATCTGGGCAGGGCATTCAGGATCGAGTTCAGAAACCCACGGTTCGCGTCGTCATGGATCTTCACCTCGGGCCGGAAGGTGGCGAGGCGGTCGGCTGTCATGGCGCGGGCCGTCGTCTGCGCAATTTCCGTCGCATTCATCCGCGCCACGCCGCTATCCTGCGCCTCGATCGTCAGGCGGGCGCGGGCCTCATCATCCAGCTGGGTGCGCCGCCGGGCGATCAGCACTGGCTGCTTCATGTCCTGCGGCACCGCAAATCCTGCCTCGGAGATCTGGCGGCGGTAGGCCTCTGCCCGGTCCGGGTGCTGCTCATAGGCACGCAGGATCGCACCATAGCGCCCGTTGCCGCTTTCGATCATGTCATCCGGACCAACAAGCGGCGCGCCGCGATCTGCCGTGGGGGATGGCATCAGTTGTGCCGGATCAAGCCGCGCGGCGGTATCTGAAATCCATAGGTCCGAGGTGATGCGGCTACGGTCGCGCGGCTGGTAGTGCCCGGTTGCGTTGCGCAGGGTGACCGCCTCTACCACCTCGTAATCGACGTCTATCTGACGCTCACCCACGCTGATCTGGCCGCGCCCGGTATAGCCGCGCGATGTCGGGATGTAGGTTCCAGCCGGCGCATCAGGAATAGCGCCACCTCGCCATTTTGGAACGTTCCCACCAGACGCTTGATCGAAGACTGATTGGGCATATCCCATGCGCCGATCATTGTGCGGAACGCCAGGTCGTTCATAATACTGGCTGACGGCCATGGCCGCATCGCGCGGACTTTGCGTGGCCCAGATCCTGTCTCTGGCGGCGCGCTCAGTGGTTTCCAGTTCGTGCATCACGAAGTCGATCTGTGTATCCAGATCCTGCCAATCCTTGCCGCGCTTGCGGGCAAATTCGACCAGCGCGGCCGAGCGGTCATTCCACTGCGCCAATCCGATCGCTTGCCCGCTGTCACCGACCGCTCGCGGTGAAATCGAAGGTCCAGCTTCAACCATAAAGTTGCCGACAAATCCTGCCGCGACATGCGGCGGCATCCCGTGTCCGATCAGGCGGCCATAGACATAGCCGACCCGGTTAGATCTCGGAGAGGCATTGCCTGCGGGCGAAAAGTCAAAGTTGCGCCACTCGACGGGACCGACAGATTTCTGCGCCTGACGATCACTGCCAAGCGGCATTCCGTCCAGCAGCGCCTGCTCTGCTTCAGTGACGGCGGTTTCATGCTCTGCTGCCGACATGTGCTCGGCGGCAGAGACATCTGTCGCCACGCCACGCTCATGGCGATAGTGCGCGTAGCGGGCCGCGCCATTTCCAATCAGCGCGCCGCCGCCAGCCAGCACGCCAGAGGTCAGGCCTGCCAGAAGGACATCTGTCGCGGTATCAGGTTCTGGCAGGCCCAGATCATCGGCCACCTGTTTGCGGCGTGGGGCGATCATCAGTTCTGACACCGCTCCGATCGCGGCCTCTGATGCGACAGTCATGCCGATGCCGACTGCGGGTGAGGCGATGGCCGACACAGGGATCGAGGCCAGAGATACCGGATCCGTGGCTCCTGCGGCCAACCGCCCAAGCGTTTCAGCCCCCGGCACGGCATCATTTGGCGCCGATTGCAGGATTTCCATCATGTCATCGACTTCGCGTTGGCGCAGATCCACCACATGCGCATCGAACTCTTCGCGGGTGGTAGGGATGCGGCCGCGCGCTTCCGGGTTCTGCTCCACAAATCGGCTGGTGCGCTCCATCAGGCGGTCGATACGGCGCTTGGTCGATATCGCATCAAGGCCACGCATTGGCGTCGGAGCGTTCGCCTCCGGGCCAAGACGCGGAATAATGTCGCTCAGCTCTTTTTCGTATTTCCGTGCGATGACCTCGGCATGGTTCCAGCTGTCGTCCTCGATGCGCGACATCGTATAGCCTGCGCCGGCGCGTTCCAGATATCCTGATGCCCCACGCGTAGCGATAGGTGCGACCTGCTTTCTGGTATTGTCTTTCAACCACCAGTTCACTTTCCGACCCTCCGGCGATAACCATTGAGCAGTGCAGACAGGCTGAAGGTGAATGGCTCTCCGGTATCGACATTCTGCGCCTGAAGGCCGCCGCCAAAGTTCAGTAGCAGCGCATATTCATCAGGTCCGACCTGCACGATCTGGGCATCTTCCCATTCGTCTGGCGTCAGCGCGCGCCCGTTTATCCCGGCGCGATTGCCGTTAGCTATGCTCTGCATGACCGTTTCGGCACGTTCCGGCTTGAAGATCCAGTTGCGCGTACGTTGGACGTTTCCGCCTGCCGTAGGGCCGCGGATATCGCCAGCCAGCGACTTGAAGGCCTCTTCAATCATCGAACTGCTAACGCCTGCCGGAAGGAACGTTTTTCGATCATTGACCGTCTGAACGCCGCCGCGCTGTCTGCGCGAGTTGTATTCTCCCTGGCCGCCGATTACCTCGTGCAGCGCTTGCATCCATTTTGCGGTATCGAGATCTGCGGTCGGATCGACGTTGCGCACGCGGCTAGCGTAAAGCGCATCGGTTGCGGCCACCAGCTGAGCCTGCATCCGTTCTCCGCCAGGAATGCCTGCAAACATGTCCGACAGCACATCGAATGTTGCCCCGGTGCGCTCTGCAATCGGTGGCATGATCATGGTCTTGGCGTCGATGGCATCTTGTCCGCGTAGGATTTCGCCACCAAGTGCGGGGCCGAAGTTCTCACTTGCCATGGACATCGCAACCCAGTTCGTTACGGGATCTTTGGCGATCGCCGCGATGGCCGTCGGATCGCCCTTTGCACGGATGACGCCGGTGGCGATACCGCCTACCATGATCGCGCGCTCTTCGGGGTCCTTGATCGCGCCGATGGCGGTGGACAGGCGCACCTGTTCGTCGTCATCCAGCAGGCCGGGATCTGTCGCATAGTTCTTCTCATCGAGCCATTGCGAGAAGGCAACCCGCCGCGCCAGCTGTGCGGGAATGTCGCTGTTGTTCGACAGATCAAGCTCTGGCACCTTCATGCCAACCTTGCGCGCATAGGCGATGGGGTCCTTGCGCCAGCCTTCTACGGCGGCGGTATATTGCTGTTGCAAGATCTCCATTCGGCGCGCTTCGAAGGGCGCGCGCAATGGACGGGCACGCTCTTGTTCCAGCATTGTTTCCAGATCGTCCGGGGTCGCCCGTGCGAGGCCGGGGCTTTCGTCGCGCAGCTGCACAGCCGCCAGCGCCTTGTCGCGCTTGAGCGCGAAATCCGCGTCGCGCTCGGCGATTTCTGCCACCTGCTGACTGCGCAGCCAGGCAAACTCGTCGACAGACCGTTGACCACCAGTGGCGATGGCGGCCACGTCATCCAGGCGCTTTCCCCATTCGCTGCGCAGCTCCTTGTCCCTGGCCTCGGCATCCTTGATCTCTGCCAGTGCGATCCGATCCAGATCTGCCTGCGCCGAGGCGCGATGGCGGGCGCGATCCTCCGGCCCAAGGTTCGACAGTCCGCCCGCGTCGATCAGTTGCACAAGTCCGGCTGGATCGTTCTGTCCCATTTCGATTGCCGTGGCGCTGTCGGTGTCTTCGCGGTTGCGCCGCTTGGCGATCGCGCCTTCCTCCGGTGTCATGTCGCCGCGCGCTACACTCGCGTCGATTTCTGCATCCAACTCGGAAAAAAGATGCACCTGAGTGTCAGCATCCGAGATGGCAGCCTGCCCGACGACCGTGTTCGTGTAGTCATAAAGATTTGCCGCGCGCTGCGAACGACGCAGGCCAAGCAGACGCCCGCCGATGGCAAGTCCGTGGGTGGTGCTTAGATCGTCGAAGGCCAGCCCGAAATCTTCGCGCAGCTTTGGGTCGACCAGCGGGCGGCCATTCTCGTCAGCGCCATCAAGGTATTTCTGGCGCAGCGATTGCAGCCCGCTGTCCCAGGCCGCGCCCGCCTGATCTGGGTCTCCCATATCTTCGATCGACAGGCGCAACTCGCCCAGGTCTTTTGTCATCCCGGTCTTGAGCCGCGTCATCTCGCGCCCCAACCGTTCGTCCTCCAGCACGCCTCCCAGCTGCGCCATGCGGTCCCCGAAGGCGGCCAACGTTGCGCCGGCATCGGACTGCGGCATTGGCACATTGGCCAGTTGCGGAGCGCGTCCCGGGGAGATCCCGGCCTTTGGGACAGTCAGGCTCATCGCACCACCCTGGTGTTCATTCCGGGCCACAGGTCCGGGGCGGCGGTCAGCACTTTGTCGGCGGCGCTGAATGTGCCCTTCAGAAGCGAACTGGTGGCCTCTGCGCGTGCGGCCGCCTGCGAATAGCTCAGCTCTGTCTGGCGGGCCTGCCCGGTGGCGCGGATCGACTGGCTTTCAAAGCTCATCTCCTTTGCCGCCACCTGACCAAGCATGATGGCGGTGGGGCTGTCCATCTGCACACCACGCGCAGCCAGTTCGGCGCGTTGCTGGGCAATCTGACTACGGAAAGCTGCGCGGGCGCGATTGTCCTGCACCGTGGTCATTTGCGCCTCGATGCGCTTTTGCTCGCCGATCAGGGCTGCCTGGCTGCTGGCGGCCTGATAGCCCATGATTCCCTGCGCCAAGGATCCAGCAACACCAAGTATCGTGCCTGCGGTCTGCAGAAATCCGCCAGTGGTGGCGGCGGCTGTGGCGCCAGCCGCGGCTGTTGCGCCGGCTGCAGTTGCGCCTCCTGCGCCCAGGGCTGTCATCAATGGCGCAAGCGCTCCGATACACATTATCGCGTTGCCCCCGTAATTGTGGGCACGAGCCCGGTGATTGTCAGGGGCGCACCTCCGTGCGGTTCGATCCGCAGGCTGATCGCGTCGGACATGCCGCAGGTGACATCGACAGATCCGATACCGGATACTTGCACCGACAGATCCGCACTGACCTGACGCGGCACGATTGGCCGGGGCTCACGTAGGCGATCCGGGGCGCCAAGGTCGCGTTCGACCGCACGCAGATACCCTTGCGAGGTGCGCAGCATCGAAATTCCGACGCCAGGGGTCAATCGACGTTTGCGGCCGCTTGTGTCGCCAGTTGGACCAGCTGCCTGAACATCAAGCGTTTCGGCATAATGCGTATGGTCAAACAGACCGACGACACCGGTTGTCGCGGGTTGCGCCAGCGTGACTTCGCCACTTTCCCCAACAAGGATTGGCCCATATTCGCCGCCATCCGTCCAGGCATAGACAGACTGTCCGACAAGATGCGGCACGCTGATCACGGTGGCGCCTTCCGGCGCGTCGATGCGCACCGATGAAAACAGATGGCAGGCCTCGAACGGGTCTGCCTCTCCAGTCAGATAGGCATGCACGTTGGCAAGCTCTTCGACCATGCAGACCGTGGCGCCGTCGATCACGCGCTCAACAGCGATCATGACCGTGTCCGCGCCGGCCTCAAGCGCCGGGGTCACCGCCATGGCGCAAACAAAACCGCCCGCAACCGGATGGGTGGCCCATCCCAGAACGTCCTCGCCGGGCTCGTGCAGCATAGGCGCCAGATCGCCACTGCCACGGCGCAGCCAGCCCATGCGCTGCGGGCTCGACTGCCATACTACCTCTTCGAAACCTTCAGCACCCAGATGCTGCGCGGCACGGCTCAGGTCCAGCGCACGATTGGCATCATCTTGGAACGAATAGCTGATCTGGACCAGACGGCGCTTGTCGCGGGTGATGAAAATCGGGTCACCATCCGGCACAACAGCCGGAACCCGGTGCGCGCCATGCGAGCTATCGACGCGGAAGACCACGTTGGTGGGGCCGATCACGGCATTTGAACTTTCCGTGCGGCTGGAAAACTCCTGCCCAAGGGCAAAGATATGCAGGCCGGAGCGCCCGCTTTTCCGGCCAACGACACGGTTGAGC
>JAQTYE010000142.1:620-9798 GCA_028749255.1 Paracoccaceae bacterium | reverse complement strand
GTCAACGCGGCGGCCTCCAATTCGGTGCGCTCGCTTGAAATCGGGTTCGGCGCGGCGGGCACGGCGGCGATTGCGCTGTCGGGCAACGTGCCGGTGATCACGGCGGACACGCAGGCAAGCATTGGCGCGGCGCAGATCAACAAGATGGCCGGGGTGGCGAATGCCAATCAGGGCGTGACGGTTGCCGCGACCAACGACACCTACAACCTTGGCATTGCCGGGGCGGCGGCGGTCGGTGGCACCGTGGGCGCAGGCGCGGGTGTGACCGTGGCGATGGTGAACACCACGACCAAAGCGACGGTGGACAGCGGCGCGGTGATGGCGGCCAAGGGCGATGTGGCGGTCACGGCGCGGACGCAGGCCGATTTCGCGGCCTTTTCGGCGGCGGCGGCGGGCGGTGGCACGGTTGCGCTGGCGGGCGGTGTCGGCGTCATCTCGGTAACCGATGTGACCACGGCGGAACTGGGCGGCACCACGGTTGCCGGGGGCAATGTGCAGGTTCTGGCCGATGACCAGACCCGTGTTGCGACGATGAACGGGTCGGTCTCGGTTGGGCTGGGCGCGGCGGGTGTTGGTGGCGCGATTGGCGTGCTGATGATCGACAAGACCACGACCGCTGACGTTCTGGCGAATGCCGATGTCACGGCACTGGGCAATAGCGCGAACACCTTTGTCGGGTATTCCGGCACGGATATGACCTCGACCCGGACGACGCGCGGGCTGAACATCGCCGCCACCTCGGGCGAGAGCAATCTGGCGATTGCGGCCTCGGCCTCGGGCGGGCTTTATGCCGGGATCAGCGGTGTGGTGACGTTGCAGCTGCAAAACATCACGACCTCGGCCGCGATCGGTTCGAATGCGCGGATCAATCAGGATATTGCGCAGGCAGGGGCGGCGGGCGGTCAGGACGTGATCGTCACCGCACGCGACACCTCGATTTCGAACGTCTATGCCGGTGGCCTTGCGGTCGGCTTCGTCGGGCTTGCGGGCACCGTGGATGTCGGCGTGATCAAGACCACGACCAGTGCGACGGTCGGGGATGGCGTCACCATGGCGGCCAAGCGCGACGTTCTGGTCAATGCGCTGTCCAACAAGGCGGGCAATTCGGTGATCGTCGCCGGGTCTGCGGGCATCGTGTCGATCGGCGCCGCGATTGCGGTCTATGACTATGGCAACGGGATCACCCCGGGCGGCGAGGCCGATGACAAGATGGGCGACGCCAGCGATGGCCAGTTCACGCTTGCCGATATCACCGGCCAGGCCAGCGATCAGGTGAATGACGACAACGGCGAGGGCATCAGCGGCCTGTTTGAAGGTGATGATACCGACAGCCGCGTCAAGACCGCCAGCACCCGGGCGCAGACCGCGCGCGAGGCACTGCTGCTGGATACTGCGCCGGCCTCTGGGCTTTTGGTTCCGGCGGGCACCTCGGCCAATATGGGCAGCGCGCAAGTCACCGCAGGCGGGACGCTGGGCGTGCGCAGCTATGACAAGCTGACCACCACCTTCACGGCGGGCGCGGCTGCGGCGGGCGTTGCCGGGATCGGCGCGGGTATCGTTGTGCAAAGCGTCGATACCACCAACACCGCGCAGCTTTCGGGCGCGGCCAATATCACGGCGGCGGCTCTGACGCTGGACGCGAAAACGCTGCATGCGTTGACGACGAATGCCGTCGTCGGTGCCGCGGGCGGGTTCGGTCTTGCGGCGTCTGTGTCGGTGATCTCGGACGATTCCGACACCTATGCCTATATCAACGGCGCGACCATCGGGGTGACCGGGGCTGCGGCGGTGAATGCCACCTCGGCGCGCACGATTGACGCGGAAGCACTGGGTCTGTCCTTCGGGCTGTCCGGGGCGGCGGGCGTTTCGGTGGCCGATGCGAGCATCGGCGGCGTGACCAAGGCGGCGCTGGGGGCCGATGCGTCGGGGGCCACCGGCGATCAGGGTGTCACCATTGGCAGCGCGCTGAACCGTAGCGGCAGCGTCACGCTGGGCGCGCATTCGGGTGACTGGGTCAAGGCCAATACGATTGCCGCAGGCGGGGGCATCGGCTTTGCGTTGCAAGGCGCGGTTGCGTTGGGCGATGTGACGACCGCGGTCTCGACCGAGATGAACGACGCGCAGATCTATACCACGGCGGCGATTTCGGGCGCGGCCGACGCCACCAACAGCGCCACCACCGATTCCGGTGGGGCGGCGCTGTCGGGCGGCCTGGCGGCCGGGGTCTCGATGTCGCATTCCACGCTGGGCGTGACAGTGACCAACCAGGTGCACGGCGGTTCGGTGCTGGATGGCGGCTCTGTCACCATTGGCTCTGCCATTCTGGGCGGCACCAACGATGCCGAGGCGACGGCCGTTGCAGGGGCCCTTGTCGGGCTTGCAGGCAGCGACGCGCAAAGCATCAACACGTCTTCGGCGCAGACGCTTGTTTCGGGCAGCGCCATCACCGCAAGCGGCGTGGTCAATGTCACGGCGGCCTCTGCGACGAACCAATCGGCGGATGCCACCGGCTATGTCTTTGGCATCGCCGCATTGGGCAGCAACAATTCCAAATCGACCTCGGCGACGGTGACGCGTGCGGCGATGACCGACATGACCGGGGTGAGCGCAGGCACTCTGAACGTCACGGCCACCGGCACGGATCGCAACTTTGCGACGGCAGTTGCGGGGTCGGGCGGTGTTGTGGCGGGGGCGGCCTCCAAAGCCGAGACCGCGACCAAGCCTGCAACCAGAACCGAGGCCTATATCGACACCAGCAGCGCGGCCGACAAGTTCCTGGTCAGCGTGATCAACGGTCTGGCGAATATCAATGCGACCCATACGGCGGTCTTTGGCGGATCGGTTGACAGCACGCAGGCGTCGCTGGTTGGGGCCAGCGGCGCGTCGATGGCGCATCAGGTCAACTCGACGGTCAATGCCTATCTGGGGGATAACGCCTGGGTGCGGGCGGGCAACCTGACGATCAAGGCCGCCAGCTATGCGCATAACTTCTTCCTGGGCGAGACCGCCTATGCGCTGGATGGTGCAGGACCGGGCGCGTTCAACGCCGATGGCGCCGATTGGAACGTCGATTCCGGCTCGGGCGGGTTGTTGAACTTGCCTGCAGGCAAGGTCAGTGTCGCGATCACCCAAAACACCCGCGCCGATGTGGGCGATGCCGCCGACATCCGGCTGCTGCTGCCGACGGCCGGGGTCTCTGTGCTGCAGCTTGAGGCCTATAACGAACTGATCACGCATCAGAAGGCCAAGCTGGATTCGGCGGGGGCGATTGCCACCGCATCCTCGGTGGTTGAGCTGGCGGGCACCCAGAACGCGACCATCGCCATCGGGTCGAACGGCACCTTGCTGGTCGATCTGGGCGATATCAATGTCGGCGCCTGGAACCAGGCGGACATGGACGGTCGCAGCGCGGCAACCACCTATGGTGTTGCAGGCGCGCCGGATGGCCATTCCTGGGCCAATCTGGGCGTCGCGAATGCCATCAACATCGGTACGGACACCCGGATCGAGGCGACCAACGGCATCGCTCCGGCGGATGGGTCATTGCCGAGCCACGGGACGGTCAACATCTATGCCGGCCGCAGCCCCATCGGCACCCAGTCGGTCGTCGATCTTCACACCACGATTGACCTGTATAACAACTCTGCAATCCCGATCCCGGGGTCGCCCGATGCGCAGGCCAATCTGACCAGCAACGCGACCGTGACGCAAGGCACGACAACCAACACCACGCCGATTTCGCCGCCGTTGATCGGCATTCTTGCGGCAGGTGACATCACCATTGGCGCGGATCGGGGCGATATCACGCTGTCAGCGGTTGGCACCGGCACCGACATCTATCGTCAGGCACTGGCGGCCCTTGCAAGCGCGGTGAGCGAGCTGTTCGGTGGCGACGAGGTCACCTTCGACTATCACGGCGGCACCACCAGCAACACTGGAACCGGGCGCGTTGACCTGCGCGGGCTGGTTGCGACCGGCCTGCAGAAATTCAAGTCGCTCACGCTGGATTACGGCCCGTCCTGCGACCCGGGCAACGTGTCGTGCATCATCATCAGCGGCACGATCGGTGAAGACGGGATCGACCGGGGCACCATTTCGGCGGATAATTCGGTCATTATCCAGCGCCTGAACCAGTTGGAATTGTTGATCGCGAATGCTGGCGGCGACACCGTCGCGTTGGGCGCGTATCAGAACGAAATCAACTTCTTGCAACAGAAGCTGATCGCGTTGGGTCTGGGATCACGCGATGCCAGCGGCAATTTCACCCTTGTTGCCTTTGCATCGGGCAAGTCGCCGCAGCAACAGTTGATCGAGCAACGCGATGCCAGCCAGGTCCAGCTGGACGGTGTGGCCTCGGGCTTCACCAATCAGGCGACGGTCGTGAACAACGCCTTGCCGACGAGCATTGCCGATACCTATGACGATGGCACCGCGAACGACTATACGTCCTATGTCGCCAATGTGCGCAGCGGGGCGGCAACCCTGACCGCCTATACCAGTGCGCTGACCGCAGTGGCGACCTTGCCCGCGACGATCGACGACGGCAGCGGGAACCAGATTCCGAACCCGCCCTATGTCGCCGCGCAGGGGGTGATCAGCGCCTACAACACCTATAACACCAACGTGACCAACGGCCTGAGCGCCGCAAACGGCTATCGCGCCACGATCAACACCAAAGCCGCACAAAACACGACCCTGCAATCCGAGATTTCCGGCCTGATCGCGGTCATCGAAAACCCGGCATCCAGCGCGACACAGCGCACCACCGCACAGGGACAGATCGCGACGAAGCTTGGCCAGATCGTGACCAACAACACCGCGATCAAGACCGCCAGCGACAACCTCAATGCGCAGATGGGCACGGTCAACACCAACCTGGTCAATCTGACGACCGTCGCCAATGGCGGGGTCGTGACCTCGGGCACGGTGAAGACCAATCTGGATATCGTGGCCAATGCCAAGACCTTCGTGAACGACTGGACCACCGCGCTTGGCACGGTGAATTCGGGCATCAGCGACCGGGTTACGGTTCTGACCGGCAGCACGCCGCCGGTTGGTGGCTACACTATCAGCACCTTCACGACGCAGGCCGCGACCCTGGCCACGACCATCGCGGATCTGAATGCGCAGATCCCGGGGGCCTCGACCACGCCGGCCGCGGCGCCCTCGACGCCGCTGATCACGCTGCACGATGTGGCCGCGCGGCTTGGCAATATTTATCTGTCGGGCAATATCGTGACCGGCGGCGGCACAGGCATCCTGTCGGCGCCGGGCAATGCCGAAATCAACGTGACCAACAACACGGCGGCGACGCTCAAGGTCAACAATATCACCATGCCGTCCTATGACGCGGGCCATGTCCGGGTGAACGGCGTGCTGGTTGACTCGGTTGACGAGGTCGCGGCCTTTGCGCCGGGGCAGCCGTCGTCGGCCAAGTTCAATCAGGTCATCACCGGCCTGACCAGCAGCCGCCCCGTGGTGACGCTGACCAACAACTACAACCCGACCAGTGTTGCCTTCCCGGCAAACCAGCGCGGCCTGCCGCCGCCGGATCTGATCGTGAACGCGGGTGCGGTCATCAACAACGTCGAGGGTCGCGTCGATCTGACCAGCGAATATGGCAACATCTATGTCTATGGCGCGATCAATGCCGGTTCGGTCAATATTCTGGCCAAGAACGGCGATTTCGTGTCCAGCTATGTCAACGGCTTCAACAACGTTGGCGGCGATCCGGCAAGCTTCAACAACCCGATCAGCCCGAACGAGACGGGCATCGGGATCATCGCGAACGGCGCGATCTCGATCAGTGCGCGCTATCTGAACATCAACAGCACGGTTCAGTCGGGCATTGTCGATCTTTCGCTGAGCCTGCCTGCGACGTCGTCCAGCGCGCGGACCCTTTCGACGCTGAACCCCGCCCAGATCGGCGTGGCGCAAAGCGTGATTGACGCGGCGGTTACGTCCTATCGTGCCGATCTGATCGCGGGCAATTCGCCGAATACGACGCCCACCGTTCAGAACGCCTTCCTGAGCAATATCACGCTGAACCTCAACCCGACCGGGCTGGACCTGACGGTCCTGAAAACCGCAATCGCCGATTACAAGGCTGCGGTCGTGCACGATCCTTCGGCGAACCCGATGTATGTGGTTCCGGTCAGCGGCACCTCGTCGAGCAAGCTGATCAACATCAAGGATTTCCTGAGCGGCACGGGGATCACCCCGCGTCTGGAATTCTCGCGCGATCAGGCCGACGGTTACAAGGCCTCTTCCGGTGCCAACGGTCTTGCCTATCAGGTGATCGGCAGCCTGACCGACAATATCGGCGCCAGCTATGACGTTGATAATGCGCAGTATGTCGTGAATGGCGCCGAGGTTCATGGCGGCTATATCCAGCTTTACGGCCAGATCCTGAACACCTCGTCCAGCGGTGGTCAGCTCAATGTTCTGGACGGCTTCGGTCGGATCAACATCACCAATACCAGTGACATTCCGCTGGTTCTGCAAACGGTTGACGCGGGGTCGGATACGACCGGCGTCGTCGGGCGCGGCACCAAGGGGGTGATCGACATCACCGACATCACCCATGTCGATGCGTCGAGCCTGCCGTCGCAGGTCAATGTCAAGCACACCGTCTATACCCGCGACTATGTGCCGGGGCAGGCGATGGGCCAGATCATGGTCGCCACACAGACCGGGACGCTGGACACCACGACCGGCATCCCGAGCTATGCGGGACAGACCGTGTCGCCGGTCGCTGTGGCCGGTGCGGATCGCGCGACCAGCTATGCCACCACGTCCAACCTGCGTTACATCTGGACCACGGCGACGGATTACCGCCTGCAGGTCAATGTGCAAACCAAGAGCCAGCAGCTGTTCGGTTCGAGCGCGCTTGAGATCAGCAGCAGCACCAACTTCTCGTCGATTGGCGCGGCCTCGGTCCTGTCCGAGACCCGTCTGGCCGATGGCACCTATCTGAGCCAGGATTACACGCCGACGGGCACGACCACGTTCATCAACGGCTCCAACGGGTTGCCGGCGATTTTGGTCACCAACCCGACGAATTACACCGCAACCAGCAACAGCAGCCTGAACTTCGATCCGGTGACGGATCCGAACAATGCCAATCATCTGGTGACGGGTGACTTCTCGTTCAGCGATCCGCGGTCCAGCTATACCCAGACCGGGCAGAGCAGCCGCAGCTGTAACTGGTGGACGCTGTGCATCGACTCGACGGTGACCACGAACTACCTGCTGGATCAGTATTACACGACGATCAAGACCTACGCGCTCAAGGCGGACTACCCGATCGCGATCAACTTCATCGGTCAGAACAGCGCTGCGGTGACGGTCACGTCGGCCACCGATGTGACCCTGAACGGGCAGGTCAGCGCGCGCAACGGCGATGTCCAGATCGCGGCGACCGGCGCGGGCCAGTCGATCCTGTCGGGCAACCCGGGTGCGCTGGTCACGGCGCGTCGGATCGCGTTGACGGCGGGTGGATCGGTCGGGGCCGATGCCGCAGCGCCGGTGCAGTTGCGGATGGACGGGGCGCCGGGCGGAAACGGTGCGCTGATCGCGACCGCAGCCGCAGGCAACGTGAACCTGAACGCGCCCAATGGCGCGGTCATCCAGCGGGTGACGGCGGCGGGCAATCCGGTGGCGGGCAATGGCCAGGTCAACCTGACCGTCGGCACCGACATCAAGGCGGGACAGACGGCGCAGTTCCTGGCGCCCAATGCCAACCACCCCAACACGGATACCGTTGCGATGATTCAGGCGCCGCGGGTGACCCTGACCGCCAGCAACGGCGCGGTTGGCGCGATCGCCAATCCGCTGCTGGTGAACACCGGCTATTCGCTGGCCAATCGCAGCTTCGGCGACAGTGTCGATCCCAACCCCTATTACGGGCTGAGCGTTCTGGCGGCGGGCGATATCGGTATCACCGCGAAAAGCTGGGGCACCACGGCGCAGGCCTGGACCGGTAATGCCGATGGCACGATGCTGATCGACCAGATCATTTCCTTGGGCGGCGATATCTGGCTGGGCACCACCGGCCAGATCCTTGACAACAACCCGATCCAGACCGTGGACACGCGGACCTATAACGAGTTGCTGGGCTATTGGAATTCGCTGGGGCTGATCGGTGGCTCTGCCGAGAATACCGCCAAGGTGCAGCTGGCGATTGATGCCTTCGCGAATGGCCGCACGGCGGATTACAACGCCTATTGGGCGATCCGTCAAAGCCAGCCGGACGGTGGCGCGGCCTATGACCCGAGCTTCACCTACACGCTTGATCCGGCGTCGTTGCAGTATAAGACGCTGGTCGATCAGGGCGTGGATATTGGCGTCTATCAAACCGCGCAGACCGATAAATATCATGCGCTCAATGCCACCGTTGGGGGGCTGACCGCGACCTATCAGGCGGGCTACAGCTATGATCCGGCCGATCACCCCGAAGACGTCGCGGCGCTGACGCGTGGCGCGGAATGGAGCGACCGGCAGCTGGCCTTTGCGCTGTCGCCGGGGGCGCTGAAAACCGTCACCGGCACCAACCCGGTGCTGAAGGCGCCCAACGTTTCGGGACGGACGGTGACGCTGAACGCCGGTGTCGGCATCGGTGAAACCATCGGTGCGGGCACGGCCACTGTCGGGGTGTTGATCCCGGCGGATCTGGACCCGAGCGCGCTGACCGATGCGCAGAAGATCGCACTGACCACGGCTGAACGGTCGGATCTGCAGATCATCGTTGACCGGATCGGCGCCTTGCCGGCCGCACCGACGCAGGCGCAGATTGATGCCTATAACGAGGCTGTGGCGGCAGGCATCCTGAACACGCAGATCACCGTGCCGCTGGGGCTGGATGAAAGCGAGATGACGGATGCCCAGCGGGCAGCGCTGCATGCGGCGGCCAACCGGCTGGTCGCGGCGTCGGATCTGACGATCCAGGTGTTGAACAAGCGTCCGCTGAACTTCAATGCGGTGACCGCGCTGAATGTCGATGTGACCGGCACGCCGGGCGCGCTTGATCATGGCACAGCCTATCTGGCCTCGCGCAGCAATGGCCTGCTCGATTCGATCAGCGTTCCGGGCGAAACCCGGATCCAGGTCGTCGGTCCGATTGCCAATGTCGGCAGCGGCATCGTGGCGACCGGCAACCTGATCCTGGAATCGTCGCAAG
>JAQTYE010000142.1:0-610 GCA_028749255.1 Paracoccaceae bacterium | reverse complement strand
CCGGGGTCAACCCGCTCAACCCGTTCGGCCCGACCTTCGATGCGATGCGCCTGTCGCCGCTGAGCGGTGCCACCATCACGGCGCGTGCCCAGGGCGATATCGACCTGGATGTGACCGGGACGGCGCTGATTGATACGATCTATTCGCCGGGCAACGTGACCGTTCTGGCCGACACCGGGATTGCCAATGCCAATGACGATCAGCTGATCAACATTCTTGGCACCGATGTGGTTTTGACCACCACCTCGGGCACTATCGGGGCTGCGGACCGCACGCTGAATGTTGGCAGCAACTTCGGCGGCGGTATCACCGCTGCGGCACCGTCGGGGGCGATCTATCTGTACGGCCCGGCCAGCGACAGCTTCGTGATCACCTCGGCGTTGGCGCCGAATGCGATCGAACTGTCGTCGGGTAATGCGATCGTGCTGAACGGGCCGGTGGAACCCGCCGGGCCGATCCAGATCATTGCGGGCGGCAAGGTTTAGATCACCGCCAACAGCACGGTGTCGAGCACGGCGAACAATATCGTGTTGTCCGCCGGGTCGTTGCAGATGTTCAACGGGGCGGAGATGCATGCCGCGGCGGGCACGGTGGGGATCACCGCGACCAC
>JAQTYE010000003.1 GCA_028749255.1 Paracoccaceae bacterium | reverse complement strand
TTTGATGCGCTCAGTCTGGGCTCGCTTTATGCATTGGGGGCGCTGGGGATCGCGCTGGTCTTCGGGGTGATGCGGCTGGTCAACTTCGCGCATGGCGATGTGATCGCCTTTGCGGTGTTTGCGCTGCTGTGGCCCTCGGTCGATGCGGTGGCGATTGTCTTTGCGGGCAAGATGCCGTGGTTCCTGTTGATCCCGTTCATTCTGGCGGTGGGGGCGGGTCTGTCCGTGCTGTCCGAGGTGGCGGTGTTCCGCCGCTTTCGCCATGCCAGCCCCGCGACGATGATGATCGCCTCTTTCGCGCTTGGCTTCGTGATCCGCTATTTCCTGCTGATGCTGTTTTCCAGCCGCCCGAAGTCGATCTCGCTTTTGCCCGCGCTGAGTCAGCCGATCGAGTTTCTGGGCGCGCGGATGCCGCTGTTGCAGCTGATTACCATCATCGCGACGCTGGTCATGCTGATCGGTCTGTCGGTCTTTGTGCGCCGCACCCGCTTCGGGCTGGAGATGCGTGCCGCGGCCGAGAATTTCACCATGGCGCGGATGCTCGGCGTGCGGGCGAACCGCGTGATCATGGGCGCTTTCGCGCTGTCGGGGGCGCTGGCCGGTGCCATCGCCATCATTCTGGGCAGTCAGACCGGCACCGTCGATATCCAGATGGGCGGCGCGGTGATGCTGATGGCATTCATCGCCACGGTGATCGGGGGCCTGGGCAGTCTGGAAGGCGCGGTTTTGGCGGGCTTCCTGATCGGGGCGGCTTCGGTCGTGATGCAGACCGTGCTGCCCCCCGAGGCGCGGCCGTTCCGCGATGCCTTCGTCTACGGGGCGGTGATCCTCGTGCTTTTGTTCCGCCCGCAAGGGCTGATTGCCGCGCGCGGCACCAAGGAAAGGGTCTGAGGCATGGTGCAAGATACCCAGAAACCGCAGAAATCCGTGCTGCTGCGCACCATCGCCACGCCGCTGATTCTGACCGCGCTGATGGTGGCGCTGGCGCTGATCTCGCAGGCGGTCGGGTCGCGGCCCTTCAACCAGACGATGATCGACATCTTCGTGCGCGTCATTCTGGTGGTCGGGCTTTACATCTTTGTCGGCAATTCCGGCGTGTTGAGCTTTGGCCACATCGGCTTCACCTGTCTGGGGGCCTATGCCGCCGCCTGGCTGACGATGCCGCCGATGATGAAGGAGCT
The DNA here is from genome assembly GCA_028749255.1 of Paracoccaceae bacterium. Classification (GTDB taxonomy): domain Bacteria; phylum Pseudomonadota; class Alphaproteobacteria; order Rhodobacterales; family Rhodobacteraceae; genus Rhodobacter. Next base: position 43,084 of record JAQTYE010000003.1, on the reverse strand, counting down.
GTCCTTCCCGGGCCTGCCCGAATGGCTCAAGGCGGTGCAACTGCCCTATGGGCCGGGGGCGGTGCTGGCGGCGCTGTTCGCGGGGGTGTTCGCGCTGCTGTTCGGGCGGGTGCTGATGCGGCTGTCGGGGATTGCCGCCTCGATCGCGACCTTTGCGATGCTGGCGATGATCAACACGATCTATGCCAACTGGGAAAGCGTGACGGCGGCCACCAATTCGGTCGTCGGCATTCCGATCGTGCGCACGATCTGGCCCTATATGATCGGCGCGATTGTCGCGATCTTCGTGGCCTGGGCGCATGCGATTTCGCGCTTCGGGCTGGCATTGCGGGCCGCCCGTGATGAACCGACGGCGGCGCTGGCCTCGGGGATCGACATTCCCAAGGTGCGGCTGGTGGCCTTTGGCCTGTCGGGTGTGGTGATGGGTCTGGGTGGCGCGCTGATGGCGCATTCGATTGGCGTCGTGACGCCCGACACCTTCTATCTGGGGCTGACCTTCATCACCCTGTCGATGCTGGTCGTGGGCGGCATGAGCACGCTGTCGGGGGCGGTATCGGGGGTGGTGCTGCTGTCCTTCCTGATCCAGGGCCTGCGCTGGCTGGAACGCGGCGTGCCGGTCGGAAATTCGACCTTCGCGCTGCCCGGCGGGTTGCAGGAAATCCTGCTGGGCGTGGTGATGATCGCCATTCTTGCCCGACGCCCGAACGGTCTTTTCTCTCGTGAATTCGCGTGGCCCTTCGGGGCGCGCGGCCGGCGGGGGCCTGCCCTTGCCGCAAACCAAACCGTCCCCGGCGGGGACGCATAACAGTCGTAAACCGACATCAACAAGGAGAGTTCCATGTTTCGCACGCAACTGATGACGAGCCTGAGCGTTCTGGCGCTGAGCCTCGGGCCCGCGACGGGCGCGCTGGCCGAGGATGCCGACGGCAATATCGTGGTGGGCTTTGCCACCGCCGAAAGCGGCTTCATGCAGGCCTATGACAAACCCGCACAAGACGCTGCGATGATCCGCATCGACGAGATCAACGCCGCGGGTGGCCTGCTGGGCAAACAGATCAAGGTGGTCAATGCCGACACCAAGACCGACCGGGCCGAAGGCGCCAAGGCGGGCCTGAGCGTGCTGGACGAGGGCGCCGATATGGTCGTCGTGTCCTGCGATTACGACTTTGGCGCGCCCGCGGCGCTGACCGCGGAATCCTCGGGCAAGATTTCATTCTTCCTGTGCGCGGAATCGATCAAGGCGGGGATCCAGGGCGTCGGTCCGCACAGCTTCTCGGCGTCGGTTCTGGCGGCGGTGCAGGGCGCGACGATGGCCGAATGGGCCTATACCAAGAAAGACGCGCGCGAATTCTATCGTCTGCTTGATACCAGCTATGTCTATAACAAGGGCATCTGCGACGGGTTCGACTGGATGCTGCCGAAACTGACGGATGCGACGCTGGCGGGCGAGGATGTGTTCAAGAACGACGACGCCTCGATCGCGTCGCAGATCAGCCGGATCAAGGCGCTGCCGAAGGAACCCGATGCGATCATGCTGTGCACGATGATGCCGGGCGCGGTGTCTGCGATCAAGCAGATCCGCGCGGCGGGGATCAACTCGATGATCCTGAACGGCTCGGCGGTGGATGGCAGCTATTGGCTGTCGGCGGTGCCGGATCTGTCGAATTTCTATGTGCCGGTGCAGGGTTCGGTCTATGGCGATGACCCGAACCCGGATGTGAATGCGTTCAACGCGCTTTACAAGGAAAAGACCGGATCGGACCCGGCGACGCAATACACCTATCCGGGCTATTCGATGATCGACGTCTGGGCCAAGGCGGTGGAGCGCGCGGGCACGATTGACGCCGACGCGGTGGTGGCCGAGCTGGAGAAAATGGACAACGAGCCGACGCTGTTTGGCCCGCGCACCTTCACCTCGGACCTGCACCACCAGAACAAGGCGCGCTATCTGATCGTGGAAACCACGGCAGGCAAACCGGGGGTGGTTGATGAATGGACCATTTCCGAGCCGGTGCCGATGGATGCGCTGATGAAATGATCCGGGCGGGCGCGGTTCTTCCGCCCCGGTCCCAAAATGCGAACGCCCGGGCAAAATGCCCGGGCGTTTTTCATGGTTCAGGGGCGCTCAGGCGGCGGTTTCTGCCGCCAGCCGGGCCTGGGTGCGATCCAGCGCAATCGACAGGCGTGCGAAGATTTCGGTGATGTCGTCCTCGGTCACGATCAGCGGCGGGCAAAGCGCGATCTGATCGCCAATCGCGCGGAAAATCAGCCCGGCGGCATTGCCTTCCTCGGCGGCGATGGCGCCGACCCGGCCCATCGGTTCGAAGGGCTGTTTCGTCGCCTTGTCGGCCACCAGTTCCAATGCCCCGATCAGCCCGGTGCCGCGCGCCTCGCCGACGAGCGGATGGTCGGCGAACCGACGCAGCCCGGCCTGGAAGACCGCCTCCAGCCGCGCCGCATTGCCCATCAGGTCGCGCTCTTCGATGATCGCGAGGTTCTCCAGCGCGACGGCGGTCGCCACCGGATGCCCCGAGGCGGTGAAGCCGTGGCCGAAATTGTTCAGCGTTGCGGTATGATCGGCAATCGCCTGATAGATCTTGTCGCTGAACACCACCGCCGCCAGCGGCATATAGGACGAGGCGATCTGTTTCGACACGGTCATGATATCAGGGGTGAAGCCGTATTTCTGGCAGCCAAACGGCGTGCCCAGCCGCCCGAAACCACAGATCACCTCGTCCGAAATCAGCACGATGTCGTATTTCCGGCACAGCGCCTCGATCCCCGGCCAATAGCCTTCGGGCGGGGTCATCACGCCGCCCGCCGCCATCACCGGCTCGCCGATGAAACCGGCGATGGTTTCGGGGCCTTCCTCCAGAATGACGGCCTCGGCCTCGGCCAGCAGCCGGGCGGTGAAGTCGGTCTCGGATTCGCCGGGCTGGCCGAAGCGGTAGTGATGCGGGCAGGTCAGATGACGCACCGGGATCGCGGGCAGGTCGAAATCGCGGTGGTTGACGGGCAGGCCGGTCAGGCTGCCCGAGGCGATGGTGATGCCGTGATAGCCCTTGGTGCGGGCCAGGAATTTCTTTTTCTCGGGGCGACCGAGGGCGTTGTTCATGAACCACAGCATCTTGATGATCGTGTCATTCGCCTCGGACCCGGACGAGGTGAAAAACACCCGGGTCAGGTTTTCGGGGGTCATCTCGACCAGTTTCTCGGCCAGCCGGATCGCGGGTTCATGCGCCTTCGAGGTGAAGGTGTGGTAATAGGGCAGCTTCAGCATTTGCTGATAGGCGGCGTCGGCCAGGCGTTTTTCCGAAAACCCGACCGCCACCGACCACAGCCCCGCCAGCCCCTCGATATAGTCCTTGCCGTTGCTGTCCCAGACCCGGATGCCATCGCCGCGTTCGATGATCATCGGGCCGGTCTGTTCGTGTTTGCGCGCGTTGGTATAGGGGTGCAGCGTGGCGGCGATGTCGGCGCTAGCCAGCGAGTTCGAGATGGTTGACATGGGAATCCTGCAGATGTGTGTTATAACGATTGAGGGGATCTTCCCACCAAGCCGGGGTTTTCGCAACGGTTCTTGGCTGTTCGTTATAACAAAATTCAAGAGGCCTGCCCGATGACACTCCTGACCCGCGCGGACCCGGCCCCCCTTGCGCGGGATGCCACAGGCCCGCTGCACGAACAGGTCTTTCGCCGGTTGCGCGATGATCTGATGGCGGGGCGGTTCGCGCCGGGGCAAAAGCTGCCGTTGCGGGCCCTGGCGCAGCAGATGGGCACCAGCCTGATGCCGGTGCGCGACGCGGTGCAGCGGTTGGAAAGCCTGGGGGCGCTGACCTCTACACCCGGGCGCACGATGGTCGTCCCCGAACTGAGCCCGAAGGACCGCGCCGATCTGACCCGTCTGCGTCTGGTGCTGGAAACCGAGGCGGTGGCGGCGGCGGCGGTGCGGCGCAGCGAGGCAGCGCTGGCCGAGTTGGGCGCGGATTGTGCCGCGATGCGGCAGGCGGCTGCGGCAGGGGATACCACCGCCTTTCTGGCCGCCAATCTGCGGTTTCATCGCGCGATCGCGGCGGCGGCGCAGATCCATTTTCTGGCCGAGGTGCTGGACCCGTTGTGGATGCGGTTGGGGCCGATGGTGCGGGTGCAGACCCCCGATCAGGCCAATATGCAACGCACGGCCATCTATCACGACGATATTCTGCTGGCCCTGTTGCGCCGGGACGCGGCGGCGGCTGTGGCGGCGATGCGGCGCGATATTCTGGATGGGGCCCCGCGCGGTGCCGCAAGCGATACGCTGCCCGAGGCGTGAGCCTCGGGCAGACAGGGGACCGGGCGGGCCGTGGGGCTCAGTCGGCGGTCACGACATAGGTGCCGTTTTCATCCAGAACGGCGGTCCAGCCGGGTTCGATCACCAGTGTCGTCGTGACCTCTTCGATCACCGCCGGGCCGCGCACGGTGTCGCCCGCGCCCAGGGCCGCGCCGTCGAAGACCGGGGTTTCCTGTGACACGCCATCGGCGGCAAAGATCATCGGGCGCAGGCCCTTGACGGCCGCTTCCGAGCCCTTTCCGGGCGCAAGGCGCATCCTGTTCGGACGATCAACCTTGCCCGCGATGGCACTTTCGACGTTGACCACCTCGACCGCGCTGTTGGGCTCGGAATAGGTGTACAGCTCTTCGTGGCGGGCGTGGAAGGCGGCTTTCAGGCGGTCCAGGCTGGCTTCGGTGATCTCGAACGGATCGACCGAAACGGTGCATTCATGCACCTGACCGACATAGCGCATGTCCAGACTGCGGCGGATGCCGATGCGGTCTTCGGCAAAACCGTCTTGCGTCAGGTCCGCCCGTCCCTTGATTTCGAGCCCGTTGAACAGCGCGTCCAGCTGGGCCGCGGCCTCGGCGCCTTCCAGACGGATCGGGGCAGGGGCCATGTAGTTATACTTCACATCCGACAGGATCTGACCATAGGCGCACAGACCCGAGGCGAGTTTCGAAATCATCACCTTGCGGATCCCGATTTCCCGCGCCAGCGCCATGATATGTGACCCGGTGGCCCCACCTGCGCAGTTCAGCACGAAATCGCGCGGATCATAGCCGCGCTCGACCGAGACGCGACGGATGCCGTTGACCATGTTGGTGTTGACGATGGTGAACATGCCGTAGGCGGCACGTTCCACCGACAGGCCCAGCGGTTCGGCCAGATGGATGCGGATCGCCTCACGCGCCTTTTCCACGTCCAGCGGCAGGCGCCCACCAACCAGACCGCCCGGGCTGAGGTAACCCAGCACCAGATTGGCGTCGGTCGTCGTGGGTTGCGTGCCACCACGGCCATAGCAGGCCGGACCCGGTTCAGAGCCCGCCGATTGCGGCCCCATCTGCAGCAGGCCCATCGGGTCGATCCAGCCGATCGAGCCACCGCCCGCGCCCAGGGTTTCGACCTGAATCATCGGAATACCAATGCGATAGCGCAGGAAGTCGATGTTTTTCGACACGTTCGCACGGCCCTGCCAGGTCAGCGTGATATCGAACGAGGTGCCGCCCATATCGACCGTGATCAGGTTTTCCTCGCCATAGGGTTGGCCCAGATACAGCGCGGCCTGCGGCGCCGAGGCAGGCCCCGAGTTGATCGCATAGACCGCCTGGTTCGCCACGATCTCGCCGGTGGCCAGACCGCCGTTCGACTGGAAATAGCGCACCGGGTTCTTGGCGCCCATGGCACGGAACTGACGGTCCACGGCCTCGACATATTGCGCCAGGATCGGGCCCAGATAGGCGTTCACGATGGCGGTCGAGGTGCGGGTGTATTCGCGCACCTGCGGATAAAGCTCGCTGCCGACGGTCAGCATTACATCGGGCATCATCTCGCGCACGATCTCGGCGGCGCGGCGTTCATGGTCGGGGTGCAGCACCGACCAGACGAAAGAGATCGCGACCGATTGCACGCCTTCAGCCAGAAAATGGCGGCAGGCGGCGCGCACGTCGTCCTCGTTCAGGGGCGTGTGCACCGCGCCGGTCGAAATCACCCGTTCACGCACGCCATGGCGCAGATGGCGCGGCACCAGCATCGTGGCGGGCGGATATTCCGGGTCATAGCGATAGCCGTCTTCTTTGTGGCCCAGCCGGATTTCGATGCTGTCCTCGTGGCCTGCGGTGGCGATCAGCCCGGTCTTGGCGCCGCGATGGGTGATCAACGCGTTCAGTCCGACGGTGGTGCCGTTGATGCACAGATCGGCATTCGAGACGATCTCGGCCGGGGAAATCCCGGTTTCTTCCTCGATCAGCGCCAGCCCGTTTCGGATGGCCAGCGTCGGGTCTTGCGGCGTTGACAGGGCCTTGACGATGCGCACATGGCCATCGCGGTCGGCCAGAATGAAATCGGTGAAGGTGCCCCCGGCGTCGATGCCAAGGCGATATTGGGTTTGCATTGCGGTTGTCCTGTTGGATCGGAGTTCTGATTGGGGCGGGGTTGGCCCCCGCCCGTGTTGGTTCAGGCGCGGCGCAGCGCGGCGGTGGCGGCGTGATCGACGTCCAGCGTCGCGGCATCGGTGATGACCACGCCATAGTCGCGGCGCGCCCCTTCCAGACTGACCAGACCGTTTTTCACGTCATCCACCACCCGTTCAACCGGGCGTTCAAAGGCCGGGCCGAAGCCGCCGCCGCCGGGGTTGAAGTTGGCCGCACGTTCGCCGGGCTGGATCGTTTCGATGACGTTGTCGGTGATCACCTCGGTCTTGCCGCCGCGGGTGATTTCCAGACGGCCGACCTTTTTCGATACCATCTCGGATTTGGCCCCCGCAGCCCCCATCGCCGGGATCCGCCGCCCTTCGCCGAAGGTGATCAGCGTCATCGGGGTATCCAGCGGCTCGACCTCCCAGCAGGTGCCCGACCCGCCACGGTTGCGCCCCGCGCCGCCGCTGTCTTCCATCAGCGAATAGCGGTGGATGATGATCGGATAGCTGTGTTCGAGCATCTCGATATCGCCCGAGGTCAGGGCCCCAAAGCAGCATTCGGGACCAACCGCATGCCAGCCGTCCTGGCTGGCCGTGGCCCCCGCTCCCGAGATGATCGAGGCCAGAACCATGGTCACATATTCCTCATCGTGGCGCTTGTCCCAGCCCGCGATATTGCAGCCGTTGGCATGGCCCCAGCTGGCCGAAACCTTGTCGGGGGCGGCCTGTTCGAACGCCAGACGCACGGCGTCGGTCAGGGTCTCCATGGGGGTGGTGGTGCAGTTCATGTGCGGCGCGGGGGATTGCGCGTTGCACAGCGTGCCCTTGGCCCCCATGTCGGTGCTGACGCAGCGATAGAGCCCCTCGTTATAAGGCGGCGGCAGCTGCGCGAACATCATCACCCCCAGATACACGCCCGAGTGGCTGTTGCCTTCATAGCTGTTGATGAAATACGGGATTTGCGGCGGTGACTGGATCGCGATATGGCAGCCGTCCCCTTCGATCGTGACGGTTGCGGTGATCTCGAAATCGCCAAAGCCGTGGCCTGCGTCTTCCAGAATCGCGGTGCCGCTATAGGTGCCATCGGGCACGGCGGCGATCAGGTGACGCATATGCGCCTCGGCCATGTCCAGCAATTCGGCGATGCAATCTTGCACGACCTGCTTGCCGTATTTGTCCACCAGCCCCTTGAGCGCCCGCGCCCCGACCTGACAGGCGCCGATCAGCGCGTTGAAATCGCCTTCCTGATCGCGGCGGGCGCGCATGTTGGTCAGCAGCAGGTTGATCACGTCATTGCGCGGCACGCCACGATCCCACAGCTTGACCGGCGGAATCCGCAGGCCTTCGGCGAAAATCTCGGTCGCGTTCGGGTTATAGCCCGCGGGCACCGGGCCGCCGATATCGGTCAGGTGGCCTTTGCACACCGTCCAGAACATCAACTCGCCTTCATAGAACACCGGGAAATACATACAGGTGTCGATGATATGCGAACCGCCATAGGCCGGGTCGTTGTGCAGGATGATATCGCCTTCGTGGATATCGCCCTCGAAGAATTTCGCCACCGATTTCATCGCCGGAATCAGCGAGCCCAGATGGATCGGAATGTCCTGCCCCTGCAAGATCATCTCGGGCGTGTGGTTGAACAGCGCCGTCGAATAGTCATGCGCAAGGTTGAACACCGAGGACCGCGCGGTCTGTTCCAGCGTCAGCGTCATTTCACGCTGCGTGGTTTCCAGAACCCCGCGCACCACGGAAAGGGTGATCGGATCGACATTGCGACCGGCCATTGCAGTCTCCCTGTGTTACGGCAGCCCCTCGTGGGCCGCTTCTTGGATTTGATGAGGAAGCGTGCGTTTCTGCGGCCTTTGCGTCTTGCAGCAGGGTGCACAAGTTTTTGTCACTGACGGCGGCAGGGCGGGGGCAGGGGCAACTGGGCCTTGCGTTGCGGGGGCATCCTCGCCTAGCGTTAATTTCCAACTCCGCAAAGGCCCGCGACATGTCCGCGACACTTGTCAGCCATTCGACCGACCATCTGCCCGCAGGCGACCGCGCGGGATATTGGAACACGGTCATCGCCGAGGCGTATTTCCCGTTGCGTCTGAGCTTTCGGGATGCCGATGCGTTTCGCGGGCGGTTGAGCATGCGCAGGGTCGGGCCGGTGTCACTGTCGCGCCTGTCCACCGATGCGCTGACCTATGAACGTGGCCCCGGCCAGATTGGCCGCCACAGTGACGAAGATTTCCTGATTACCATTCCGCGTCTGGCACCGGTCGAGTTCAGCCAGCTGGGACGTGATGTCAGCTGTGCGCCCGGCGCCTTTCTGGTCGAGCGCGGCAATGAACCCTATCGCTTTTCCTACACCAAGCCGAACAGTCTGGGGGTGTTGAAAGTGTCGCGCACGCTGCTGGCCGAGCGGATCCGCCAGCCCGACCGGTTTTGCGCGCAGCAGTTCGATGCTGCGGGTGGGGTCGGGGCGCTGTTCGCGGCGATGGCCCGGACCGCGCTGGATGAAGACATGTCGCCCCCCCTGCAACCGAGGTGGTCGGGCGCCAGCTGGTCGATCTGTTGGCGCTGTCGCTGTCGGAACATGCCGAGACGGACGGGCTGAGTGCGGTGCGCACGGCCCATCTGCGCCGCGCCGACGAGGTGATCCGGCGCGAGCTGCGCAACCCGACGCTGAGCCCGGACATGGTGGCGCGCGCCTGCGGAATTTCGAAACGCTACCTGCACGAGCTGTTTTCCGAAGATGGTCGCAGCGTGGCCCGGGTGATCCGCGATCAACGGCTGCGCGCCGCGCGGGATGTGGTGGCGCTGCCCGGTGATCTGACACTGGCCGAAATCGCCTATCGCTTTTGCTTTTCGGATCAGGCGCAATTCTCGCGTCAGTTCAAAGAGGCCTTCGGCTGTGCTCCCTCGGCCTATCGCGCGGCCCGCGCCGAACGTCCCCCCGAATAGGCCTGCGGCCCCCGGATGCTGCGCCGCCGCGCCTGTCATCGCGGCGACATCCGGCGCCGTTTACCATCACGCTGATATATCTTTTGGTATCAGAGAGGTTGTGGGGCTGCGCATATCAGATTTTCTGCGAAAATTCAGGGCATTGAGGGATCTGTCGCGATGGTGACTTTGCGCGTTGCCCCCTGAGGGACGCGGCGTTGTCGGTGATAGACCCTGTCGTATGGGGGGCACCGCGGTGACATCGGCAGAACCGGGGCGGTCGCTGGGTTTCAGGATTTCTAAACCATTTCCTTTAGCACTCTCGGCGTTGCGACATCTGGTTCGCCACATTTGCCCAATGCGAAGGAAATCACCATGAATGACCCGTTCAAGAACCGTGCGCTCAATCTCAACGGCCCGGCCACCGATCTGATGCCTGTCACGCCGTCGGATACAACCGACCTGCCGAAGGTTGCGCTGGCGCTTTATGTCCAGACCGGGGGCAGTTTGTCTTTCATCACGCAGACCGGTCAGGTTCGCACGGTTACGGTGACCGATTTCTCTATCTTGCCGGTCGGGACGCGGCGGGTGCGGGCGACAGGAACGACGGCCACGAATATTCATGCCTTCATGATCGGGTGAGCCATGTTCGGACATGACTTCGGCTTTACCACACTCGGGGCGCGCAGGGGGAAGACGGCGTTTTCGCCGGGCAAATTGCCTGGTCTGGTCGCCTGGTATGACCCTTCGGATCTGTCAACACTGTATCAGGATACCGCGATGACCGTGCCGGTTACGGCGGCAGGTCAGGCTGTGGCGGCGATACGCGATAAAAGTGGCAACGGGGCGCACATGCTGCAAGCGGCAGCATCGAAGCGGCCGATTTATCAGGTTGCGGGTGGGCTCAAATACATCGAATTTGATGGTGTTGATGATGGCATGTCAGCGGCGGCGTGCCCCATGGCAGGGGCGGACGAGGTCCCCTTGTCCACCGCAGTGCGTGGCGTGGCGACAGGCACGATCGGGACATTATGCGAACTCTCGGCGATCAGTTCGAACACGGCAGGCACATTCGGCTTCTTTGAAGAAGGTGTGCAGACGGGGGCCGTGACGTGGCGCTCCAAGGGCACCGCCGATTCCTTGCAAACGGTGGCCCGAGGGGCCGTGCTGCCAGCGACCTCGGTCTACAGCTGCATGGGCAAGATATCGACCGATCTGAGCGTCGTCCGCCGAAATGGCGCTGTGCTGCTCAGCGCCGCTGCCGACCAGGGAAGCGGTGCGTTCATTTCGGGCGCGCTTTATCTGGGGGCGCGGGGGGGCAGCACCTATTTCTTCCGTGGCAATCTGTATGGGATGTGCCTGCTGAACAAGGTGCAGACTGCACCCGACATTCTGCGCCTTGAAACCTATTGGAGCCAGAAAGCCGGTCTGTAACGGCTTGCCTGCCCGTAAATCCACCCGTGACAACACAGAACCGGCCTTTGACACGTCAAAGGCCGGTTCTGTCCTTTTCGCAACCCGGCGGTGCGGCGCGAGAACGCGTGAATACGGACAAGAAAGGGATGCACGAGATGTAAATCGCCTGTATGCTGCAAGTGCAGAAGGCGGAGCCGATTTGGGCTGTGCCGCTTGACATTGAAAGCAGGTTTATGAACCCCGAAATTGGTCCTGCCTCGCGTCGCGTCGGCATTTTCACATATCATTTTTCAGACAATTTTGGCGCCGGGCTGCAGGCCTACGGGTTGCGCGAATGGTTGCTTCGGCAGGGGGTCGAGGCAGAGTTTGTCAATTATCACCCAAGCCATGTGGAGGCTGGCGGGCGCTTTCAGTCGCCGTTCACCGCAAGCGGGCTCAAGGCCGATGCGAAGATCGTGTACCTGTGGTTGTCCCGATTGCGCCACGAATGGTTCGGAAATGCCGCGCAAAAGACGCTATTTCAGAAGTTTCAGCGTGAAACGTTGAATGTCAAAGGTCCGCGCCTGGCAACACTTGCCGATGTGGATGCCTACCTGTCCTCGCCCGAGGGGCGGTTCGATCTGCTGATCTGCGGCAGCGATCAGATCTGGGCGCCATCGCAACAGTTCGGCATCGACCCGGTCTATTATCTGGCGTTTCCCGGCGGGGCGCAGGGCGCGCACCGTGTCGCCTATGCCCCGAGTTTCGGGCGTGCCTCGCTTGACCCCGCGTTCCGGGACGCTGCGGCGCAGCATCTTGCTGCATTCGATGGCCTGTCCGCGCGCGAAAAAAGCGGGGTGACGACGGTCGAAAACCTGACCGGGCGTGCGGTGGCCTGGGTGCCCGATCCGACGATCCTGCTGGGCGATTTCACGGGTCTGGTCCAAAGCCATGGGGCAGATATCGGCGAGGATCATGTGTTTTGCTACGCGCTGCGGACCGGAGCGGGCATTCGCGATGTGGCAATGGCGGCATCGGCCAGATTGAACGCGCCGATCTTGTCACCGTTCAACCCGCATCGGCGCTGGCGCGAGATCGGGCAAACGATTTACCCTTCGCCCGAGCAATGGGTCGCCCATCTGGCCAAATCAAAATATGTGGTGACCAACTCTTTCCACGGCACGGTTTTTTCCATCCTGTTCCGCAAACCCTTCCTGACCGTCGAACTTCCCGGCTCGCGGGCCGCGCTGAATGAGCGCTCCAGAAGCCTGCTGCAAGCGTTGGGCCTGGAAGAGCGGATGGTGGACGGCAGCGATGCCACGGCGGTGCAACGCATGCTGGACCGTCCGATCGACTGGGACAGTGTCACCCCGCGCCTGACCGATTTGCAATCCGCCGGGCGGGCCTATCTGACCCAGCAACTGGACACCTTATCATGAGCCAGTTCCAGCAGTTCAAATATGTCGATAGCATTTCGAACAAGCAAAAGATCCTGCGTCAAATATGGTCTCTGGTCTATCTGGTGGCCTTTCGGCCGACGCCGCGCGGCCTGATGCATGGGTGGCGGCGGTTCCTGCTGCGGGCCTTCGGGGCAAAGATCGGCGCCGGGTCGAAAATTTCCCCGTCTTGTTTCGTCTGGGCGCCGTGGAACTTGGAGATGGGGGAGCTGTCTGTCCTGGGCGATCATGTCGATTGCTACACGATGAACAAGATCCGCATTGGGTCCAAGGTCGCGGTCAGCCAGCGCAGTTTTCTGTGCACGGGCACGCACGATGTAACCTCGCTGCGTCGCCCTTTGCAGACCTATCCGATCACAATCAGTGATCATGTCTGGATTGCGGCGGAAGCCATGGTGATGCCCGGCTGTTCGATCGGCACAGGTGCGGTGATCGGGGCGCGGTCGGTCGTGCGATCCGATATGCCCGCGTGGAAAATTTGCGTCGGCGACCCATGCCGCCCGGTCCGGGATCGTCTGTTGGATGATACCTCATCGCAGCTTGTTCAGTTGCCAAATTCAGATGGAGTTCGCTGATGTCTAAGTTCAAATCGGCCATCGAAAAGTTTACGAAGCTCTCCATGTTCGTGTCCGAATTTTCACGGGATATGGCGCTTTACATTCGATATTGTGGCGTATCGCCGCTTCAGGACCCGACCAAAAAACGCTACTACAAGCTACTGATCGAGGCGCATGCGCTTGAAAAAGGGCTGTCGCTGAAAGACCCGCGTCCCTTGTTCGGAAAGGCGAAGATTACCTTTCTGATGCGGGAGCTGGAACGCTACGATCTGTCCTATTCACCGTTTCCGGCGCAGATGGTGCTTGGTGTGTTCGATACTTACCTGCGAAACCATCGAGAACGCGGTATCGTCGCCCCTTTGCTCGATGAGCTGGAAGCGTATCTTTCCCGCATGACCAGCACAGCGAACGTCGTCCCGAACGGCGGGCTGCGGCATTTCGATACGGCATATCAATTCGATTCGATTAGTCCGAATGTGTTTCTGGCATCGCGATTTTCGAACCGTGTCATGTCGCAGGAGTCAGTGTCCCTTGATTTGATTTCTGCGGCTGTCAAAGTTGCCCAATCCGCCCCGTCACAATGTAACAGACAGGCCGCACAGGCGCATTTCTATCAACAACCTGCCAAGATTTCGGAGCTTCTGGCACTGCAGGGCGGGGCGGGTGGCTTTGCTCAAGAGGTGGGCAACCTGTTCGTGGTGAGTTGTGATCTGGCTGCCTGGGGAGGCGCCCAGCAGCGAAATCAGCTCTATGTCGATGGTGCGCTGTTTTCGATGGCGCTGATCTATGCACTCCATGCGGCAGGGATTGCTACCTGCCCGCTCAATCTGGCCGTGCGTAATACGCAGGAAAAGCGCATCAAGGCGGCTGCCGGGATTCCGCAGGATCAGCGCCTTATCATGATGATTGCCGTGGGCACCCCGATAGGGGACGGGGGGTTCAAGGCTGCCGCATCTCCGCGTCGTGATACGGCAGAGATGCTCCACATTCATGCGTGAGGCGGACTAAACCCGCCCCTCGCGGACCAGCCAGTCATAGGGGGACAGGTTGGCCGCGCGGGCGTTCTGTTCGATCTCGAACAGTTTCGCCTCGACCAGTGTGCGATACCAGAAGGCTTGCAAGAAGTGGAAATAGAACCCCGCCTTGCCATCCAGAAAGCCACGTCCAAGCAGGTAGCGATAAAGAAAATACAACCCCGCCCGCAGCGTCGTCGGGATCCGGTTATAGATGTTTTCCTTGATCCAGCGCTTGCGGGCGGCTTGCCCTGACAGTTTCACATCAGAGGTCTTGCGGCCCTCGGCGGCCTCGATCCGGGCAATCGCCTCAAGTGTCGCATAGCCGTTGTGCTTTTCGATCCACCAGCTCAGATCGTTGAGGTTTTCATCAACCAAATCACCGCCGTCCAGAACGCTGGTGTGCGGGTCTTGCAAAACGATGTGTTCGTCCATGCGGCGCTGTTCCATCCGTCCCTGACCCGTGCGCCAGAGCCGCAGGATCTTGAGCGGATAGAAGAAGCCATGCGTGATTGGGCGCCCCAGAAAAACGATCTTGCGGCGCAGGTAATAGCCGTTAATCCCGGCCGCCGTGGTGATCCCCCCCAGTGCCCTGCGCAGCCCCGCGTCCAGATATTCGTCGGCGTCGATCCGCAGCGTCCAGTCCGAGGTGACCCCGACCGTATCAAGCCCCCATTGAAACTGCGCCGCATGGCCCGGCCAAGGGTTCTGAAACACCTCTGCGCCAAGGTTTCTGGCGATCTCAACCGTTTGGTCGGTGGAAAAACTGTCGATCACACAAACCCGCTCGGCCACCCCCGCAAGCGAACGGATGCAGCGTTCGATATGTTGCTCCTCGTTGAAGGTGAGGATGATGGCGGTGATGCTAGGGGTCACTGGCTGATCTCTTCAAGGACAGTGCGCAGGGCATTTGCGGCCCCGTCGAGCGAGAAGTTTTCACGGTGGCAGGCACGCGCAGCGTCGCGCATTTCGTCTTTTCTGGCAGTCGGCAGCATGATCCAGTCTCGCATCAAGCTGGAGAAGTCATCCACCTGTGCGCCTTCGTCCATCGGCATCACGGCGTCTCCTTTCGAAAAATAGGTGGCGGGCGGCATGCCGTTCCGTCGCCGCAATGGGAGGTAAGCACAGGCAAGAATGACACGCAAGTTATTGTTTGTATGATATTATAATATGTATCGTCGTTTTGCTTTGGTCCGAACCGCCCGAGCAAAAGCACCCTGCATCCGGTCTGCGAGGCACAGCGCCAAAGCAACACGACCGTGCTTTTGCTGGACGATGGCGGGCGGATTTGGGGCGCGCTTGCGCGGGCGATCCGCCGCCCCTACTAACTCTTTTCGTTCCAGATCCAGCGCCGCTTGCCCCGCCACGGTCCTTCCAGATCGACCACCGCACTTGGCAGACCCGGGCGCACATCGGCTTGCGCCAGCGAGCAATAGACGAGCGGCAATTCCTGATCCCGGCCTCCGCCCAAATAGCGCAGCCGGGCGCGACGGGTCGGACCCCAGCCGCTTCGCGTATGTCCGGTTCGCCGTCTTTGCCGATCACGGCATACATGCGCTCTTTGTAATCCTTGCGGGGCAGCTCGGCCACGCGCGCCACGGGCAGATAGCGGAAGCCCCGGACGGCGGCGAGATTCTTAGCTGCCTCGAAACGCTTTTCCGCGTCGCTTGTGTCACCGGCAAGCCGGGCTTCCCAGCCCTCGACAATGTGCTGCCACGCGATAGGGGCTTTCTGTTGAGCGACGGTAAGGGAGTCCGTGTGCAGGCTGACCCAGATGCTCTTGCGCTCTTCGACGCCTTCATAGCGGCGCGGCACGCGCTTGCGCAGGCGGTAAGTGCTGCCCCGCTTCATGATGGTCATGGCCGTGCCCCCGCTGGTGGTGTGTGCGGATTGTGCGGCGAAATGTGTTGCAAAACAAGCCAAAATGACGGATCGCGCGCAGGGCGCGGCGATCTAACGTCTTGTTTTTGCTTGGTAATTTGCCAAAACCTCGTAAGGTTTTGTGGCGGAGAGACAGGGATTCGAACCCTGGGTCGGCTCTCACCGACAACGGTTTTCGAGACCGCCGCATTCGACCACTCTGCCACCTCTCCGCGTCAGGGGTCTTCGTGGGGCGGGATTTAGCCTGCCGAACGGAGGGGCGCAACCGCTTTTTGCAGGAATTTTTCAAAACCGTCACAGGGCGGGGCAGAGCGCCTGCAGGCCTGGCGTTTTGACGCTTGAAAACAGTGGTTTTGCGGGCGCCCGGATCGTGGGCGCTTGGCAGATCCGGCGGGGCGCGATAGCCATGAGGGGCATTGTGAGGATGGCTGCTGATGATCCGTCGATTCTTTACCACTCTGGGGCAGGGGCTCTGCGCGGCGTTGGTGCTGGGCGGGCTTGGGGCGGCACCTGTGCAGGCCGATGCGGCGCGGATTTCGGATCTGCTGCAAACCGGCCCGATCTTTGAAATCCTGCAGCAAGAGGGCATGGATTACGGCGATGATCTGTCGGCGGAAATGCTGGGGCAGCCCGCTGATCCCGCCTGGCGCGCCGAGGTGGCCGCGATCCATGCGCCCGACCGGCTGCGCCCGCCCTATGAGGCGGCCTTTGCCGCGGCGCTGGAGGGCAGCGACCAGGCTGCGATCGAGGCGTGGCTTGGCTCGGATCTGGGGCGTCGGATTGTCGGGCTGGAGGTCAGCGCGCGCCGTGCGCTGCTGGACCCCGATGTCGAAGAGGCCGCGCTGATGGCGGCAGAGCGGGCCGACGCGGCGGGCGATCCACGGTTCAAGGCGGTGCGCGCGGTGATCGAGGCGGCCGATCTGATCGAGCCGAATGTCATGGGCGGGCTGAATGCCAATCTGGCGTTTTATCGCGCGATGGCGGCGGGGCAGGCTTTCCCCTATGAGGTGACCGAGACCGACATGCTGGCCGAAGTCGCCGCGCAGGAACCCGATATCCGCGCCGATGTGACCGGCTGGATCGAGGGCTATCTGTTCATGGCCTATGCGCCGCTCAGCCTGGACGATCTGCATAAATGTGCGGAATTCAGCGCCTCGGCCCCGGGGCGGGCGCTGATGCAGGCGCAATTCGCGGCCTTTGACGTGATTTACGAGACCAGCTCCGCCGCGCTGGGAACGGCCCTGGCGCGGCGGTTGGTCGGGATGGAGCTGTGATCAGCGCATCCTGAGCGCGCCGTCGAGCCGGATCACCTCGCCGTTCAGATAGCCGCAGGACAGGATGAATCCGGCCAGCCGGGCATATTCTTCCGGGTCGCCCAGACGTTTCGGGAAGGTGACCTCGGCGGCAAGGCTGTCTTGCACTTCGGCGGGCAGCCCCTTCATCATCGGCGTGGCAAAGATCCCCGGCGCAATGGCGCAGACCCGAATGCCCTGCGTCGCCAGATCGCGCGCCAGCGGCAGGGTCATCCCCGCGATCCCACCTTTCGAGGCGGCATAGGCGGCTTGCCCCTTTTGCCCGTCAAACGCCGCGATCGAGGCGGTGTTGACGATCACCCCACGTTCCGGCCCCGGGTTTTGCGCCATCTCGGCGGCGGCCAGTCGCAGCACGTTGAAACTGCCGATCAGGTTGATCTCGACGGTGCGCACAAAACTGTCGAGCGGGTGCGGCCCGTCGCGGCCCAGCACGCGCGCGCCGGTGGCAATTCCCGCACAATTGACCAGCGCATCAATGCCGCCCATCGCCGCCTTGGCCTGCGCGATGCCCGCAGCCACGCTGATTTCGCTGGTCACATCAACCGCGGCGAAGTGGCCGCCAATCTCGGCCGCCAGTGCCGGGCCGCGCTCGGCGTCGCGGTCAAACAGCGTGACCTGCGCGCCCTGTGCGGCCAGATACCGCGCCGTTGCCGCCCCCAGACCCGAGGCCCCCCCGGTGACAATTGCCCTGATCTTGTGCAGTTCCATCGTGCCCTCCCGCTAACTGAACTCATGTTCAGTTATGCCGGGGCGCACGCGGTCTGTCCAGTCCACGCTGTGGCACATGCGCGCACGAGGTGTTGAAGGCCATCTTGCCGCACCCCCCTGTAAATTTATGCCTAAAAGGTGTATGTGCTGTCCATACCGGCAACGGAACGGGCAGGCTGCCTGTTTCGGATTCCTCGTCGGCCATGCTATGAGGAGTATTCTTATGAAACGTATCGTATCTTTGGTTGCCGCCAGTTTTCTTGTCGCCCCTGCCGCCTTTGCGGGAGGCTATGTCGCTCCTGTTGTCGAGCCGACGATCGCGCCTGTTGTGATGCCCGTCGCGGGGCGTGACTGGACCGGGTTCTATGGCGGTGTGCAGTTGGGCTATGGTGATGCCTCGACTGACAACATTGATTTCAGTGCCGATGGCAGCTTTGGTGGCGTCCATCTGGGCTATCTGAAGGACTATGGCAAATGGGTTCTGGGTGGTGAACTGGCCTATTCCGCCGCGGACATCAGCGATTCCGGCGGCTTTGGCAAAATCGACTCGATGACCCAGTTGAAGCTGTTGGCGGGTGCTGGTCTGGGCGACTGGCTGCTGTATGGCACCGCCGGGATCGAGCGGATGAACGTCTCGGTCGGCGGGACAGATTTCGCTGACAATGTTCCCTTCGGCGGCATCGGTGCGGCATGGGCCATGAATGACAGCTGGATGCTGGGTGGTGAGGTTTTGTATCACAAAGCCAACGACTTCGATAACACTGGTGTCGATGGCGACATGACCACGCTGGCACTGAAGGCATCGTTGCGCTTCTGATCTGTTCCGGGCGGGCGTTACCAGCGCCCGCTCGCTCCTCCCCCCGAGGACCGTCCGCCGCCAAATGATCCACCCGAGCTGCGCGATTTGTGCGGCACACTGAATCGGTCGCGGTGACTCCAGTCGCAAGATCGGCACCGCTCTTCGGTGTGGCCCGTGCCGGGCTGATCCGCAGTGGCGGGGGTGTCGATCACCCGTGTGCGCCGCAGACCCACCGCCCCGCATTTCGGACAGCGTTTCAGACGTCCGATCATCTTCCAGATCTGTGTGCGCAGGGCGGAGGCGACAAACGCCAGCACCAGCCCGGCGGCGATGATCTTGCCGATCCAGTCGCTGTTGGTCGCGGGCGTCAGGTCAGGGGCCATTCCGTCCGCATGCCGCTCGGCGATCCGGGTGATTACTTCGTCAGTGCCCGCCTCGATCCCCTCTGCCATCCGCCCATCGCGAAACGCGGGCAGCATCACCAGATTGATGATGTCCTGCGCCGGGATGTCATATTCGGGGCTATAGCCCGACCCGAGTTCGATCCGCATTTCTCGATCTTCGACCAGCACCAGAATCAGAATGCCGTCGTGGCGGGTGGCATCCCCAATTCCCCAGCCGTTGAACAACCGTGTCGCAAAGCTCTCCAGCGAGTCCGCCGGATCATAGGCATGGCGCGTGGGCAGGGTCAGAACCGTCGCCTCGATCCCGGTCGCAGATCGCAGCGCATCCAGCCGCGCGGTCAACAACGCCTCGCTTTCTGCGGGCAGGATGTCGGCGTCGTCATTCACCGCAAGGCTGTGATACGGCGGGAACGGTTCGGCCCAGACCGCCCCACACAGCCCCAGCCACAGCGCAACAATTCCACCAATCACGACACGCATGCGGGCTCTCCACCGATTGGGCCAAAGATGGGCCATGATCGGCATAAAGCCCCGAAAGGTCAAATTTTCCGGTCAGCTTTGCCTGTTGCCGTTATTTTTGTTTTCATTACCCGATATGTCGTTATAATTTCCTGATGAATTGCCAAATTTAATGGAACTGTCCTGTGGAAGATGAACTTGACCGCAAAATATGCGCCCTGTTGGCCGAGGATGCCCGCCAGTCACTGGCGCAGATCGGCGCGCAGGTGGGGCTGTCCACCTCGGCGGTGAACGAACGCATCCGCCGCCTGACCGAGCGCGGGACGATCCGCAGGATCATGGCTGACATCGCGCCCGAGGCTGCGGGCTTGCCCGTCACCGCCTTCATCTGGGTTGCGCTGGCCACGGGCGTGGACGAAGGTGCGTTTCGCGCAGCGATGACCGACACGCCGCAGGTCACCGCATGTCACCACGTCACCGGCGGCTGGTCCTATCTGGTCCAGATCCGCGCGGGCAGTCTGAACGGGGTCGAAGACTTCTTGTCCCGCCTGAAAGCCGGGCAATGGATCGCCCGCTCGGAAACCATGCTGGCGCTTTCGACTGTGGTCGAGCCGCCATTCCAGTTTCGCGGCATCACCGGGGGCGCATGATGTTGTTTTTGAAATCGTTGATGATGGGTCTGGCGATTGCAGCCCCTCTGGGGCCGGTCGGGGCGCTGTGCATCCAGCGCACGCTGAAACGCGGCTTTGCGGCGGGGGTCGCGGGGGGCTTGGGCACGGCGCTGGCCGATGCCGCCTATGCCAGTGCGGCGGCGGCGGGGTTTGCGGCCTTTGCCGCGGTCTTGCAAAAAATCGCCGTGCCGCTTGGGCTTGTCGGTGGCGCGTTTCTGCTGTGGCTCGCGTGGAAGGGCTGGCCGCGCCGCGCGGGTCCGGTGCGCGCGGCCAACACGGCCGAGACCCGTGGCCTGTGGGCCACTACCGTCACCACCTTTGCGCTGACCCTGACCAACCCCGCGACGATCCTCAGCTTCGCGGCGATCTTTGCCGGGCTTGGGCTGGCCAAAACCGCCTCGCCGGGCGCGGCTGTCACCGTGGTTGGTGGGGTTTTCGCGGGGTCGATGCTGTGGTGGATGGCGCTGTCGGGCATCGTTGCGGCGCTGCACCACCGCCTGCCCGAAGGCTTCGCCGCCTGGACCGCGCGGATCTCCAGTGTGATGATGGCTGGCTTCGGGATCTGGGCGCTGGCACAGGCCGTGCTGTGACCTGCAACAAAGCGCAAATATCCCGGGGGTGAGGGCCGCACGGCCCGAGGGGGCAGCGCCCCCTCCGCCATCTGCTGCGCCCGTTACGGCAACTGCGCCTCGGCAAAGCCGCGCAAGACGTGCAACGCCTGTTCCAGCACATCATCGGATTGGGTCAGTGCGATGCGGATATGCCCCGCCGCCGCCGCCCCGAAACTCTCCCCCGGCATGACACAGATCTTTTGCTCTTCCAGCAGCCGCGCGGCGAAGGTTTCGCCCGACAGGCCGGTGGGGCGAATATCGGCCATCACATACATCGCCCCCGCTGGCGGGATCAGCCGCAGCGCCTGGGCCCCCGACAGAACGGCCTTGGCAATATCGCGCCGCCGCTTGAAGGGCGCGGCCACCGCCGTCTCGAACGCGGTGCCCTGACGCAGGGCAAACAGCGCCGCATCCTGAATGAAACCGGGCACGCCATAGGTGGTGTTGATCGCCAGCTCCAGCGCGGCCGCGATCACCGGCTCGGGCGCGACCATCCAGCCGATGCGCGACCCTGTCATCGCATGGCTTTTCGACAGTGACCCCAGTACGACGGTGCGTTCGGCCATACCGGGCAGGGCGCGCGGGCTTTGGAACTGACCCTGCCAAACCTGGGTGTCATAGACCTCGTCCGAGATCAGCCACAGGTCGGCCGTCTGGCAAGCGCGCGCGATGCCGCGCAGCGTGGCGTCGGAATAAATCACCCCGGTCGGGTTGTTGGGTGAATTGATCAACAGCGTGCGGGCGCCGGAACTGGCGGCCAGAATATCGGCCTCGGCGGGTTGGAACCCGGCCTCGGCGCGGGCCTCGATCACCCGGGCCTCGGCGCCGGTCGCGCGGATCGTTCCGGGGTAAGTGGCGTAATAGGGCGCCACGAACAGCCCCGCCTGACCGGGATCAAGCAAGACGCTATGGGCCGAAAACAGCGCCGATTGCCCGCCGGGGGTGACAAGCACATTCTCGGGGCGGGTCGGCACGGCACTGCGCGCCTGCACCCGCGCCGCGATCTGCGCGCGCAGTGCCATGGTGCCAGCAATGTCGGGATATCCGGTGTGGCCATTGGCCGCCGATTGCGCCATCGCCGACAGGATCGCGGGGTCGGTCTTCACGTCGGGCTCGCCGATCGACAGCATCACCACGCTTTCGCCCGCCGCGATCATTTCACGGGCGCGGAACAGATTGCCCCAGCCATTGCCCGCATTGCCTCGCATATGCGCCACGCGCGCTGCCAATTCCATTTTTCTCTCCAGTGTCTTAGCGGTCCGCGGGCAGAATCCCGAGGCCGCGCAGGTAAATCCCGATGCCGCTTTCCAGCAGGTCTTCGGGGGCGTAGGGCGCGCGCGATCCCGGGGCCGCGCGTGCGTAAAGTTCAACAACGCCATGGCTCATCGCCCAGATATGGGCGTTCACCATCGCCGTGGGCGGGCGGCGGGTTTCAGGCAGATGGCGGGTCAGCGCCTCGGTCGCGCGCAGCATCGCGCCTTCGGCCCGCGCGGCGGCATCGGCCAGTTCGGGGCTGCGCGACGCGGCCACACCACTTTCGAACATTGCCATGTAATGCCCCGGAAAGCGGCGTGCAAAGGCCAGATAGGCGCGCCCCACCGCACCAAAGGCCGCCAGCGCCGAAGGCGCGCCACCGTTCCAGGCATGTTCCAACAGATCGGCAAAAATCCCGAACCCCTGACGTGCGCATTCCGCAATCAGATCCTCGCGGCCCGCGAAATGACGATAGACGGCGGCCGGGGTCACGCCCGCGTCCTTGGCCGCTTCGGACAGGGTAAACCCGGTGGGGCCCTGCGTCGCGATCAGCCGCAACGCCGCCTCGACCAGCGCCTGACGCAGGTTGCCGTGGTGATAGCCCTGTTTAGACATCCAGAATGTCGCGTCCGTCACAGATGGATTTATCAATCGTGCCAATCGCTTCTAGGTCTTTCTTCGCGTAATCCACGGCGTTCAGAACGGTCTGGATCGCAGCAATCCGCGCGCGCATCTTGTCATCCGACCGGATCACCGTCCAGGGCGCATGCTGGGTGTCAGACAGCTTCAACGTCTCGTGGATTGCCGCAGTATAGGCGTCCCATTTCTTCAGCCCTTCCACGTCGATCCAGCTCAGCTTCCATTGTTTCAACGGGTCATGCTCGCGGTCCAGAAACCGCTTGAGCTGCTCGGCGCGGTCCACGCTGAGCCACAGCTTGACCAGAATGATCCCCTCATCGACCAGCATCTTTTCGAAATCGGGCAGCTGGGCAAAGAAATGGCCGCGCTGTTCCGGGGTGCAAAAGCCAAAGACATGCTCGACCACGCCGCGATTATACCAGCTGCGGTCAAACAGCGCGATTTCGCCCGCCGCAGGCAGCCAATCGACATAGCGCTGGAAATACCACTGGCTTGCCTCGCGGTCGGTCGGTTTGGGCAAGGCCACGACATAGGCCGAGCGCGGGTTCAGATTTTGCTGCATCCGAGCGATCGAGCCGCCCTTGCCGGCGGCGTCGCGACCTTCGAAGATCACCGCCAGTCGCTTGCCGGTGGCTTTCAGATCCCACAGCATCTTGACCAGCTCGACCTGCAGCGCGTCGATCTGGGCTTCGTAGTCCTTCTTCTTCATCTCCTTGCGGTAAGGGTATGATTTCGAAAGGATTTCATCTTTTTCCGCGGTCAAGATCGCGTTGCGCACCGCGACCGGGGCGTCTTCCATCAAGAACCGGGTGATGTCGCCGACAAAGGGAATATCAGCCACCAGTGCCTGGGGCGCGGGTTCGCTGCCCTCGGGCGCGCTTTTGTCTTTTGCCTTGTCTTTGGTCTTGCCCATGACGGCCCCCGGCTGGATGTGAAGAGGCTTTACTATAGTCCTCGGGCGCGGGGCCGCAAGCGGGGTCGGGGGCGCCGCCCCCCTGGCCTGCGGCCATTCCCCCCGGAGTATTTTTGCCAAGAAGACATCAAGGCTCTTCTTCTTGGCACAAATACTCCCCGGGGGTCCGGGGGTGGGCGGGCGCTCAGAGTCCGATTTCGGCCATGTCGTAGGGCGTATCTTGATAGATCGCGTTGATCCAGTTGCCGTACAGCAGGTGCGCGTGGCTGCGCCAGCGGTTCGAGGGCGTTCGGCTCGGGTCATCCTCGGGGTAGTAATTCGCAGGAACGTTGATCGCCTTGCCCGATGCGGCGTCGCGGTCGTATTCTTCCTTCAGCGTGGTGCTGTCATATTCGAAATGGTTGAAGACATAGAGCGCGCGATGGTCGGCGTCCTCGACCAGACACGGCCCGGTGTCATCCGAGGCCAGCAGCGTGGTCAGTCCGGCGGCCTCCAGTTCGTCTTGCCGCATTTCCGTCCAGCGGCTGACCGGGATCAGCATGTCGTCGGAGAACCCGCGCAGATAGGGCGAGGCGGGCGCCAGGTTGCGGTGCCGGAAACAGCCGAAGGCCTTGTGATCCAGCATGTGCTTGTTCACGCCATGGAAGTAATGGGCCATCGCCATCCCGCCCCAGCACACGCCGAAGGTCGAGAACACATGGCTTTGCGTCCAGTCGAACACACGCTTCATCTCGTCCCAGTAGGTGACCTCTTCAAAGGGCAGATGTTCGATCGGCGCGCCGGTGATGATCAGCCCGTCGAACTTCTCGCCCGAGGCCTCGACTTCGGTGAAGGGGCGATAGAAGGTCTCCATATGCTCGGCGGCGGTGTTTTTCGTCTGATGCTCGGACATGCGGATCAGTTGAAAGTCGATCTGGATCGGGGTTGCGCCGATCAACCGGGCGAACTGGTTCTCGGTCTGGATCTTTTTCGGCATCAGGTTCAGCAAGCCGATCCGCAGCGGCCGGATTTCCTGCCGTGCCGCACGTTCGGGTGTCATCACCATCACGCCTTCCTTCGACAGGATCTCGAAGGCGGGGAGTGTTTCAGGCAGGGTGATGGGCATTGTGATCGTCCTTATGGCCATTCGGGCCGGTTTATCGTGCGGGTGTTGACACCGGGTTTATGTCAGGCGGGCAGGGCGCCCGCGATCAGCGATGTAAAATCTTTCTCGTCACGGACAAGAGCCACATCCTCGGCCTTGACCTTGATGCCCCAGTTTTCGGCCATCGCGGCATAGCGCGGCTGGCGGTGGGCGAGCGCCTGCCTGTAGGTCCAGCGCACGAAATCATCGGGGTTGACCTCATCTTCCTTCAATCCCCGCTCGACACGGTATTGCACCCATTTGCGGTCCAGAAACTGCGGCTGATAATACATCGGCTTCGGCGCGCGATCAAAGCGGCGGGCGAGTTCGTCGCTATGCGCTTCGGACCCTTCGATCCAGATCATCAGCTGGTGCTGGGACAGCGCGGTCAGGATTGGGTCGGCGGGGTTTTCAGGATCCACCACCTCGCAGATCGAGCCCCCCGAATCGCAGACGAAATGCGGGATCTGATAGATCTCGCGGGCACGGGTAATGAAATGCGCGCTGTCCAGCAGTGCCGATTTTTCCGCGGCACGGTGTTGGTTCTGGCGCAGCATGTAGTCGTCGAAGGGCAGCCCGCCCTTGGCCGGGCTGCCGGGTTTGCCCAGATAGGTGGACAGCGGCGCCAGGTTGTCGAAGGTGATATTGCTGGCGATATACACGCTGTCGCTCAGCAGCAGCTCACGCAGGAAGGGGTTCTTCATCGCCTCGCGTTTGAAATTGTCGGCGATATATTCGCCCATGTAACGCGTGCCGATCCGGTAATCGACCGAGTAGTGAAACCAGCCGGAGGCGGAGCCTCGCAGCATCGAGGCGAGATAGGTCTTGCCCAGACCCGACATGCCGAACAGCAGCACCCGTTTTTGACTGGCGGCGAGCCACTCTGCGCGATTGGAATAGATCATCCCGGTCCCCTTGCTTGCGCTTTCGGGTTTAGCGGTTGCGTGCGCCCCCGTCACGGGGTTTTGGTGCTATGGGGTTTTCGTGACCGCGGGTGTGGCGGGGGTCTTCGCGCGGCTGTTCAGGATCAACAGGCCGGCGGCCAGTACGACAAACCCCGCCCAGGCGTTCCAGCCCAGCCGTTCCGCGTAAACCGCCCAGCCTGCGATAATTGCCACCGGGGGGATCAGCAGGGTGACCAGCGACAGGTTGCCCGCACCCGCCAGCGCCAGAATCCGATAGTAAATCAGATAGGCCAGCGCCGAGCAGCCCGCCCCCAGCCACAGCACCGCGCCCCAGACTGGTGCCGACCAGCCGAATTGCGGAACGCCCTCGATCATCAGCCATGCGGGCACCAGCCAGATCGCGCCCCCTGTCAGCATTCCGGCGGCGGCCACTTCGGGGGCGATGCCGCGCATGGCAAACCGCGCGTAGGCCCCTGCGAAACCATAGGAAATCGACGCGCCGATGATTGCCAGCTGACCGACCGAGGCGGGGTTGAAGCCCCGCAGGGCCTCGGGGCCGATGGCCAGAACGACGCCGCAAAAGCCGATACCTACGCCCAGTGCGCGGCGTGGGGTCAGGTGTTCGTCGCTGAACACCAGCGCCGCGATCAGCACGCCGAAGATCGCGGTCGAGGCATTCAGGATCGAGGCCAGGCCTGAATCGATATGCTTTTGCCCCCAGACGATCAGTGAAAACGGGATTGCGTTGTTCAGCGCGCCCATCACCAGAAAATGAAGGATATAGCGGGGGGCGTGCGGCAGGGGCAGGCGGCGTAGCGCCACCCAGAGCCACAGCAGAACCATCCCGCCCAAGACCCGCAGGGTGACTACGCTGAGCACGCTGGCCTCGGTCAACGCGACCCGGTTTGACAGAAACGAAGTGCCCCAGACCAGCGCCAGGGCGCCCAGAAGTGTCCAGGTCAAGGGGGAGAGGCGGGGGGAATGGGCGGTGGTCATGGCGCGACGCTATCTGCGCGGGCGGGGCGGCGCCACCCGGATCTTGCGGCTCGGGGATGGTGTCGAAAAAACAGCCCCGCAGTGTCCTGCGGGGCTTGTGACATGTCAGATGTCAGTTTCAGAAGCTGTAGCCGATGCGCAGACCGATCGCGACGGCGTGGTTGTCGGTGAACTTGCCGAAGGTGCCGCAATCGCCATTCGGGCAGTTCCCAGCGAGCAGCGCCGCCGGGGTCTCGGTTTCGGCATCCCCGATCATCACATAGCGCACGCCGCCAGTGATTTTCAGGTTGTCGCGGGTATAGGTCGCCGCCAGACCGACCGCGGTCGAGCCATCGGTCGGCCCGAGGTTGCCTGCATAGCCGTCCTTGCCGGTTTCGTGGCTGACGAACATGGCACCCGACCAGTTTTCGTTGAACCGGCGCCCCACGCCCAGCGTGTAGGTGATCGAGTCGTTGTCATAGCTGACCAGCGGGTCCTTGAAGACGTTCGCGGGGCTGTCCATGTAGATTGGCGGCGCGATCTGGAATGCGCTCCAGTCCACCCAGCGGATCGAGCCGAACACCAGCGTATCCTTCGCCACCCCGGTCTGACCTTCCAGCGTCAGCGATTGCGGGATCTCGGTCTCGAAGGTGGTCATCACATCTGCCGCAGGCGACAGGTTGACTTCATGGGCGTTGAAATCATGCGTGATCGCCGAGTTGTAGGTCAGCGCGACACGGGCCGCGATTTCCGGCTTTTCCCAAGCGACGCCCAGCACATAGCCGAAATCGGTCTGCGTGTCGGTGCTCATGGTGTAGCCGTTGAACAGCGCCACATTGCCATTGGTGCGCACAGCCCGCAGACCGCCGATCAGGCTGATGTTATTGTCGAACTTGTAACGCAGAAGCGCGGTTGTGGCGTAAGAGTTGATGTCCGCCGTCGAGCCGCCGTAAAGGTAGCCGGTAATCGGATAGGACACATCGGCGCCCACGGGTTCGTCGATGATCAGCGCGGCGTCGATGCGGTCGTTGACCTTCATCTTCAGCCCCAGGCTCATCGTGGTGTAATCCTTGGCCATATCGCCCGAGTTGACCCCGGCCGGCGAAAGCTGCCCCGCCGTGATCTGCTGGGTGCCCGACACGTCCGGGCGCACCCGGCCGATGTTGAATTCCACATAGTTGCCTTGTTCGAACAGGATCCCGACCGACTGGCCCGAACGTTCGATTCCTCCTGCGGTGGCAGCGGTGGCACCCAGTGCCAGCGCGCTTGCCGTCATGATAACACGTCTCATTTGATCCTCATCCCTAGCGTGTCTGTTATGCGTCTGGGGAAACCCTACCATGACGTTTGCGTTAATCAATCAAGGCTGCGACCTGACGTCACGTCCCAAAAAAATGCTGCAATGCAGCTTGTTGCGCCTGTGTCACGTTTCGTCAAGGGGGAGCGGCTGCGGTGTGCCGGGGCGGGCGCGCAGGTTGATCCAGTTTGCCCATAAGATCACCACACCCCCGGCAAAGACCCCGATAGAGACGCTTTCTTGATAAAAGATCGCCCCCAATGCCGCGATCAGTGGCAGGCGTAGAAAGTCGATCGGGATGACCACCGATGCGGGCGCCAGCGCCAAGGCCCGGGTCATGCAGAAATGCGCGCCCAGGCCCGCAACCCCGATCAGCGCCAGCCAGGGCGCGCTTTGCACACTGGGCCAGTGCCATGCACCATCGCCCAGCATCATCACCGCACCGAACCCGGTCTGCATCACCGTCAACCACAGCAAGATCTCGATCACCGGGGCCGTGCGGGTCAGCCGTTTGGTGCAGAGCGCCGAACCCGCGAACCCCACTGCCGCAAGCATCGCCAGCACCGTGCCAAAGCTGAACCCGCCCTGATCCCAGGGATGCGCCACCAGCAAAATACCTGAAAACCCCAGACCCGCCGCAGTCAGGCTGCGCCGGGTCAACTGCTCGCCCAGCACCAGCGGTGCCGCCAGCGCGACCAGGATCGGATAGGAAAATTCCAGCGCGAACAACTGCGCCAGAGGAATCAGCGTCAGCGCTGCGAACCACAGGTTTTGGCCAGTGAAATGGCTGAGGTTGCGGATCAGGTGCAACCCCATGTTGCGCGCCCGCAGCGCATGCCATTGGCCACTGATCCGCGCCGCCGACAGCACGATCACGACCCCGACCACCGACCTCCAGGTCATGATTTCGAACGTGTCGTGCCAGCGTGCGACCTCGCGCCCGGCCAGGGCCATCGACACAAAGCCCGCCATCGCGCCGCCCATCCACAGGGCGGCACGGCCATAGGCGGCAGTCGCGCCCGACGAGGGCGCCATGTGGGGCGGCAGGCCGGGCTGCGAGGTCTGAGGCATAGGCACGGGGCAGGCTCCGGCGCGGGACAAAGATCTGTTTGATCGCCGGGCGGCGCGCGCTTGTCCAGCGAATTTGGCTGTGCCCTGCCACGGTGATGCTCAAAATCGCAGCACCCGCCACAGACCCAGGGCGCCCAGCCAGGCCAGCGACAGCGCCAGGGCAATCAGCCCTGCGGCCCAGGGCGTGGTGCGGGGCGCGGGCAGTTTGTGCACGGTGAACCGCATCACCGGGCGGGCGCGGGCCGGGCGGGGTGGGGCGGTCTTGGGGCTGGGTCGGGGCATCTGGTCCTCCTCGGGATGCGCAAGTTAAGCACGCGTTAGGTAAAATCTGGCTTAACGGGCGCATGGAGCGGATCGAAATTTCAGAATCGGGTTTGGATGCGACGGGCTGGGCCACGGCCCTGGCGGCGATCGAAGGCGTGCCAGGTGCGGCCCTGTCGCAGCAGTGGATCTATGGCGAAATCGCGCGCGCCGGCGGGCGCCGCGTCCGCCGTCTGGTTTTGACATGCGGTGGGCGGCGGATCAGTCTGGCACAGGCGATCGGGCGCGCCGGGCTGTGGCTGATCAGCCGCGGCCCGGTCTGGCGCGCAGGTGTCAGCGCTGATCAGGCCCGGGCCGGGCTGCGCGCGCTGGCGCGGCACCTGCCGGGGCTGTTGATCGCCACGCCCGGGGCGCCGACAACCGGCTTCGGACTGATCCCGCTGGTTACGGCGCGCTATCAGGCGATCTGGCGGCTTGGCCCCGAACCGCCGCATCTGCGCGCCGGGCTGGATGGCAAGTGGCGCAACCGGCTGGCGGCGGCTGAGCGCAGCGGGATTGCGGTGGTCACCGACCCCGATCCCGCCTGGCTGATCCGGGCCGAGGCCGATCAACGCCGAGTGCGCGGCTATGACGGGCTGCCCGGTGATTTCGTTACCGCCTGGGGCCGGGGGGCGCGCGGTCAGGTGCTGGCGCTGCGTGCCCTGGGGGCTATCGCGACGCCGCAGGCGGGCGAAAACCTGGCTGGCGTCGTGTTTTTGCGCCACGGCAGCGGGGCGAGTTACCAGATCGGCTGGTCCGGGTCCTATGGCCGGGCCTGCGGCGCGCATAACCTGCTTTTGTGGCGTGCGGCGCTGACGCTGCGGGCGCAGGGCGTGCGCTGGCTCGATCTGGGGGATGTGAATTCCGAGGCTGGCGCCGGGCTGATGCGATTCAAACTTGGCACCGGCGCCGAGGCGGTCAGCCTCGGCGCCACTGGCCTTGTTCTGCCGGGCTAGGGGGCAACACAGCCAAAATACCCCCGCCGAAGGCAGAGTGTCAGGGCGCCAGCGCCGCGCGTTTGGCCCGTTCGTGGAAGATGAAGCCCAGAAAGTTCAGCAAGACCTGCGCGGCCAGGATCGCGGTCGATCCGGTCGGGTCGTAATCGGGGGCCACCTCGACCAGATCAATCCCCACAACCTCGTTGTTGCGCGCCACGCCTTGCAAGATCTCCAGCACCTCATAATACAGGAACCCGCCGTGCGAGGGCGTGCCGGTGCCCGGCGCGATCGAGGGGCAGAACCCGTCGATGTCAATCGTCACATACAGCCGCGCGCCCTTCGGAATGCGCGCCAGCACGCCCTCGACCCCGAGTTTGCGCACCTGCCGCACCGACAAGATATCGTCGCCCATCGCGCGGGCGGCCTCATAGCCTTCCTGCGTGGTCGAGCTGACATTGCGGATCCCCAGCGCGGTGATGCCGCTGACATAGTCGCGTTCGGCCGCGCGGCGCATCGGGTTGCCATGGCCATGGCGCACGCCGTGGCGCACATCGACGAAATCCAGATGCGCGTCAATTTGCAGGATATGGATCGGGCCTTGCGCCGCGCAGGTGTCATCAAATGCCCGGATGCAGGGGATATTGATCGAGTGATCGCCGCCGATCACCACCGGCAGCGCGCCCCCCGCCAGCATCGCGCGCACGCCCGCCTCGATATTGGCGTGGCTGGTTTCGGTGTCGGTATGCACAATGTCGGCATCGCCAATATCGACGATGCGCACATCGGCGCCCAGATAGGTGGCCTCGTCTTCGTGATCATAAGCCCCCGCATGGCCAAAGGAAAACAGCGTCGAGGCTTCGCGCACCGCGCGCGGGCCAAAGCGCGCACCGGCGCGGAACTGGGTGCCGAAATCGAACGGCGCGCCCATCACGGCGACATCGGCGTCGATCTGTGACCAGTCGGCGACATAGTCGCGCTTGCCGAATGTGGCGATGCCGACGAAGGGCAGGTTCAGCCGCCCGGTTTCATGCGCATGACGTGTCATAATGTCTCCTCGTGTTTGCGGCAGCTTTCCCGGCATAAGCCACAGTTGCAAGAGCCCGCTGGGGCGATTATTCCAAGATCAGCACAGGAAAGGCGGCGCAATGGCATTTCAGGCACCCAAACCGACACCCAAAGGGCTTTGGCGACGCACCCCCCCGGCGATATTTCCGCCGATGATGGGGCTTTTGGGGCTCGGCCTCGCGTGGCGGCGCGGGATCAACGAATTCGCCCTGCCGCCCGCACTGGCGGATGCGCTGATGGGGGCGGTGACGATCCTTGGGCTGTTCGCGGTCCTGACCTATGTCGTCAAATTCATGCGTCGCCCCGGGGTGGTGCTGGAGGATCTGAAAATCCTGCCGGGGCGCACCGGGCTCGCGGCGGGGGTGCTGTGCATTTACCTGCTGGCGGCGGCCTTTGGGCCCTATGCGCCCGAACAGGCGCGCCCGATCCTGCTGGCCGGCATCGGCGTGCATCTGGCCCTGACCTTCGCGGTAATCTGGGTCTTTGCCACAGGCCCCGCCGCGCAACGCCGCGTCAGCCCGGCGTGGCATTTGCTGTTTTCCGGCTGGATCGTGGCCGCGATGGTCGCGCAAGGGCTGGGGCTGGTGCAGCTGGGGGTGGTGCTGTTCTGGGGCGCGCTGGTGGCGGCCGTGGCGATCTGGAGCATCTCTCTGGGCCAGCTGGCGCGCGAAACCGTGCCCGCGCCATTGCGTCCGCTGCTGGCCATTCATCTGTCGCCTGCCGCGCTGCTGACCACGGTCGCGCAGGGATTTGGCGCGACGGGGATGGCGCAAAGCTTTGCCATCCTGACGGCGGTCATTCTGGCGGTGCTGGTGGTGCGGGGCCGGTGGCTCTTGGCGGGGGAGTTCTCGCCGATGTGGGGGGCGCTGACCTTTCCGCTGGCCGCGACCGCGACCGCCTGGCTGTCCTTGGGCGGGCTGTGGCGCCTGCCGGGCGGATTTGTGTTAATCGCGGCGACGCTGATGATCCCGCCGATCGCGTTCAAGATCTTTAAACTTTGGGCCAAGGGGCAATTGGCAGTGAAAACCAACGCTGCGGTCGCCTGAGGGGCTTGCATCCCGGTCAAACCCGTGAAACAGGGAACCGCCAAACGTTCCCTGCCAAGGAGGCTTTCCATGCAGATTCGTGAGGCGCTCACCTTTGATGACGTTCTCCTTGTTCCGGCCGCATCTTCGGTGCTGCCGTCGGAGGCCGATGTCTCGACCTTTGTGACCAAGTCGATCCGCCTGAACATCCCGCTGCTGTCTTCGGCGATGGATACCGTGACCGAAGCGCGCATGGCGATTGCCCTGGCGCAGGCGGGCGGCATGGGGGTGATCCACCGCAACCTGACGGTCGATCAGCAGGCGTCCGATGTGCGCCGCGTGAAGCGGTTCGAAAGCGGCATCGTTTACAACCCGATCACCCTGACCGCCGACCAGACGCTGGCCGACGCCAAGGCCCTGCAGGACCGCTATAACGTCACCGGCTTTCCGGTGGTCGATGGCGCGGGCCGGGTGGTCGGCATCGTGACCAACCGCGACATGCGCTTTGCCAGCGATGACCGCACCCCTGTGTCGGCGATGATGACCACCGAAAATCTGGCGATGCTGCGGGAACCGGCGGACCGTGACGAAGCGATGAGCCTGATGAAGGCGCGCCGCATCGAGAAGCTGCTGGTCGTGAATGCCGAAGGCAAACTGACCGGTCTGCTGACGCTGAAAGACAGCGAACAATCGGTGCTGCACCCGCTGGCGTGCAAGGATGAAAAGGGGCGTCTGCGGGTTGCGGCGGCCTCGACCGTGGGCGATGCGGGCTATGAACGCAGCTGTGCGCTGATCGAGGCGGGCTGCGATCTGATCGTGATCGACACCGCGCATGGCCATTCCGCAGGCGTGGCGCTGGCGGTTGAACGGATCAAGAAATTTTCCAGCACGGCGCAGGTCGTGGCTGGCAACGTCGCCACCGCCGAGGCCACCCGCGCGCTGATCGGCGCGGGCGCCGATGCGGTCAAGGTCGGGATCGGCCCGGGCTCGATCTGCACCACGCGGATCGTGGCGGGCGTGGGCGTTCCGCAGCTGACCGCGATCATGGACGCGGCCTCGGGCGCGGGCGATGTGCCGATCATCGCCGATGGCGGGATCAAATTCTCGGGCGATTTTGCCAAGGCGATTGCCGCGGGTGCCAGCTGCGCGATGGTTGGCTCGGCGATTGCGGGCACCGATGAATCCCCCGGCGAGGTGATCTTGTATCAGGGCCGCCAGTTCAAATCCTATCGTGGCATGGGGTCCTTGGGCGCGATGGCGCGTGGCTCGGCCGACCGGTATTTCCAGAAAGACGCAGCGTCGGACAAACTGGTTCCCGAGGGGATCGAGGGTCAGGTGTCCTACAAGGGGCCGGCGGGCGCGGTGATCCACCAGCTGGTGGGCGGTTTGCGCGCGGCGATGGGCTATACCGGTTCGCGCAGCGTGGCCGAAATGAAGGGCGGCTGCCAGTTCGTTCGCATCACCGGCGCGGGGCTCAAGGAAAGCCACGTCCATGACGTGCAGATCACCCGCGAAAGCCCGAACTACCGCATCGGTTAAGCCTAGCCGGGGGGCGCT
This sequence comes from Paracoccaceae bacterium, assembly GCA_028749255.1. Lineage (GTDB taxonomy): Bacteria > Pseudomonadota > Alphaproteobacteria > Rhodobacterales > Rhodobacteraceae > Rhodobacter. The sequence goes on along the minus strand of JAQTYE010000003.1, from coordinate 9,371 downwards.
GCCCCCCGAACCCCCCGGGATATTTGGGCCAGGGTGAAAGGGGATCCTCTTTCTTCTTGGCAAAATATCCCGGGCGCGCGGGGGCAGCGCCCCTGCCTGTCCGGCCTTTCGGGCCCTTGCAAGTCAGGACATCGCCATGACCCCCGCCGCCCGCATCGCCGCCGCCATCGAAATTCTGGATTTGTCTTTGACTGGCGCGCCTGCCGAACAGGTGCTGACGACATGGGCGCGAACGCATCGGTTCGCGGGATCGGGTGACCGCGCTGCGATCCGTGATCATGTCTATGATGTGCTGCGCTGTCGTGGCTCCTACGCCGTTCTGGGCGGGCTGGAAGAGGGCGCGCTGACCGGGCGCGGGCTGATGTTGGGGCTGTGCCGGGCGCAGGCTTTGCCCGCCGAGGCGTTGTTTTCTGGCGAAGGGTTCGCCCCCGCGGCGCTGAGCGACGCCGAACGCGCGATGGTGACTGCACCGCTGCCCGAGGATCTGGATCAACTGGATTGGCCCGCGTGGCTGCGCCCGAAGCTGGCGCAGGCCTTGGGGTCCGATTTCGCGGCGGTATCCGCGTTGATGCGGACGCGGGCACCGGTCTTCCTGAGGGTCAATCTGGCGAAAACCACGCGTCCAGGGGCGCAGGCCGCGCTGGCGGGCGAGGGGATCGAGACGCAGGCCCATCCGCTGGCCGACACGGCGTTGGAGGTTACGGCGGGCGCCCGCAAGCTTGCCGCCAGCAAGGCCTTTGCCGCCGGTCTGGTCGAACTGCAGGATGCCGCCTCGCAGGCAATGATCGGGATGCTTGATCTGCACCCCGGAATGCGGGTGCTGGATTATTGCGCGGGTGGCGGTGGTAAGGCACTGGCTCTGGCGGCGCGTGAACCGGGGGCCAGGGTGGCGGTGCATGACATCGACGCCAGCCGGATGCGCGATATTCCGGCGCGTGCGGCGCGGGCCGGGGCGCGCCTGCAGATCTGTCCGCCCGGACAGCCGGGCGGGCCCTATGATCTGGTTCTGGTCGACGCGCCCTGTTCCGGGGCGGGAACCTGGCGGCGCACGCCCGAGGCAAAATGGCGTCTGACGCCAGAGGCGTTGGCCGCGCTGGTCGAAACCCAGCGCGCCATAATGCGTCAGGCGGCCGATCTGGTGCTGCCGGGCGGGGTGCTGGCCTATTTCACCTGCTCTCTGCTGGAAGATGAAAATATCCGGCAGACAGACTGGTTCGAGGCGACCTATGGCTGGCCGGTCGAAACTTGCCTCCAACTGACGCCGATGCAGGGCGCGGATGGGTTTTTCGGGCTTGTTGTGCGCCGTCCAGCCTAAAGGATTGACACATCTTTTGGTTGTGCTTTGATGCCTGTTAATCAGGTTTTAAGCCTTTTGCCGCGCAATGCGATGAGTTGATTCTGAAGAGGATTCCTGACGTGGTGCATCCCGATCAGCCCCTGCAGCCGCTCTCGCGAACGGCGGCACTGCTTGCGCCGGGCGCACTTTATCTGCTGGCGGCGGGTGTTGCGGCTGCGGCTGGGGCAATGCTGGTCAGTGACCGGGTGCTGACGATGGTGCTGTTGTCGGTTGCGGGCAGTTTTGTCGTTCTGGCGGGGCTGGTGCGGCTGGCGGCGCGGCGGCAAGCCCGTGCGCGCGTGCGGGCAAATGATCAGATTGCCGTATTTATCGCACATGACGCGTCGCCGTCGTTTACCACCGATGTCGATGGCGAGATCGGGTTTCAGAATCGGGCCGCGGTTGAACGGTTCGGCTCGCGCGGGGGGCAGACCTTGACCCGTGCTTTGGGGGAAATGTTCGCCAACCCCGGCGCGGTGCTGCACCGGCTGCAAAACAAGGCGGCGGCCTTGGGGGGCGCGCGCGAAGACCTGGTGACCCGGCGCGGCCATGTGCGGCTGTCGGTGCATCAGATCGGCCACGATGCCTATTTGTGGCGGCTGGAAGATATGGTGGAGCGGCCCGCGGGCGGTCGCGGCGCGGAAACCATCAGCTTGCCGATGCTGACGGTATCGAAATCGGGCACGGTTTTGTTCATGAACGAGGCGCTGCGCCGGATTGTCGGTGAACGGGTGCGCACGCTGGACCGGATTTTCGCGGAATTGCCGTTACGCTCGGGCGAGGAGCACGAAATTGCCACCACCAACGGCCCTCTGCGATGTGTCGTGGCGGAGTTGGAAGGGGCAGGCGGGCGCAACGAGATTTATCTGCTGCCGATGACCGCGGGGGCCCGCACGGCACATGACCCGGCTTCGTTTGAATCCTTACCGGTGGCATTGATGCGATTGGCAGGCGACGGGCGGGTGTTGGCGGTGAACAGGGCCGCCCGCGGGTTGATGGGGCAGATTGTGCCCGAGACGCGGCTTGCCGATCTGTTCGAAGGGCTTGGGCGGCCGGTCAATGACTGGGTGGCCGATGCGCTGGCGGGACGGACTGAGCGACGCCCCGAGGTCCTGCGCGCCCGTCGCGGCGACAGAGAGGTGTTCTTGCAGGTTGCGCTGAGCCGATTTGTCGATGAAGGGCGTGCCGGGTTGATCGCTGTTCTGTCAGATGCAACACAGCTGAAAACCCTTGAGGCGCAGTTCGTGCAAAGCCAGAAGATGCAGGCGATCGGCCAGCTTGCAGGGGGGGTTGCCCATGATTTCAACAACTTGCTAACCGCAATCTCGGGCCACTGCGATCTGTTGATGTTGCGCCATGACAAGGGTGACCCGGATTATGCCGACCTGGATCAGATCAGTCAGAACGCCAATCGGGCGGCCTCGCTGGTCGGGCAATTGCTGGCGTTTTCGCGCAAGCAGACGCTGAAGCCACGGGTCATTGATCTGCGCGATACGCTGTCGGATCTGACTCATCTGCTGAACCGTCTGGTGGGGGAAAAGGTGCGCTTGAGCCTGTCTCATGCGCCCGATCTGCGCCCGATCCGTGCCGACAAGCGGCAGTTGGAACAGGTGATCATGAACCTTGTGGTGAATGCGCGTGATGCGATGCCCGGTGGCGGCGAGATCAAGATCGAGACCGAAGGGGTAACGCTGCTGGAGGATTTGCGCCGGGATCGCGTGGCCGTGCCCAAGGGCGATTATGTGATGGTCAAAGTCACCGACGAAGGCACAGGGATTGCGCCAGACAAGATCAGCAAGATTTTTGAGCCGTTCTATACGACGAAACGGGCAGGCGAAGGCACCGGACTGGGCCTGTCCACCGCCTATGGGATCATCAAGCAAACCGGGGGCTATATTTTTTGCGACTCTGTGCTGGGGTCTGGCACCAGTTTCACGATCTATCTGCCCGCGCATGACCATGTGAGCGAACCCGAAGGTGAGCCTGAGCCGCAACCGTCGATCGACCAGTCCGCCCGGACCGGTACTGCGACAGTGCTACTGGTCGAGGATGAGGCGCCGGTGCGGGCTTTTGCCTCGCGCGCGCTCAAACTGCGCGGTTATACGGTGTTCGAAGCCGATTGCGCCGAAGAGGCATTGCGCATTCTGGAGGACGAAACGCTGAAGGTTGATGTGTTCGTCACCGATGTGATCATGCCGGGAATGGACGGGCCAACCTGGGTGGCAGAGGCGCTGAAGGCGCGGCCCAACACGGCGGTTGTTTTCGTTTCAGGCTATGCCGAGGACGTGTTCAATGATGGCCGCCCACCAGTGCCCAATTCGGTATTTCTGCCCAAACCCTTCTCGTTGAGTGAGCTGACTGCAACGGTCCAAAATAAAATTCCCTGACTTGAGGGAGGCGTGCGGCCCTCCGATGAGGGCCTGCGTATCGGTTTGCAGCGCTTAGCTCAGCGTTCTGTACAATGCAAAATCCGCCGCCATAACCTCTTGTAGTTGCGCTTCGGTATCCGCCGAAAGCTGCACATCCACCGCGGGCGGCACGTTCACGCGCGGCAAGGTGATCGCGCAGTCAAGCCGATCTTCAAGAAAATGCACAAAGGCGTCGATATTTTCGTAGCGGAAAATCCGGTCAATCAGTGGCGCGCCGTCTGGCCCGGTCAGAATCGCCGACTGGCTGCCGATATTGGCGTGAGCAGGCGGGCTATCCGAGGCAAAATCGCGGGCGAACGCGTCGAAATTTTTTCCGCGCATCGGGTGGCCCGGGGTGTCCGCATCGTCGCGCAGTCGAAACCGATACCATGACCGCAGCCACCCGATCGGTTCACGCATCAGGGCAACGGTCGAAAACTGCGTGCCGGTGCGGGCCGTCAGATAGGGCGCGATGTGACGGTGATAATCCTGTGCATTCATGTGTTTAAGGTCGTCCGGGCGTTGCATGGCCACTGCCGCCAATGGCTCCAGCGCGGCCTCGACCGCCGACGATCCGGCTTTCGGTGTGGCCAGAAAAACCAGCCGCTGCTCCCAGAAAATCAGCATCCTGCCCTCATAGACGTTTGGTTCTGAATAAAGTGATGCCCGGTTGAGGTAAACCACTCTTTAACCAATCTCTTGCAATGTATTCATGACGAATTTAGTTGATGCGTTCTGTTTTTGTGCTCATATACAATTAAGATCAAAGGGTGAACATCTTGCGCGGGAAAGCGGCGATTGCTGATCGTCCTGCGCTATGGGATAAGGAAGTGAACCATGGCAACGGCGGGCCTTTTCGAGATGAATGACAAGAGCAAGGCAGACAAGCAAAAGGCGCTGGAATCCGCGCTGGCACAGATCGAGCGGCAATTCGGCAAGGGCTCGATCATGAAGCTGGGCAAGGACAACCCGGCGACCGAGATCGAGTCGACTTCGACCGGGTCTTTGGGGCTGGATATTGCGCTGGGGATCGGGGGGCTGCCGAAGGGCCGGATCATCGAGATCTACGGGCCGGAAAGCTCGGGCAAGACCACGCTGACGCTGCATGCGATTGCTGAAGAGCAGAAAAAAGGCGGGGTTTGCGCCTTTGTCGATGCGGAACATGCGCTCGACCCGCTTTATGCAAAAAAGCTGGGTGTTAACCTGGATGAGTTGTTGATTTCGCAACCCGATACGGGCGAACAGGCGCTGGAGATCGTCGATACGCTGGTGCGTTCGGGCGCGGTCAGCATGGTCGTGGTCGACTCGGTCGCGGCGCTGACGCCGAAGGCCGAGATCGAGGGGGATATGGGGGATGCCACTGTCGGCGCCCAGGCCCGTCTGATGTCTCAGGCGATGCGCAAGCTGACCGCCTCTATCGGGCGCAGCAACTGCATGGTGATCTTCATCAACCAGATCCGCATGAAGATCGGTGTGCTGTTTGGCAGCCCGGAAACCACGTCGGGGGGCAACGCGTTGAAATTCTATGCTTCGGTCCGTCTGGACATCCGCCGGATCGGCGCGATCAAGGACCGCGACGAAGTGGTGGGCAACCAGACCCGCGTGAAAGTGGTGAAGAACAAGGTTGCGCCGCCGTTCCGGCAGGTCGAATTCGACATCATGTATGGCGAAGGGATTTCCAAGGTCGGCGAGTTGATCGACCTGGGCGTCAAGGCGAGCGTAGTCGATAAATCTGGCGCCTGGTATTCCTATGGCGACGAGCGCATCGGGCAGGGGCGTGAGAATGCCAAGCAATTCCTGCGCGATCACCCCGACATGGCCTATGAAATCGAAGACAAGATCCGGGCAAGCCACGGCCTTGAATTCGGTGTGGCGGGCGAAGAAGACACTCTCACCGAAGAGTGAGGCCTAGAACGGGCCATTGAAGGCGGTCGGGCGCAGGCCCGGCCGCTTTTGCGCACTCGACAGGGGCGGGGCCGGGCGCTAAACGGGGAGAAATCCGCGAAAAGGCCCCAATCACATGCCCAGCCTGAACGATATCCGCTCTACCTTCCTGAACTTTTTCGAGCGCAACGGTCACCGCATCGTGGACAGCTCTCCGCTGGTTCCGCGCAACGACCCGACGCTGATGTTTGCCAACTCCGGCATGGTGCAGTTCAAGAACTGCTTCACCGGCGTTGAAAAACGTGACTACGTCCGTGCCACCTCGGCGCAGAAATGCGTGCGCGCGGGCGGCAAGCACAACGATCTGGATAACGTCGGCTACACTGCGCGCCACCATACGTTCTTTGAAATGCTGGGCAATTTCAGCTTTGGCGATTATTTCAAATCGGATGCGATCCCCTTCGCGTGGGAATTGCTGACCAAGGATTTCGGGATTCCGAAGGACAAGTTGCTGGTCACGGTCTATCACACCGATGACGAAGCGGCGAACATCTGGAAGAAGGTCGCGGGGCTGAGCGATGACAAGATCATCCGCATTCCGACCAACGACAACTTCTGGATGATGGGGCCGACCGGGCCCTGTGGCCCCTGCACCGAGATTTTCTTTGATCACGGCGATCACATCTGGGGCGGGCCGCCCGGATCGAAAGACGAAGACGGCGACCGCTTCATCGAAATCTGGAACCTTGTGTTCATGCAGTTCGAGCAGTTCGAAGATGGCAGCAAGCGCGATCTGGACATGCAGTCGATCGACACCGGGATGGGGCTGGAACGGATCGGCGCGCTGTTGCAGGGCAAGCATGACAACTACGACACCGACCTGATGCGCGCGCTGATCGAGGCCTCGGCCCATGCGACCAGCAACGACCCGGACGGCCCGGGCAAGGTGCATCATCGCGTGATCGCGGATCACCTGCGCTCGACCTCCTTCCTGCTGGCCGACGGGGTGATGCCCTCGAACGAGGGTCGCGGTTATGTGCTGCGTCGGATCATGCGCCGCGCGATGCGCCATGCGCATATGTTGGGTGCAAAAGACCCGGTGATGTATAAATTGGTGCCCGCGCTGGTGCGTCAGATGGGCGCCGCATACCCCGAACTCGGTCGTGCGCAGGCGCTGATCGAAGAGACGCTGAAGCTCGAGGAAACCCGCTTCAAGCAGACGCTAGATCGCGGGCTGAAGCTGCTGGATGACGAGCTGGCCAACCTGCCCGAAGGCGCGGCACTGCCGGGTGCGGCCGCATTCAAGCTGTATGACACGTTCGGCTTCCCGCTGGACCTGACGCAGGATGCGCTGCGCGAAAAGGGCCGGGCCGTGGAAACCGAAGGATTTGATGCGGCGATGGCCGAGCAAAAGGCCAAGGCGCGCGCCAGCTGGTCTGGTTCGGGCGAGGCAAAAGATGCGACGATCTGGTATGATATCGCCGAAAAAAAAGGTGTTACCGAGTTTTTGGGCTATGATACCGAAACCGCCGAAGCGCAAATCGTGGCGTTGGTTGTTGACGGTGTCGCTGCGACCGAGGCCAAGGGCGCGGTGTCAATCGTGGTGAACCAGACGCCGTTTTATGCGGAATCCGGTGGTCAGGTCGGCGATCAGGGCATCATTCGCACCGAAACCGGCGAGGCCCGCGTGACCGACACGAAGAAGGTCGCAGGCGTCTTCATTCATCTCGCCGAGGTGACGATGGGCGTGATTTCGGCGGGCCAGCCCGCGCGGTTGGAGGTGGACCATGCCCGCCGCAGCGCGATCCGCGCCAACCACTCGGCCACGCACCTGCTGCACGAGGCGCTGCGCCGTGCCCTGGGCGATCATGTCGCGCAAAAGGGCAGCCTGAATGCCGAGGATCGTCTGCGGTTCGACTTCAGCCATTCTAAGGCGATGGAGCCCGCCGAACTGGCGCAGGTGGAAGCCGAAGTGAATGAATTCATTCGCCAAAATACCGCGGTTGACACCCGGATCATGACGCCGGACGACGCGCGTGCCATCGGGGCGCAGGCGCTGTTTGGTGAAAAATACGGCGATGAGGTGCGGGTCGTGTCGATGGGCACGCTGCTCGGGTCGGGCAAGGGCGCGGATGGCAAGACCTACAGCCTGGAACTGTGCGGTGGCACCCATGTGAAGCGCACCGGCGACATTGGCGCTTTCGTGGCGCTGGGGGATAGCGCGTCGAGTGCGGGCGTGCGCCGGTTCGAGGCGCTGACCGGGCAAGTCGCGCTGGACTATCTGAACGCGCAAAATGCCCGTCTGGCCGAGGCGGCGGCGGTGCTGAAAACCACGCCCGCCGAAGTGGCGGACCGGGTCAAGGCACTGGCCGAAGAGCGCAAGCAACTGGCCAATGAAGTGGCGCAGTTGCGGCGTGAACTGGCCATGGGCGGCGGTGCGGCAGGTGGACCGGAAGCGATTGAAATCAACGGCTTGAAGTTCATTGCTCAAGTGGTTTCCGGGGTTTCCGGAAAGGATCTGCCAGCGTTGGTCGATGCGCTGAAGGCGCAGGTTGGCTCTGGCGCGGTGCTGGTTGTGGCCGATACCGGCGGCAAGGCGGCGGTGGCCGCAGGCGTGACGGCGGATTGCACCGATAAAATCAGCGCGGTCGATATGGTCAAGGCCGCAGCGGCCGCGCTTGGCGGCAAGGGTGGCGGGGGCCGCCCCGATATGGCGCAGGCGGGCGGGGCCGATCCGTCGAAGGCTGATGAGGCGGTCTCCGCCGTCAAGGCCGTGATTGCAGGAGAACTTTGATGCCCGGAGCCTATTGGATTGCCCATGTGACCGTTCTGGATGCCGAAGCCTATGGCAAATATGCCGAACTGGCGGGCCCGGCGATTGCCGCGGCGGGCGGCAAATTCCTGGCCCGTGGCGCGCGCTATGTGCAGCTGGAAGGCAATGACCGGGCGCGCAATGTGCTGGCCTGGTTCCCGAGCCTGGAGGCCGCCGAGGCCTGCTATCGCGGCCCGGCCTATCAGGCGGCGCTGGCCCATGCCAAAGGCGCGTCGGAGCGCGATCTGGTGATCGTCGAAGCGATGGAATGACTTGGCGCACCGCCCCGGGGTTGTTAACCTGATCTTGGGGCGGAGCATCTGGACTGCGGTCATCACAGGCCGCGATGGGGGCGATACATGTGCCGTTGGGCCGCCTATATCGGGGAACCGATTTTCCTGGATGAGATCATCAGCCGCCCCGGCCATTCGCTGATCCATCAAAGCCATTGTGCCACGCAATGCCACACGGCGATCAATGCTGACGGCTTTGGTCTGGCGTGGTATGGTGAACGGCGCACCCCGGGGCTGTATCGCGATGTCATGCCCGCCTGGTCGGACCCGAACCTCAAATCTTTGACCGCGCAGGTGAAATCTGGGTTGTTTCTGGCGCATGTGCGGGCCTCGACCGGCACCGCCACCTCGCGCAACAACTGCCATCCCTTTGTCGTCGGGCATTGGAGTTTCATGCACAACGGCCAGATCGGCGGCTATGACCTGTTCCGCCGCGATGCCGAGATGATGATTTCCGACGGGCTGTATCCGCACCGCAAAGGGGCGACGGACAGTGAGGCGTTGTTTCTGGTAGCGCTGGATGCGGGGCTGGAGGGCGATCCGAAATGCGCGATGGAACGCGCGACGGCGCGGTTCGAGGCGCTGTCGCGCGAACGGGGCACCACGCCGCACATGCGGTTGACGGCGGCGTTTTCCGA
>JAQTYE010000141.1 GCA_028749255.1 Paracoccaceae bacterium | reverse complement strand
CGAGGCTTTTTCGGCGGCAAAGATCGCGAAGGCCAAAATCGCCGCACCAGCCAGCGCCACCAGCAGGCCTTCGCGCCAGGAAAAAAGTTTTTGATAAGTGCGCGCGATGTCGTCGCGGGTCACGAACCGCGCGGCGGGCATCACCCGGGTAGCCTTGTCCACAATGGTGGCAATCTCGCGCGGATTGCGGATGGACACCGCGATATCGGTGTAAACCCCGGGCGGCACATCGAAAAAGCGCCTGAAATCGGCCTCTGCCATCAGCACCAGATCGGTTGAAACCAGCGCCGAGTCCGACCCGAAAGTGCGCGCCACGGTGAATTTCTGCAATTCGCCGGGCCAGCGGCTCAGGAACAGCGGTGCCTGCGCAAAGGTGAACCCACGCGCACGCGGAATGCCCTCGCCCACCGCCACCGTTCCGGGCGCGGGCGTCAGCGCGGGATCATCAGGCACCATCACCGTATAATTCGCGCCGCTGATCCGGTCATAGAAATAGCCCCACAGCCGCCCCTTGGCCGCCGTCACACCGCGAATGGCGGCCAGCTTGGCGATTTCCGCCTCGGGGATCAGATCCTGCCGCCCCAGCACCAGCTGTTGCACAATCAACTCGGGCGCCTCGGCCAGAACCAGATCGGCCTCGCGTTGCAAGGCCTGCGAAAACAGCATCGCCGAGGCCACGACAAACACGATGACCGAGAAAATCACCACCAGCGCCAGGTTCTTGCCCCGGCGCCGGGCCAGCGCGGCCAGGGTGTAATCGGCCAGCGCGCGCTGACGGCGCAGAAATGGGGTCATCGGGCCACCTCGGCTGCAGAAAATCCCAGTGCGCTGGCGGGCCGTGCGGTGGGCAACGGCACGAAACTGCCGGAAGGGAAATGTTCAAAAGACATCGGGTTATCCTGAAAGGCCGCGTGCAGGTCGGCCAGCGCGGGGTGGGGGGCGGACCTCGCCTCGGTAAACAGCGCCAGGTCGGTCAACCCCAGCGGGCGCACCAGTTCAGCCGAGGCCGCGATCCGCCGGGCCTCGGCGGGGGCGCGCCAGACGGCATGCGCCGCCTCCAGCGTCAGCATCAGCGCCAGCGCGCCGATCAGCGCGAAAGCCACGCTGCTGCGCCGGATCCCCGCAGCGTGGATCATTCAAAGCGCCCCTGATCCAGATCGGCCAGCAGCGGCAAGGCCACCGCGTCAAACGCCAGCAATTTGCGCCCCTTGTGATCGCGGGTGAAATCCGCAGCATCGGCGTCATTGGCCAGCGGCACCAGTTCGTGCCCCATCGGGCCCAGCACATCCGAGCCGACACTATACAGCGCCGCGCGCGCATCGACCCGCGCCAGCCCGTAATATTCCGTCACCCCCATACCCGCGATCTGATCGGGGCTGCGGTCGGGGGCGTATTTTTCCATGTCACGCAGATATTTGAAGAAATCCTTGGCGCCATCGAAATGCACCGCCGTGCCATCGACAAACAGGATGGTGGCGACCCATTCGGGATATTTCGCCACAAACATACCGCAGACCGGGCAGGTATCGCGCGGCCCGGGCGGCGGCAGATCAACGGGCGGGGCGTCGGCGCGCGCGGGGCGCGGCACGGCGCTCAAAGACAGCGCAGCCAAGGTCAACGGCAGTGCTGCCAGAAACTTTCGCCGACCAAGGCGCGGCGCGGCGGTGCAGGTGGAATGGTCGCACATCGGCTTTCTCCTATCGGTTGCGCCCGCCCCGATACAGGATCGGGACAGGCCAGAGGCGCGCAGCCTCAGTTCCCGGCGCGGGCGCGACGCTCGGCGCGGCGGGCGCGGATGTTGATGGTGTCCTGCGCCATATCGGCATAGGTGCGCACCAAGGCGCCGCTGAAATCGACCATCTCGGCCCCTGCGACCGCCGCCGCTTCGGCCTTGGCCTTGTCGGCGTAGGCGTATTTCGACACCGCCGTCATCGTGCCGGGCTTGGCCGGGTCGATCACATAGACCGCCTGCTCGGCATCGACCAACGGCTTGACTTCGGCCTCGGCGCCCGCGTCGCCCGCATAGATCGTCTTCGGCCCGCGATCGAGGTTCAGCGACAGGCTGATCGCGGCGCAATGCAGCGAACATGTGCCATCCACCGTGTCATCTTCGTACACGATCAGGTGGCGCGTCTGGCTGAACATCTTGCGCACCATGCCACAATAGGGACAGCGCGGGTATTTCTCGAACTCGTTGTCCAGCGGGTTCGGATCGGTTTTCAAAAACCGGGCAAGACCGTTTTCATTGGTCCAGTCCCAGGGCATGACCATTTTTTCCTGCGCCTGCGCAGTGCCCGCCGCCGCAAACAGCATGCCGGTCGAGGTGGTCAGAAGAAAATTACGACGTTTCATTGGGGTCTCTTTCCTAAAAGGGCCAGCCGAGGCCGCACAGTCAGCAATGACGCGGGGGCTTTGGCGACAATGTGGGGGGAAGCAGGCCTGGGCGTTATGCCCGAACGGCCCGGTCAGTCAGGAAAGCGGCCGGGGGTGCGCGGATCTGGCCAAGACCCGCCAGCCATAAAAGGACAGGCGCGCGCTGCTCGGTGTGACGCGCGGCAGGTGTGAAAACCACCGGACGAATGGCCGCCACGGCACTGGCCAGCGGCACATCAAAGCCACAGACGCCGGGGCTGGTGCAGATCGGGCAGGTGGAATGTGTGCTGGTTTGCGGCACGCGCTCGGCGTCCACACCATCCCCGACCGGCATCCAGACCACACCTTCGCCGGTGCAGATCTGCAAGAAGCCCAGCCGCGCCCCTGCCGGGGCAGTCCCCGCAACCGCACTGGCCCCAAGATGTTCGGCATACAGTATGGCTTGCAGCAGCATCGCCACCACGGCAAGCGCCCGAGCAACGCTCAGGGCCCGGAGGCAAGTGGCAAAGGTTTTGCGCGCGCGCATAGGTCCTGATCTGTCCCGCGTGTCTGTGCCCGCAGGTTACGATGCCACCACCTGCCAGAGCAATCGGCCATTCGGTCGCAACCCCGCGTGCAAGGCGCAGCACAGGTTGTTCACGGCGGAAATCATTTCAGGCCCCGATCCCGATCACTTTTTGAGCATTTCGCATTTGAACGCTGAAAGATCAGTTTCTCCTCTTGGATCACAGGCCCCGGCCTGCGAAGCTTGGGGGCCCGAACGTGCATTCCGAAAGTCCCATGACAGCGATCCTGACCATTACGCTCAATCCCACGGTCGATCTGTCGATCAGTGCCGATCACGTCGCCCCTGAACGCAAGCTGCGTTGCTCACGCCCCCAAACCGACCCCGGCGGCGGCGGCATCAATGTCAGCCGCGCGATTTCGGCCCTTGGCGGGCATTCCACCGCCTTTGTGGCACTGGGCGGGCCCACCGGCGATATGGTGATGCACCTGCTGGCCGAACAGGGCATCGGCCTGTCGCCTTTCCCCGCCCCCGGCGAAACCCGCCAGAGCCTGACGGTGACTGACGACGCCACCGGCGAACAATACCGCTTTGTCATGCCCGGCCCCGACTGGTCGCCCCGCGACGTCACCAAGGTGCTGGAGCGTATCGGCAAGGCCGCCCCCGAAAACGGCATCGTCGTGCTGTCGGGCAGCCAGCCGCCCGGCGTGCCCGACGATTTCCCCGCGCGGCTGGCAACCCGGATTGCCCGCACCCGCGCGCGGTTCTTCCTCGACACCTCGGGCAAGGCGCTGCACCGGTTGCTTGAAGCAGGGGCCAAGCCCGCCGATGTGCTACGGATGGACGATCTGGAGGCCGAAGATCTGGCAGGGCACCCCCTGCCAACCCGCAAGGACAGCGCCGATTTCGCGCAAAGTCTGGTGCGGCGTGGACTGGCCCATGCGGTGATCGTCGCGCGTGGCGCCGATGGCAATGTGCTGGCCACCGATCAGGCGCGTTGGGTCGCGCAAGCGGTGCCGGACAAGGTGGTTTCCAAGGTTGGGGCGGGCGACAGTTTCGTTGCGGCCTTCGTGCTGGCGCGCGGGCGCGGCCTGCCACAACCCGAGGCACTGCGTTGGGGGTCTTCGGCGGCGGCGGCGGCGGTGATGACCCCCGCCACCGATTTGTGCACCGAACGCGCGGTCAAACATCTGTTGCGCAGCTGCACGCTGGAAGAGATCTGACAGAAGGGGGCCCTGCCCCCGCTGCCCCCCCGGATATTGGCCAAAGGCAAGAAAGGGCGGCGCCCCTGCCCGGTCAGCGTTGATCGCGCCAGCGATTGACCATCGGATAGCGCCGATCCAGCCAGAACGCCCGCGTCGTCAGCCGCGGTCCGGGCGCCGACTGGAACCGTTTCCATTCCGAGATATAGAGCAGATGCTCGATCCGCTTCACCGTCGCACGGTCGAACCCCGCGGCGACGATCTCGGCCACCGACTGATCGCCTTCGACCAGCCGCTCAAGGATCGCATCCAGCACCTCATAGGGCGGCAGGCTGTCTTGGTCCTTCTGGTCGGGGCGCAGTTCGGCCGAGGGCGGTTTGTCGATGATGGCGGGCGGGATGATCTCGCCCGCGGGGGCATGCATCCACGGGCGATGGTTGGCATTGCGCCAGCGGCAAGTTTCGAAAACGCGGGTTTTATACAGGTCTTTCAGCGGGTTATACCCGCCCGACATGTCGCCGTAAATCGTGCAATAGCCCACCGCCACTTCGGATTTATTACCCGTCGTCAGCAACATCGCGCCGAACTTGTTTGACAGCGCCATCAACATCACGCCACGCAGCCGGGACTGGATGTTTTCCTCGGTCACGTCGGGCTTGGTGCCCACCATCAGATGCGCCAGCGCGCCCTCGACCGCATCGCGCGCGCCTTCGATGCTGACGGTATCGAGCCGCGCCCCCAACCGGGTGGCGATATCGGCGGCGTCATCCAGCGAGCCTTGCGAGGTATATTCCGAGGGCAGCATCACGCAATGCACATTGTCCGGCCCCAGCGCATCGGCGGCAATCACCGCCACCAGCGCCGAATCGATCCCGCCGGACAGGCCCAGCACCACCTTGGAAAACCCCGATTTCGCCAGATAATCATGCAGGCCCATCACCATCGCGCGATAGTCCTGCTCCCAATCATCAGGCTGGGCCACGCAGCCCCCGGGCAGCGCGCGCCAGCCGTCCGGCCCGCGTTCGAAATCGACATGTTCGATCTGCTCGTCGAACGCCGCCATCTGCACCGCCAGTTCGCCATGCGGGTTCAGCACGAAACTGGCGCCATCGAACAGCTGATCGTCCTGCCCGCCGACCATGTTCAGATAGACCAGCGGCAGTCCGGTTTCGACCACGCGCGCCACGGTCACATTCATCCGCAGGTCCAGCTTGCCGCGCCGGTAGGGCGAGCCATTGGGCACCAGCAAGATCTCGGCCCCGGTTTCGGCCAGGGTCTCGGCCACGTCGGGGTGCCAGGCGTCTTCGCACACGGGCGTGCCGATGCGCAGCGGTCCGATCCGGTAAGGCCCTGAAATCGGGCCAGAATCGAACAGCCGCATTTCGTCGAACACATCGTCATGCGGCAGGTGATGTTTCAACAGCCGCGCCACGACCCGGCTATTTTGCAGCACATAATAGGCATTGTAATGCCCGGTCTCGTCCCAATAGGGCGCGCCGATCCCCAGCGCGGGGCCATCGGTGATCTGCGCCGCCAGCGTGTCAATCGCGGCCATCGCGTCAGCCACGAAGGCGGGTTTCAGCACCAGATCCTGCGTCTGATAGCCGGTCAGAAACATTTCGGGCAGCGCCACCATATCGGCCCCTGCAGCCCGGCCCTGCGCCCATGCTGCCAGCGCCTTGTCGGCATTGGCGGCGAAGGCCCCCACCGTGGCATTCAGCTGGGCAAGGGTCAGGCGGAATTTGTCGGCCATGGCACGATCCTTTTGCGCGGTCCCCCCAGATTTAGCCGCAGATCGGGCGGGTTGAAAGCGCCCGCGCGCAAAAAGCCGCGAGGTGACGCGGCGCGCAGACACCCTGCCGCCTCGGGTGCTTGTCTCGGGGGCGTGTGGGCTTTAGTCTGGCCGCGCCTGAGGCGGAGCCAACCGCAGGGCCACGAGACAGGGAACACAGCATGGTGCGCATTTCGGGCATGAACGGTCAATTTCGGGCAGCGGCGCTGGCCTTGGCGCTGACGGGGCTGGGGATGTCTGGCGGACCGGGCTTTGCGCAGGACATCGTGACCAAGCAATACGAAGACGGCGGGCTGTACGAGGGCACGTTCAAGGACGGCAAGCAGCATGGCCGTGGCACCTATCGGCTGCCCTCGGGCTATGAATACGAAGGCGACTGGGTAATGGGCCAGATCCTGGGCCAGGGCCGTGCGCGGTTCCCCAATGGCTCGGTCTATGAGGGGCAGTTTGCCAAGGGCGAACCCAATGGCAAGGGCAAGATCGTCTTTGCCGATGGCGGCACCTACGAGGGCGACTGGGTCGCGGGTCAGATCACGGGCGAAGGCGTGGCGAAATATGCCAATGGCACCACCTACACGGGCAGCTTCAAGAACGCGTTGCATGATGGCAAGGGCGTGCTGACCGGCGCGGATGGCTATCGCTACGATGGCGACTGGGTCGGCGGCGTGAAACAGGGCCGCGGCACGATCACCTATCCCGATGGCGCGGTCTATGAAGGCGACATGCTGGCGGGGCTGCGCGCGGGTCAGGGCACGCTGACCATGGCCGATGGGCTGACCTATCAGGGCGGCTGGCAGGAAGGCCAGATGAATGGCGCCGGGCGGCTGCAGCAGGCCAATGGCGACGTGTACGAAGGCGAGATGGTCGCGGGCAAGCGGCAGGGTCATGGCAAGGTAATCTATGCCAATGGCGATATTTACGAGGGTGGATTCATCCTTGATCAGCGCCACGGCAAAGGAATTTTCCGCGGCACCGACGGTTATATTTATGACGGCGACTGGTCGAGCGGCCGGATCGAGGGGATGGGCACGGTGACCTATCCCGATGGCTCGGTTTACACCGGGCAATTCATGAACGACCTGCCCGAAGGGCGCGGCAAGATCGTCTATCCCGATGGATCGAGCTATGAGGGCGACTGGGTCGCGGGCGTGATCGAGGGCACGGGCATTGCGAAATACGCCAACGGGCTGGTCTATGAGGGGCAGTTCCTGTCGGCGCGCAACCACGGCAAGGGGCGCATGACCTACCCCGACGGCTATGTCTATGACGGCGACTGGGCGGATGGTCAGCGCCACGGCCAAGGCCGCGCGACCTATGCCGATGGGACCGTCTATGACGGCACCTTCGAGGCCGGGCAGCGCGCAGGCCAGGGCCGCATCACCATGCCCGATGGGTTCACCTATCAAGGTGGTTGGCGCAACGGCGAGATCGACGGCGCAGGCGTGGCGACCTATGCCAATGGCGATGTCTACGAAGGCATGTTCGTGCAGGGCAAACGTCAGGGCAAAGGCGTCATGCGGTACAAGACCGGCGAGGTCGCCTCGGGCACCTGGTCGGAAAACACCCTGACCGAAGAGGCCCCGGCAGACGCCGCACCGGGCGCCCCGGCGGAAACCCCGCCCCCCGCAGCGGATGCAAACCAATAAGTCAGGCCTTGGCCCCGCGGCGCGGGGTCAGGGTTTCTTGACGATCCGCGCGACCAGTTCCTCGCGCAACAGCCCTTCGTCCTCGCCACTGTCCCGCGCCAGACGTTTCAGCCCAAAATGCACCCGGGCGATTTCCTGATAATAGCTGGTGAAGGTGTAATTCACCGCAGCCCCTGCCACGGCCCCCAGAACCGGCGCGGCCTGGGCGGCCAGTTTCTGCCCCAGAACGGCAGCAAAGCGCGGCGCGACCCGGGCGATCAGCCCATTGAGCGCAGGCCCTGTGATCGTGACCTTGGCCGCCAGAAACCCCATGTCTGTGCCATCGTCCTGCGCCAGCGGCCCGGCACTGGCAAACACCCGCAGACATTCGACGCGGACCTCGTCCGAGGCGGGATCGAACCCGTGCTCGGCCGCGATCCCCTGAATCGCGCGCAGCAGCATGGTCACGGTAAAGGGCAACTCGGCCAGCGCCCCGGGCAGACCGCCCAAGCCCCCCGCCACGCCCATCGCCGTGGTCAGCGCGGTATTGACCCAATCGGCCCGATCCGACACCACACCGCGCGACCGCCCCGCCGCCGTCAATGCGGTTTCCAGCGCGCGCCCCGTCGCCCCCTCCAGCCCGTCGCGCACGCCCGCCGGCAGCTTGCCCAGCAACCCCTCAGCCGAGCCGCCGACGAAGGCCAGCACCTGCATCCCCACGCCCGAGGCCGCCCGGTGGCGTTTGGCCAACGCATCCAGTTCGGACAAAACGGTCGGGTCACTGACCGGCAACAGAATTTCAGGCGTCATGGCGGCCTCCCTTTTGCTCATCATATGGGGAGCGACGCGCGGCACACCAGATCAGCGCGCGGCTTTTTCGCTGATCTTCTCGACCTCACCGCGCACCCCGTCCCAGGCGCCGGGCTGTAATTCCAGCCCCAGAACCCGGTCGGGGTTGGTCGGCGGCGGCATGATGACACCGTCCAGCTTTTCAAAACCGAACCGGTTGTAATAGGGCGCATCGCCCACCAGCAGCACCCGCTCCCAGCCCAGACGCCGGGCCTCGGCCAGACTTTCATGCATCAGAATACCGCCCAGCCCCTCGCCCTGCCGGGTCGGGTGAACGGCAACGGGGCCCAGCAACAACACCCGCTTGCCGCCCACCATGACCGGCCAATAGCGGATCACGGCAGCCAGAACGCCATCTTCGCGCAGAACCAGGCACAAGGGATGCACCTTCTCGACACCCTCGCGCAGCCGATACGAGGACAGCGCCGTGCGCCCGGGCGCAAAGCACAGGTCATAGAGCGCCTCAACCTCCCACCAGTCGGCCTCGGTCTCTTCCTCAAGCTGATACATCGGCGCCCATCCCCCGCGAATCCCTCGCAAAACGCGCCTAACACGCGTTAATGTCAGGTTCAAATCAAAGGAGCCGCGATGTTCTACCGCCCCGAAGATGGCCACGGCCTGCCGCATAATCCGTTCAACGCCATCGTGGCGCCGCGTCCGATCGCCTGGGTTTCGACCCGCAGCAGCCTGGGCGACAATCTGGCGCCCTATTCGTTTTTCAACCCAGTCGCCTACACGCCGCCACAACTGGTGTTCGCCTCGACCTCGGCCAAGCCTGATCGGGGCGACACCAAAGACACGCTGGCACAGATCCGCGAAACGGGGGTGTTTTGCGTCAACCTGACGACCGAGGCGCTGATCGGCGCGATGAATGCGACCTCGGCGCCGCTGGCGGCGGGTGAGGATGAATTCGCCGCTGCAGGGATCGGGAAGGCCCCCTGCGAAACCATCGACTGCCCGCGCGTGGCCGCCGCGCCTGCCAGTCTGGAATGCCGCCTGGTGCAGGTGATCCCGCTGCTGGGCGCGCATAATTTCCTGATCCACGGCGAGGTTACCGGCGTGCATATCCGCCCCGATTGCCTGCAAGACGGGCGCTACGCCCCGCCCGACCGGCTGACCCGGCTGGGCTATAAGGATTACGCGACCCAGCGCGAGACCTTCGAGCTGGACCGCCCGCCGGGCGGTTAAGGCCGGGGGCAAGGCCCCTATCTGCGCCGCGCCGCGCCGCGCAACAGCGTATAAATACCGCTGGCGATAATCAGCCCGGCCCCCGCCAATGTCGCCAGATCGGGACGTTCGCCGAAGACAAGAACGCCCAAAACCAGTGCAAAAATCAGCCGAGTATAGCGGAACGGCGTCACCACCGAGACCTCGCCAATCCGCATCGCGGCGGTCAGGGCCCAATAGGCGCTGACGCCAAAGACCACCGCGCCGCCGATCAGCAGCAGGTCTGGCATGGCGGGCAGGCTCGGCTGTCCGTTGAAGGCCAGGATGATCGCCCCGGTCGGGATCAGCGCGGCAAAGCCATAAATCCCCAACTGGAAATTGCTCAGCACTTTTGGCGCGGCCCGGGTCGCCAGATCACGTCC
>JAQTYE010000243.1 GCA_028749255.1 Paracoccaceae bacterium | reverse complement strand
ACAGATCGCCCAGCCCCGATTGGGCCAGCTTGCGTTCCTGATCCAGCAGGTCGCCCTTGGTCACCAGCACCAGTTTATACTGCCCGGCCAGCGTCTCGATGGCCGTGCGGGCGTGCGGCAGCAGTTCGATCGGATGGGCCAGCATCTCGCGCCCGGCGGCGATCAGTTCGGAAATCACACCGGCGGGCACGCGGCCTTCGCTCACCTCGATCGCGGTTTCGATCATCGACAGGGTGAACCCTTTCACTCCGTAGCCATAGTGACCGATGTTGCGCCGCTCTGCCGCCAGCAGCCGTTCGGCCAGATGTTCGGGCGCGGCATGGGCGGCCAGAAGATTGAAAAAATGCGCCTGCGTCAGCTGAAAGAACCGCTCGTTATGCCAAAGCGTATCGTCCGCGTCGAAGCCGATTGTGGTCAGAGTCATCCCCGCCTCCTGTCGCATCACACTGGCCCGAAGCTGCCCGCGCAGCAATTCCCTTTTCGCAAAGCCTTTTCATATGCGCGAATGGGCCTATATTCCCCGGCACTGAAACCCCGATTCCAAATGAGAGAGTGCCTTGCACGAGCCCCTGCACATGATGGCCGACCGAAAGGACGATGCCGATGGCGAGGCCGGCGTCGCGCTGAAGACGCGCTCGAAAACGCAGCGCCCGCCGATGTACAAGGTGATGCTGCTGAACGACGACTACACGCCGATGGAATTCGTCGTGCATATCCTCGAGCGGTTCTTTGGGCTTGGTCATGCCAAGGCATTCGAAATCATGCTAATGGTCCATAAAAAGGGCCTTGCCGTGGTTGGGGTCTATTCCTTCGAAGTGGCGGAAACCAAGGTTTCGCAGGTGATGGATTTTGCGCGCCGTCATCAGCACCCGCTGCAATGCACGATGGAAAAAGACTGACATCGCGCCCCTTTTCGAACAGCAAGGAGGGCTACGGTCCGCCATGAGTCATCCCCGTTTGTCGCTTGTGCTTGACGCACCCGAGGCGCTGCCTGCCAGCGGCCGCATTGCCGTTTACCGCGCCATTGCTGCCACCGATCTGAGCGATCTGCCGAAAGAGCGGTTGCAGATCATTCAGGGTTTCGCGCCCGATCACGCGGCGCTTGTCGCGCGTGGTTATGATGTCGTCCCCGTGGCCAGCGGCGATTTCGCCGCGGCGGTGGTGTTTTTGCCCCGCGCCAAGGCCGAGGCCCGTGCGCTTTTGGCCGAGGCGGCGGCGCGGGTGGCACCGGGCGGCCCGATCTGGGTCGATGGCGCCAAGCACGACGGGGTTGATTCGATCTTGAAGGATCTGCGCGCACGAGTGCCGGTATCACCGGCCATCGCCAAGGCGCATGGCAAGATTTTTTCCTTTGCCGCCGATGCGGACGCGCTGGCGGATTGGACGGCGCAGGCGGGCGAGCCCGCGCCCGGGTTCCGCACGTTGCCGGGCGTTTTTTCCGCTGATGGGGTGGATCGCGGTTCGGCATTGCTGGCCGAATGCCTGCCCGCCAAGCTGCCCGGTCGCGTGGCCGATCTGGGGGCTGGCTGGGGCTGGCTTTCGGCTCAGGTTCTGACGCATGCGGGGGTTGCCAGCCTTGATCTGATCGAAGCCGAGCATAGCGCGCTTGACTGTGCCAAATTGAATATTTCCGATCCGCGGGCGCGGTTTATCTGGGCGGATGCGACGCAATTTGTGCCTGAAACCCGGTATATGGCGATCGTGATGAACCCGCCGTTCCATACGCAACGCGCCGCCGATCCGGGGCTTGGGGCGGCGTTCATTCGGGCGGCGGCGGGGATGTTGTCGCTGTCCGGGACGATGTACATGGTGGCCAACCGGCATCTGCCCTATGAGGATGCGCTGCGCGCCAGTTTCCACGAAATCGAGGAAATCGGCGGCGACAGTGCGTTCAAGGTGATCCGTGCTGCCAAGCCGATCCCGGCAGGCAAGGCCCCCGCTGCGACTGCCCCCGCGTCACGCCGCCGCGCACCTCGCCCCCGGGGTTGAAATCGCGTAATCTGATCCTGACACCAGACCCAGACCGGAGCCTTCATGTCGCTTTCCATCACTGGTAAAACTGCCATCATCACGGGCGCCGCCCATGGTATCGGCTTGGCCATCGCACGCCATTTCCTGGAACGCGGCGCGCAGGTGATGTGCGCTGATATGGACGAGGCCAAGCTGGTTGCCGAACTGGGCGAAGAGGCCAAGACCGACGGCCCCGCGCGCTATTTCGCGGGCGATCTGTGCCAGAAGCTGACGGTGAACAACCTGCTGTCGGCCACCGTCGATGCGTTTGAACGGATCGACATTCTGGTCAATGCGGCGCGCACCTTTGCCCCCTCGGACCCGCTGGACCCTTGCGAAGATACGCTCGATGCGATGTTGAGCCAGAACATGAAAGGCGCGCTGCGGCTGTCGCAGATGACCGCCAGGCGGATGATCTCGCAGGCCGAAAAAGAAGGCCGCACGACCGGAGAGGTCGGCTGCATCATCAACATGTCATCGCTGGCGGCGACCCGGACCCATCCCGCGCTGCTG
>JAQTYE010000002.1:40116-44932 GCA_028749255.1 Paracoccaceae bacterium | reverse complement strand
CCACGCTTGAATTCTTTGAAGACATAGGCGCGCGCGGCGTCTTGCGTGTCGAACCAATGGCCCGCGCCTTCCATGTTGACGGTCCAGGGCCAGGGCTTGAACGCGCCATCAATCTTGCGCCCGGTTTCGGTCAGCGAAATTGCCTTGAGCACCGAAACCGGCACGCCAGAGCGGCGCGAGGCCTCGACCGCCGCGTTTTCGCACATCTGGGACAGCTGCGCCGTCGCCATCTGCGCATGGCCTGCGCCTGCGGAAAACGGCAGTGCCAGAAGCACAACAAAGATCAGACGCCAAAAGGCCGCCATGGGATTCGCCCCCGATTACGCAATTCTTGCTATCGGGAACGCTAGGCGCAGAGTCTTTAGAATTGGTAAGGATCGCTCCGGATTTTACCGGATCTCAGGCCGTGCCGGGCCAGCGTGCAAGCCGCGCGATATATTCGGCATGCAACGCGGGGGTCGCCACAACCAGACCGTTGGCCTGCGCGCTGGGTGCGTTGAACTGCAAGCTTGCGCCTTGCCGGTCTGTCGCACGCGCCCCGGCGCGCTCTGCGATCAGGCTGGCGGCTGCGATGTCCCACTCCCATGCCGGGCGCAGCGAAATCGTGGCATCGAATTGCCCATCGGCCACCAGACACAGCCGCCACGCCAACGACGAACGAAAGCTGCGTTTATAGCCCGGCACTATGCCGCGCAGCCAATGATGCGGGTCATCGGACAGCCGCGAGGTCAGCACCGAACTGCCGTCGAACACGGATGCCGAAGACGGCATGATCGGCGCGCCGTTCAGCAACGCGGGCCCGTCCACTGTCGCAGTATAGGTCAGCCCCAGCGCGGGCAGATGCACCACGCCGGCCACAACGCGCCCGGCCTCGGCCACCGCAATCGCATGGGCGAACCCACCTTCATTGGCCAGAAATGCGCGCGTGCCATCAATCGGATCGACGATGAACACCCGCTCGGCGCCCAGCCGCGCGGCAGTGTCCGCGCTTTCTTCGGACAGCCAGCCGTAATCCGGCCGCGCCGCACGCAGCTCGGCTTCCAGCATCGCATTGACCGCCAGATCCGCCTCGGAAACCGGCCCGGCGCCCGCGCCCTTATCCCAGGCCTCGGGTGATTTCTGCCAATAGCGCAGCGCAATATCGCCTGCCGCCCGCGCGGCGTCGGTCAGCAGATGCAGATCGGTCGTGGAATTATTGGCCTGCAAGTGTCAGCCCTTCGATCAGCAACGAGGGCACCAGATGGCTCAGATGGGCGCGCGCATCATTGGCGGGCGTGATCCGCAGCAGCATTTCGCGCAGGTTCCCCGCCACGGTGCATTCGTTGACAGGATAGGCAATCTGCCCGTTTTCGACCCAGAACCCCGATGCTCCGCGCGAATAATCGCCGGTGGTCGGGTTGATTGTGGCGCCAATGAACGAGGTGATCAACAGCCCCGTTCCCATCTGCGCGATCAGATCATCGCGGGTCGCGGTGCCCGGGGTCAGCGTGACATTGCCAATGCTGGGCGAGGGGGGCGATGACGTTCCGCGTGACGCACTGGCGGTGCTGTGCAGCCCGAGTTTGCGCGCCGTGGCCAGATCCAGCGTCCAGCTTTGCAGCACACCTTCAGAGACAATCGCGCGCCGCGCGGTCGGCAGGCCTTCGGCATCAAACGGACGCGAGCCGGAAATCCGCGGGCGATGCGGGTCTTCGATCAGCGACAGGCCTGCGGGCAGCACCTGCGTGCCCATCCCGTCGCGCAGCCACGAGGCGCCGCGCGCGATTGCACTGCCGTTGATCGCGGCCAGCAGATGACCGATCAGGCTTCCTGCGATGCGTTCATCAAACAGCACCGGATAGGCCCCGGTTTTCGGGCGGCGCGGCGCGGCGCGTTCGACGGCACGCTGACCTGCCAAGGTGCCGACCGAGGCCGCATCGGGCAGATCAGCCTGAAAGGCGCGGCTTTCGGCGGCCCAGTCGCGTTCCATCGACAAGCCCTCGCCCGAGATCGCCACGGCAGAAACTGCGCGCGAACTGCGGCCATAGCCCCCGGAAAACCCGTTCGTTGCGGCAATATGCAAGCGCCGGCGCGAATAGGAGGCCGAGGCCGATTGCACCTGCGTCACGCCTGCGACGGCCAGCGCGGCGGCCTCTGCCTCGCGCGCGTCGCGTTCCAATGCCGTGGCGGCGGGTTCGGGGCTGGTATCTTCCAGCTCCAGCGCGGCGATGTCCCATTGTGTTGCGATCTGATCGGGGTCGGCCAGCCCGGCATATGGGTCTTCGGGCGCCTCGCGCGCCATCGCCACGGCGCGTTCGGCCATGTCGGCAATCGTGCGCGCCGAAATATCCGACGCAGAAACACAGGCCTGACGTCCGCCGATCAACACCCGCAGGCCAATTTCGACCCCCTCGGACCGTTCGGCCTGTTCCAGCGCGCCTGCGCGCACGTCAATCGACACCGACCGACCATCCACCGCAATCGCATCGGCAGCCCCCGCACCAGCCTTGGTTGCGGCCGCCAGAAGCGCGCCGGTCAAATCGGAAAGACGGGTGTCGGACATGGGGACTCCTGAATGAAAGGGCCGCCCGGTTGATCCCGGGCGGCCCCGCGTCTGAGGCATCCTTACTGGATGCGCTGGCCATTGGCGAGGATTTCGCCGCCTTCTTTGAACTCGATCTTCGAGGTCATCGCATCATCGCCCGCAGGCACGGCATAAAGCCCCAGCATCATCCGGCCGAACATCGCCTGATCTTGCGGCATCAGGCCCATCGTCACCAGCTTGTCCATCAGGCCATTCGCGCCGACCAGTTTCAGGTCGATTGCGCCCAGCGGCATCGGCATCCCCATCGTATTGTCGAAGGTCAGCGCACCTTTCCCGGTCAGGTCTGCCCCCGCCAGCGTCAGTTGAACGCGGTTGATATCAAGCGTTTCGACCTCGACTGGCGGCATCGACTGTGCGGCACTTTCGGGCGAGAACAGGTCCATCGTCGGGCGCATCTTGCCGGTCAGGTCAATGACCAGAGTGGCCGGATCGCGCGGCAGCTGCGCGGTCGGGTCGAACATGCCCCAGATCTCGTCGGAAACGGTCAGGCCGACCAGGCCGATCTTGCCGGTAAAGGGCTGTGCAACATCGGATTTCGACAGCGGCAGCGCGAAATCGGCATTCACCTGATCCAGCGTCGCGCTGAGCGGCATCGGCAGCTGCGGCGACGTCATTTCCATGGTCGCGCCATTGCTGGCAGCCTGATAGACCACCCCCACGGGGCTGAGTTCGAACTTCAGCCGCCCGTTTTGGGCAGAGCCCGCCAGTTTGGTTGCGCCCTCGGGGGCCTCGGCATCAATCGTATAATGCGCCACGCCGTAATTCGCGTTCATCGACATCGCCAGCCCTGCCGCCAGAGCTGCGGGCATGTCCTCAAGGTTCACTCCCTCGGGGATGGTCATCGCGCTTTCCAGGTTCAGATCAGCCATCTGGCCATCCAGTGTGAAGGTGCCGCTGCCCTCGGGGTCGGCGCCCGAGGCGGTCATCTTGATCGCGGAAATCGCGACATTGGAGTTAACCTTTTGCCCCGCGCCGTTCTGCACCAGATATTTGCCCGCAACCCCCGAGATCGAAGCCCAGACCTTGACCGGCACGTTCTTTTCAGAGGCCAGGGTGGTTTGATCCAGCTCGACCACGATTTCAGGCGCGGTCACTGCATAAGACAGGTTTTCGGGCGTGCCAGACACGATCGTCACCGCGTTGGCCTGCTTGATCACAATGGCCATTTGCATCGACGGCGCGTCATTGGGCTTGGCGTCGGCTTCTGCGGTGATTTCCGGTGACGCCGTCACTTCCACAGTGCCATCGCCCAGTTCGCGCATCCGAACTTCGGGGATCATCATGTCAAAGCTGGCCTCAGGGGTTTCGCTTTTCATCTGCACGCCGCTGACCACCAGCGTGTCGCCGGTTTTTTCGGTTCCTGCCGTGGTCATCTTGTAGCCATAGGCCGCATATTGCTGTGACCATGCGTCCCAGACCTGTTCCGCAGTTACATCGGCCCACAGCGCCGTGCTTCCCAGAAGCGAAAAGCAAACACCCAGCCCCGCGGTTTTCCACCGAGTCATCATCGCACCCTTCCGGTTTGAAATCGTTGCGCGCAGCATCCCGTGGTGCGGGGCGATGGTCAAGGGCTTGCTGGCTTGCTAGGAGGTAAGGAAAGGGTGACCAGACAGCGACAGGAGAGGCAGATGATCCGGCTCGATATTGACGATGGCCTTTGGACGGTAACGATCGACCGGCCCGAAAAGGCGAACTCCCTGACCCGGGCGATGCTGGGCGAGATTGCCGATATCGCCGAACGCGCCGCGCGCGAAGAGGCGCGGGTGTTCGTGTTGCGCGGCGAGGGCAAGGTGTTTTCGGCCGGTGCCGATCTGGACGAGGCGCGTGCCGGGCTTGCCACGGACCCGGTCTGGGAACGGCTGTCGGGCGCGATTGCGGCGCTGCCCTGCCTGACAATCGCGGCGCTGAACGGCACGTTGGCGGGCGGCGCGATGGGCATGGTTCTGGCCTGTGATCTGCGGATTGCGGTGGCCTCGGCCAAGTTTTTCTATCCTGTGATGAAGCTGGGCTTTTTGCCGCAGCCTTCGGACCCGAAGCGGATGGCGGCGCTGATTGGCCCCGCGCGTGCCAAGATGATTCTGATGGCCGGGCAAAAGATCGAAGCAGAAGAGGCGCGTGACTGGGGGCTGATCGACCGGATCGTCGCGCCCGAGACGCTGGCCGAAACCGTGGCCACGCTGGCCGCCGATGCCCGCGCGGCCATGCCCGCACATGTTGCCGGGATCAAGGCGC